>NZ_JAOQMX010000003.1 GCF_025960985.1 Flavobacterium psychraerolatum | reverse complement strand
GCTTCAAGCTCCATTATCTTTTGTTCTGGTCCCTTTGACATAGTGAATGGTGTTTGGTTTTCCCAATCAAAGTTACCAAATTTTCGTAACCATTGCACAATAGTAGCCCGAGACTGAATCCCGTATTCTTTTTTAACTTGAGAAATAGTAGTAATTCCTCGTTCAATTTCTTGAACAATTTGTAATTTAAAAGACATTGAGTAATCTTTTTGCGTACGCTTAACATAGCGTGTTTCTTCATGTTTTTCCATAAGGATACTTTTTGTGTATCGCTATTTCAGGACGGGACATTTTGATATAATAAAAAAGCCGCCTCAAATAAATTGAGGCGGCTTTTTTTGCATTTTAAAACGAAAATTACATATTGTGTTCTGGATTAATACCATCTTCGTTAAGTTCTTTATGAACATAATCGGAAACCATTTCTGCTTCGTAATCAATTTTATCTCCTTTAGAGAATTTTGCTACTATTTTTTCCATGATTTCATAAATTACAGGAACGATAATTAAAGTAAGGAATAATGAACTGATTAAACCTCCAATGATAACCCAAGCAAGTCCATTTTTCCATCCAGCTCCAGCTCCAGATGCCAACGCAATAGGGAACATACCAAATACCATGGCGATAGTCGTCATCAATATAGGTCGCAAACGAGCATGATTTGCCTGAATTAATGCAGTTCTAATGCTTTCACCAGCTTTACGTCGTTGATTGGTGTAATCTACAAGCATGATGGCATTTTTACAAACCAGTCCAATAAGCATAATGATACCCAAAATGGTAAAGATATTTAATGAATTGTTGGTCAAAGCCAAGGCTAACATTGCTCCAATAAAAGATAGCGGTATAGCAAATAATACCACAAACGGGTGGATAAAACTATCATATAACCCAACCATTACAAGGTAGACTAAAACAATCGCCGCCAACAATGCAATTCCTAAAGTACCAAATCCTTCGGACTGATTTTCTTGATCTCCCCCCCAAATGTAATTTACACCAGTTGGTTTCTCTAATTTATCCAATTTCTCTTGCCATTGCGTAACAACAGCTCCAGCAGAAACTCCAATGTTTTGACCTTGCACAGTAACAGAAGCCGTTTTGTCTCTTCGCTCTAATTTACTTGGACCAGAACCTTCGGTAATCGCAGCAAATTGGGATAATTTAATTTGTTGTCCCATGTCATTGATAAAGATTAAATTACTTACATCAGTAATGTTTTTTCTGTCAAAAGCATTGTATTTGATGTTAATATCATATTCATATTCACCTGCGCGGTACTTACCATCAGTATTTCCACTATAAGCCGTTTGCATGGTCATCCCAACAGTTTGCAAAGTCAATCCAAGAGCAGACATTTTATCGCGATCTACTTGTACATTAATCTCAGGATTCCCGTCTTCAACGGTCAATTTAATCTCTGTAGTTCCAGGTATTTTGCGTAATTCAGCTTCTGCTAATTTGGCAAATTTCATGGCGCTTTCCACATTTGGGCCGGTAACAATTAATCCCAATTTCGCATCCTCTGCAGTACCAAGAATTCCTACTGGAACCGTTTTTACTTTAGCACCAACTAAAACTTTTTCTAGTTTACGCTTGATTCTTGCAGCGTAGACAGACGCATCATCTGTACGTTCTGATTGTTCGATCATTTTTACATCAATCTCAGCTTTGTAAGCAGTTGCTTGTGTACCTCCCATTCCTTCAGAAGTTTGTCCAACGGTCGTAATTTGACTGTGAACGTATTCTTGTGTTTTTAAAAAAGCTTCTGCTTTTTGAGTCATGAAGTTAGTCTGTTCTAATGAGGCATCTTTTGGCATCTCGATTTGAACCAAAAATTCACCACTATCGGATGCGGCAAAGAATTCACCACCAATAAAACCACCACCCACTAATCCCATGGTAGAAGAGAAGAATAATACCAATACGACTAAAATAGTTCTGATATAATGATTCAAACACCATAGTAAGATTTCAGTAATCCAATTGGTAAAACGAGTTAAGTAACTTTCGAAACCAAGAATCACTCTTCCAAAGAGGTTTTTACCTTCAATATGTTCAAGTTTTCCAAAACGAGATGATAACCAAGGAATAATAGTAAATGATGCTAATAAGGATAATAAAGTCGAAATCACCACTGTCATACAAAACTGTGTAATAATATTTGACACCAAACCACTACTCATGGCGATTGGTAAAAATACTACCACAATTACCAATGTAATCGAAGTTACCGTTCCACCAATTTCGGCCGTTCCATCATAGGAAGCACGAATACGGTTCTTACCCATTTCCATGTGTCTATAAATATTTTCTAGTACTACAATGGCATCATCGACCAATATTCCTACTACTAGCGATAGTCCTAATAAACTCATTAAGTTCAAGGTGTACCCTAAAAGGTAAATTCCGATGAAAGTTGCGATTAATGACGCAGGAATGGAAACCATTACAATCAATGAGTTTCTAATACTATGCAAGAAAAATAACATTACCAAGGCGACCAAGATTACTGCAATTAGTAAATCATGTAATACAGAATCGGCCGCTTCAAGTGTGAAAACCGTACTGTCTTTTGCAATTTGTAATTTAACATCATTTGTTTTGTAGTCTGCTTCTAGTACAGCAATCGTTTTTACCAATTGCTCACTCACGGCAACAGCATTTGCATCTGATTGTTTTACAATTTGTAATACGATGGCACTTTTTTCATCGATACGAGCAATTTTTTCAGCAATTTTTTGAGTATCTTGAACGTCTGCAATATCTTGTAAACGAATTTGAACTCCGTTTTTTGAAGAAATAATCAAGTTTCTTAATTCGTCGACATTCTTGTACTTACCTGCCAATCGAATTAATATTTTTTGTTCACGAGTTTGAATGTTTCCTGTAGGGAAATCAAGATTGGAACTCAAAATAATTTGTTGTACTTGTGGTACCGATAATCCATAACCTTGCATTTTGGTAGCATCAAGATTCACTTGAATCTCACGTTCTTGTCCACCAATAATGTTTACTTGTGCTACCCCTTGTACACGAGATAAAACGGGTGCAATTTTTTTGTCAATTAAATCAAAAAATTCGGCTTCATCCATTTTTCCATTGGCACCAATGGTCATAATTGGTAAATCACTCAAAGAGAATTTGGTTAATGACGGTGGGTCAGCATCATCTGGTAAGTCGCTCAATACGGCATTGATTTTTCGCTGAGCATCGTTCATGGAGTTGTCAACATTGGCATTTGATGTCAATGTTATCGATACAATAGAAAGGCTTTCGTATGACTTAGAATCAATTTTTTTTATATTTTCTAAAGACGAAATTGCATCCTCTATTTTTTTGGTAACGGTGTTTTCGATCTCACTTGGTGATGCACCAGGGTAGACTGTAGAGACGGTGATTACATTGGTCTCAAATTTTGGAATCAATTCATAGCCTAATTGACTATAACTGAATATTCCCCCTAGAATTAGAATTGTAAATAATACAATTACTAACGAGGGACGTTTTATGGATATTTCTGCTAATTTCATATGTTTTTTATCTGTTGATTATTAGAAGGAACTTATTTAATAACTTCTATTGCATTACCATCTTGAAGGTTGATTTGACCTGTTGTAATGACAATTTCTCCATCTGATAAACCATCTAGGATTTCAACTTGATCACCTAAAATTCTTCCAGCAGTAACTTTTTTCAACTTTGCAATACCATTTACTGCAACAAATACTTGATTACTGTTTACGCTACCTACAAAAGCATTTCTTGGGACTACCTTTAATGATTGTGTTTGTTGAGCCGATTTGAACAAAGCAGTACCATACATTCCTGCTTTTAGATCATTGTTGGTATTGTTTGATATTTCGATTTCTACAGGAAAGTTTAAAGTACCGTCTGCTTTTGGTGCAATAAAAGTAATCTTACCCGGAAATTCTTTTCCAGGGTATACATTTGACGATACTGCAATGTTGTTGCCAACTTTTAAACTCGCTACTTGAGATTCATTTACCGCTACAATCAGTTTTAATTTACTTGTATTCACAATTTCAAACAAATTTGTAGAAGGCATAGAAGTCAGCATAGAACCTAGTTCGATGAATTTTTTATTGATAATTCCGCTTATTGGAGCTTTAATTCTAGTATCACCAATATTAATTTTGGCTTGTCTGTAATTCGCTTCAGCATTAGTCATCATTACTTTTGATTGGTCCAACTGTTGTTTGGTTACACCACCTGTTTTATATGCGTTTTCAAAACGACTGTAATCTGTTTTTGCATTTTGATAAGTTGCTTCAGCAGCTTGTGCATTGATGTTTATTGCATCACCTCTCATGATTGCCAAAGTTTGTCCTACACTTACACGATCACCTTCTTTGACAAGTATATTAGTTATTTTTCCAGATTTTTCAGCTGTCAAAAGCAATTCTTGTTTAGCTTCAAAGTTCCCATTGGCTACAAAATCCAAATTGACTTCCTCTGTATTTACGGTAGCTACTTTTACAGATACGCTAGCATTTTTCTCGGCTACAATAGCAATTTTCTCTTCGTTTTCTTTTTTATTCTTCGTTAAAATATATCCTATTAATGCCAGAGCAGCAACAATGATAAGTACGGTAGTTATTATTTTCTTCATGTTAGTTGTTTATTAATGATTTTAGTTCACCTTTTGATTTGATAAGTTTTATTTCTGCCAATTTATAATCCAATATTGCTGCAGTGTAATTGTTTTGTGCTTGTGTAGAAGCGTTTTCTGCGTCTAGCAAGTCGGTTAATGATGCTAGTCCTTGCATGAAGTTATTATTGATGTTTTTTCTAATTTCATCTGCTAATTTCATGTTTTCTTTTTGATTTTGAATGGTTATGATGCTGTTCTCAATTTGAGTTTTTGCATTTTTATAGTCTAAATCTAGCGCTAGTTGTGTGTCGCTTATATCTTCTTTAAGGGACCTTAGCTGTACGTCGGCTTGGTCTACTTTTGCTTTTGTACCAAATCCTGCAAATATTGGAACTCTCAAATTCAATCCAATTGCTGAGAAATCAGACCAATAAACGCTATTTGAAGGTTTTTCGAACCAAGGCATCTGAGCTCCTTGACCAATATAATTATAGCTTGCAGATAGGGAAAGTGTTGGGTAATACCCTGCAATCACCGATTTTTTTTGAAATTCTAATAGCTCTTCTTGTTTCTTGAGTAACAAAAACTCAGAACGGTTGGATGCGTTTGGAGCCGATGAAATAGCAGCAGGCGTCACTTCAAAATCAGATTGCGGAATCTCGATTGGAGTGTCAATTGACATTCCGATGTAGAATTTTAATGCATTTTCTTGTAATTGTATCGCATTGGTTATTTGTTGTTTTTGAGTGTTGATGTTGGATAAGTTGACGGTCATTCGATCCAAATCAATTCTTTTTGCCAATCCGTTGTCATATTGTCCTTTTACAATATCGCGAACTTTGGTTGTTGTTGCTAAGGTGCTTTCTAATAATGCTAATTTTTGACGTAGTACATATACTTGATAGTAATTGTTTGCGACTCTTTCAATTACTTGCTCTTCGGTTAATTGGTCGTTAATTTGGTAAAATTCTCGAGTTGTTCTAGCGGCTTTCAAACCAGTGAAAACAGATTGGTCGAACAAAGTTTGTGTTAACGAAACACCAGCAGTTGAACTCCATTTTTGCCCAAAATTCGCTTGGATTGTTGTTCCAGGTGCTCCAAAATAATTTCCGTTAAGGACTGTTGTTTGCAGTACTGGATTGTAGTTTAATGTACCCGTTGCTGCAATTTGAGGTAAGGCTCTCGAGCGAACTTCATTAATTTGATATTCGCTATTTTCGACTTTCAATTTTGCTTTTTTTGCATCGGCCTTATTTTCTAAGGCATATTTAATCGCATCTTTCAGCGTTAATTTTGTTGTTTCCTGTGATTTTGCTGTTATGGCAAAAGTTAAGAATGTTAGTATTATTAGTTTTTTCATTTGGTATTAGGGTTTTGTAGTTGTTTTTCTAGTTCTATTATTCCAGTATCAGTGGACATTGCTCGAGTATGGTATTCTAAAGCCTGTAATTCCAATCGCTGTGCTTCTTTTTCTGAGCTTGTATTTTCATGAAGACTGAATATTAAGGTATAATAAAACTGGACATAAGCCTCAATATCGAGTTCCTTTCTGTATAAACCACTTTCTATTCCTCTTGTGATATTATCTCTAAACCACATTGTGCATTCTGTAATTTCACGAAGAACCACTTTACTGTAAATATCTGGATAATGTTTCTTCAGTTGGTATATTGGTGAAGAATCTACGGATGATTGAAACATCTCACTGAACTTTTCGCGGATTTTAAAATTTTCCTCGATAGCATTAAGTTTCATGCTCAATATAGTATTAATGGTTTCATGCACTTCTTTGTGCATAAAATTTGTACTTTCTTCAACTAACAGTTCTTTGTTGCAGAAATATTTGTAAATTGTTTTTTTTGAGATACACATTTCACAAGCGATATCATCCATAGTGATGCTTTTAAAACCAAGTTTTAAAAATAGTTCGCCTGCTTTTTTTATTATTTTCTCTTTCATTGTTTTTTCAATGTTTATGCAGTGAATTCTAGATTGGCTTCGATGAGCAAATCTTGTCCCATCATAATGCCGTCTTTTTGGAAAATCGAATTGGTTTTTAAATTAAAATCTCTTCTATTAATGGTTCCTTTTACTTCAAATGAAGCTTTTCGAACCCCATTATAAAAATTATACCCCAAAAATGCCGTATCAAATTCAATGACTCTAGTGATGTCTTTTACTGTTAGATTTCCTTTTAAGAAGTTAATGTTTTGATTGACCTTTTGAAAAGAAGTGGATTTGAAATTGATTACTGGGTATTGTTCTGTTTCTATAAAATCATTTATTTTTAAATAGGTGTCGAATTGCTCCATTTTGTTTTCTTTAGAATTAACGTCTAACGAAAATTCGATACAAGCATTTTCTATACTATCATTTTTTAAATCCACATTGCCCTTGAATTTATTGGTAGCTCCAGAGATGTATGCTATAATTGAATGTTTAATTTTTATTAATACATCTGATTGATCTGAATCTATAGTCCATTTTGTTTCCATAGCAATATTTTTTTTTAGTTCTTAAAAAGTTTTTAAGGACGATTTTGAAATGTTAATTTTTTGGCAAATGTAATAAGGAAACTTTAAACACCAAAATAGTTTCCAATGTATTTACGGTTTTTTAACATTTCATTCGTGAGTGGTGTTTGTAATCCAGTGTGAATACTGTAAATTAGCCGAAAATTATTTTTTATGCATTCTATTTCGCAGTATCAGGAAATTTTTCTTAATTATTTAGAGAGTCAATCCGTTGATAAAGAGCCTAAAAACCTTTATGACCCTATTCAATACATCCTGAAGTTAGGAGGGAAGAGGATGCGTCCCATATTAACATTGATGACTGCCGAGGTTTTTAATGTAGATTGCAAAGAAGCTTTGGCTGCAGCAATGGCTGTAGAAGTTTTTCATAATTTTTCATTAGTTCATGATGATATTATGGATGATGCTCCTTTGCGACGTGGCAATCAAACGGTTCATGAAAAATGGGATATCAACACAGGAATCCTTTCTGGAGACGCGATGCTAATTTTGGCTTATCAATATTTTGAGCAATATGAACCTGCAGTTTTTAGAGATTTAGCCAAGTTGTTTAGTAAAACAGCACTTGAAGTTTGCGAAGGGCAGCAGTGGGATGTAGATTTTGAAACACGCACCGATGTAACCATTCCAGAATATTTAAAAATGATTGAGTACAAAACAGCAGTTTTAGTTGCTGCAGCCATGAAAATGGGGGCTATTATCGCTAATACTACTCAAGAAAATGCCGATTTAATTTATGAATTCGGACTCAATTTGGGTTTAGCATTCCAATTGCAAGATGATTATTTGGATGCTTTTGGTAATCCAGAGACGTTTGGAAAACAAGTTGGTGGAGATATAATCGAAAATAAAAAAACTTATTTGTACCTAAAGTCCCTTGCAGCAGCAAATCCTCAGGATAAGGCGCAATTATTAGAATTGTTCTCTTCGTCTCCAGAAAATAATACGGTTAAAATAGAACAAGTTAAGTCAGTTTTCATTCGATCAACGGGTGATAAGATCACGCAAGAAGCAATCGAAGAGTATACCTTGAGAGCATTCAAAACCTTAGAAAAAATGAATATCGAGCTGGATAAAAAAACGATATTGAGAACCTTTGGTGAAAATTTGATGAAAAGAAAAGCATAATTTGATGAATAAAAGTGTTCCACATTTTTTAGAAGCGGAGGTTGTTTCTACAACAAATTGGCAATTAGTTTTTGCTTTATGTTTTCCATTTTTTACTATTTTGGCACTAGGAATCGATTCAGTTTCTTTTGCCGAACACTATTTTGACGGTAGACAGCTTACCAATGTGATGGCTATTGCTTATTTTTCAGGTTTTTATTATGTAGCCCATAAGCAGTTACGGAAATTAATGTTGGTCATGGTTGGGCTGTCTTATATAGGGGAACTTATTTTTTGTAAGTTGCTCGGTATGTATGATTATCGTACCGAAATGATTCCATTTTATGTGCCTCTTGGTCATGCTATAGTGTATGCTTCGGGTTATGTATATGCATATACTAAATGGGCCTACGCAAAAGAGTTGCATCTCAGGAAATATTTCCTTCTGTTTTTTGCACTATTGTTTTTGGGTGTTGGAATCTTTCTACAAGATTATTTTTCATTATTTTTTGGAATAGGATTCTTTTGGCTCTTAAAAAGGAAACAATGGCAAAATTTATATTGTTTTATTGCGCTATGTGTTATATTCATTGAATTGGTTGGGACCTATTTTAAATGTTGGGCTTGGGTACCCAATATTTTTGGATATATTCCGGCTTCAAATCCACCAATGGGAGCTGTTTTTTTCTACGCTGGTGGTGACAGTTTGTTAGCCAAAATTGTAAAAGCTTGGGATAATAAAAAAAACAAAGTAAAATGAATTTCATCGCTCCGATTTCGGTAGAATTATTGCTTCAAGAAGCAACACAAGACTCTTTATACCTTGCTTTGATTGAGCAGATTAATAAAGATTTTAATTTGGCAAACGAAGGGATAGACTTTCCTAGAAGTATTGTGCCTGAAGAACTCAAGATTCAGTTGCACGAAAAGATCTATCGCATGATCCAATACAAATTTGCTGAATACTTAAATCTTTTGTATATTATAGATGTATCCGAAGAAAAAATCAAAGCACTGGATGGTTCTGATTTAGTTGTTTTGGCCGAAGATGTTGCATTCTTAATTCTAAAAAGAGAATGGCAAAAAGTTTGGTTTCGTAATAAATATCGCTAGGCTAATTATCAAGATCTAGTGTGTGTGATCTTGCTTTTGGTTGGTATATACTATAGCTAAATGAAGTATAGTATAAGATATTTGCTTTTTAAGAAAAGCTAAGAGCAATTGCTATCTTTTGCTGTATTATAACTTTTAGCTCTATTTAAGCATAAAAAAAAACATTAAATTGGCAATTTTCATCTCTGCTAATTTTTGGTGACGTTCACTGAATTTTGCTTAAACTTCTTTAATTATTTTGCTAATTCTACATCAAGATTATTAAATCGATATATTATCAAATTTCCTACTTTTTTAAGTATTTTGTAGGGGCTTATAATTTGTGCAAATTAAATTTTGCTAATTCCAATTTTTACTTTTAAGAATAGTGTATTTAGAGTGTGCTATTTAATTTGGTTACTTTTCTATCTAAAATTAAGGAATATCTAATTAGCTCTTTTTTTGTGTGTAGGATTGGATTATTTGATAACTAAATCAAATAAATTTTTTTACTACTAAAAATAAAATCGAACAAATGGCATAAAAGCAGTGTTGTACGCTAGGCTATTTTCTTTGTATAGTACATTGTATCGTACTCCAACGGTTGCATTGTTGCTACGGTATCCTGCACCTATAAATAAACCTGTATTCCAAAAATTATTTTTGAAATTATTAGGTGAAACACCAGTTACATTCACACGAAGTTGTTCTAATTCTGCCGAAAGTTGGATCTCTGGTAAGGGGTTGAATAAAGTGATTATGCTACCACCGTATAGATTAGAACTATATGAGTTTTTGAGTTTTGTATATGTATATTGAGCGCCCAATCCTACAGAAAAATAGTGATTGACGTTGTAGATAGCAGAAGGAGAGATCGAAATGTCGGTATAACCAGAGCCAAGACTTAATCCTACGCCACCTCCAAATTGTACATTATCCCAAAAATCACTAGGTAAATTACTGTTTTTATTTTGGAATTGTGCGCTCATTGAAACGGTAATAAAAACGGCGGTCAAAATTAAATAAAAGTCTAAAAAGCTTGAACGGTGCATATTTTTCATCGAATTATAGTTTTTTTTAACAAATCTATATGTAAAAGTACTTAAAAAAAGGATTCAGTTATAATTGATTATTGTATTTTTGCTGAACTATTTAACAAAAAGTATATTCACTAACATTATGGATAGGTTTTCATTTTTAAACGCAGCACATAGCGAATTTTTCGCGCAACTATACGATCAATATTTAGAGAACCCAGATAGCGTAGAGCCGAGCTGGAGAAGTTTTTTCCAAGGTTTCGACTTTGGGATGGAAAGTTATAACGAGGAAAACCCAGTTCAATATAACGTTTCAACAACTTCTGTTCCCTCTGGAGCTTCGGTTTCTGTTGATAATAGTAAGATTTCAGAGCAACTTCAAACAGAGTTTAAAGTTTTAAAGTTAATTGACGGATACCGTTCTAGAGGACATTTGTTTACCAAAACAAATCCTGTAAGAGAGCGCAGGTCTTTTACTCCTAATTTAGATTTAGAAACTTTCGGTCTTGCAGCATCGGACTTGAATACCGTTTTTGATGCGGCAAAAGTATTGGGTCTACAGCCGTCATCTTTGTCTCAAATTATCGACCATTTAACAAAAGTATATTGCCAGCACATTGGTGTTGAGTACACGTACATTCGTAAACCAGAAATTGTTCAATGGATTCAAGATAAATTGAGCTTGAATGAGAATCAACCTACTTTTAGTTCAGAAGAGAAAAAAAGAATTCTAAGTAAATTGAACCAAGCGGTTTCTTTTGAGAATTTCTTACATACTAAATATGTGGGTCAAAAACGTTTCTCACTTGAAGGAGGAGAAACTATTATTCCAGCTTTGGACGCTTTGATAGAAAGAGCAGCTGAACAAGGAGTAGAGCAGTTTGTAATGGGAATGGCTCATCGTGGTCGTTTGAATGTTTTGGCTAATATTTTCGGAAAATCGACTCAAGATATTTTTGGGGAATTTGATGGGAAAGATTATGATCAAGAATATTTTGACGGTGATGTGAAATATCATTTAGGTGTAACAGCTGATAAAATCACACGTTCGGGTAAAAATATTAATATCAATTTGGCTCCAAACCCTTCACACCTTGAAACTGTTGGTGCAGTTATTGAAGGAATTACAAGAGCAAAACAAGATAAATATTATGAAGATGATTTTTCTAAAGTTTTACCAATTGCCGTTCATGGTGATGCTGCAATTGCAGGACAAGGTATTCTTTATGAAATCATTCAAATGGCACAATTGGAAGGCTACAAGACTGGTGGAACAATCCATATTGTAATCAATAATCAAGTTGGATTTACAACCAATTACCTTGATGCTCGTTCATCCACGTATTGTACAGATGTGGCTAAAGTAACTTTGTCGCCGGTATTGCATGTGAATGCAGATGATGCTGAATCTGTGGTTCATGCCATGCAATTTGCATTAGACTTTAGAATGCAATTTGGTCGTGATGTATTTATTGACCTATTAGGCTATAGAAAATACGGTCATAATGAAGGTGATGAGCCTCGTTTTACACAACCATTATTATATAAAATTATTGCTAAGCATAATAATCCTAGAGAGATTTATGCAGAGAAATTATTGTCAGAAGGTGTTATTGATGCTAATTTGGTAAAAACAATAGAGAAAGAATACAAAGATGACTTAGATCAAAACTTGGAAGCCTCTCGTAAAAAAGAATTGACAGTAATCACTCCCTTCATGAGTGATGAATGGGAAGGATTTAAACAAGTTTCTACTGAAGGAATGTTGACAAAAGTAGATACTGCTTATTCTATTGAGGGTTTGACTGAAGTGGCTAATGCCGTTTGTAATTTGCCAGCCGATAAGAAGTTTATCAGTAAAATACAGAAGTTGATTAACGACAGAAAAACAATGTTTTTTGATACTAATAAACTAGATTGGGGAATGGCTGAGCATTTAGCTTATGGTTCATTGCTTCAAGAAGGTTTTAGTGTTCGTATTTCTGGGCAAGACGTAGAGCGTGGTACATTTTCTCACCGTCATGCTGTAGTAAAAGTAGAAGATTCTGAAGAAAAAGTTACGTTAATCAAAAATTTGGTTAATGCTAAAGGGAAATTTCGTATTTATAATTCATTTTTATCTGAGTATGGTGTTTTAGGTTTTGACTATGGTTATGCTTTGGCAAATCCAAAAACCTTAACGATCTGGGAAGCACAATTTGGAGATTTCTCTAATGGTGCACAGATTATGATTGACCAATACATCTCTTGTGGAGAAGATAAATGGAATACACAGAACGGAATTGTATTGTTATTGCCTCATGGGTATGAAGGTCAAGGTGCTGAGCACTCTTCTGCACGTATGGAGCGTTACTTACAATTGTGTGCACGTCATAACATGTACGTTGCAGATTGTACTACTCCAGCTAACTTTTTTCACTTGTTGAGAAGACAAATGAAAACTACTTTCCGCAAACCCCTTGTAGTATTTACTCCAAAGAGTTTGTTACGTGATCCAAGATGTACTTCGCCAATTGAAGATTTTACTTCTGGAAGTTTTCAAGAGACGATTGATGATGTTGTGTTGAATAAAAAAGACATAAAATCATTAGTTTTCTGTACGGGTAAATTCTATTATGACTTAACTGCAGAAAGAGAAACGAGCGGTCGTACTGATGTTGCAATTGTTCGTATCGAACAATTATTCCCTTTACCTGTGGAACAATTGAAAGCGATTATAGCACAATATCCAAACGTTGAGGATTATGTTTGGGCACAAGAAGAGCCTAAAAACATGGGGGCCTATTCGTATATGTTGGTTAATTTTAATTTAGTGAAATGGAGATTAGCATCATTAAAAGCATACTCTGCTCCAGCAGCAGGAAGCTACACTAGAGCAAAACGCCGTCATGCGGATGCTATTAAAATGGTATTTGATAAAAATTTATTTAGATAAAAAAAAATTGTTTCAAGTTTAAAGTTTCAGGCTTTATGTTAAGCATTTGAAACTTTAAACAATTTAAACTTTAAACAAAAAAGAAGATGATTTTAGAAATGAAAGTCCCATCACCAGGGGAATCTATAAAAGAAGTTGAAATTGCCACTTGGTTAGTACAAGATGGTGACTATGTTGAAAAAGATCAAGCGATTGCTGAAGTAGATTCAGATAAAGCGACATTAGAATTGCCTGCAGAGGCTAGTGGTATTATTACCCTAAAAGCAGAAGAAGGTGATGCAGTAGCAGTAGGTTCAGTTGTTTGTCTTATTGATACAGCTGCGGCTCAGCCAGCAAACTCGGCTCCAGCAGCGGCAGCACCAGTTGCTGAAGCACCAAAAGCAGCTTCTGCACCAGCACCAGTTGCGGCACCAGCAGCAAATTACGCTACAGGGACTCCGTCTCCAGCAGCTAAGAAAATATTAGACGAAAAAAATATTGCTCCAGCGACAGTTTCAGGAACTGGAAAAGGAGGGAGAATTACTAAAGATGATGCAGTAAATGCAGTACCGTCAATGGGAACTCCAACAGGTGGAAGCCGTGGACAAGAGCGTACTAAATTGTCTATGTTGCGTCGTAAAGTAGCAGAGCGTCTAGTAGCGGCTAAAAACGAAACAGCAATGTTGACTACGTTTAACGAAGTAAACATGACACCTATTAATACTATTCGTAACGAATACAAAGATACCTTCAAAGCAAAACACGGTGGTGTTGGTCTTGGATACATGTCTTTCTTTACCAAAGCGGTAACTAGAGCATTGCAATTGTATCCGGATGTAAATTCTATGATGGATGGTGATCACAAAATCGCATTTGATTTTGCAGATATCTCTATCGCAGTTTCTGGACCAAAAGGTTTGATGGTTCCTGTAGTGCGTAACGCAGAGAATTTAACTTTCCGTGGAATTGAAGCTGAAATCAAAAGATTGGCTATCAAAGCACGTGACGGACAAATCACTGTTGATGATATGACAGGTGGTACATTTACAATCACTAACGGTGGTGTATTTGGATCAATGTTGTCTACTCCAATTATTAACCCTCCTCAATCAGGAATCTTAGGTATGCACAATATTATTGAGCGTCCGATTGCTGTAAACGGTAAGGTTGAAATTCACCCAATGATGTATGTGGCACTTTCTTATGACCACAGAATTATTGATGGTAAAGAATCTGTTGGTTTCTTGGTAGCGGTTAAAGAAGCGCTAGAAAATCCATTAGAATTATTGTTGGATAACAATCCTAAAAAAGCATTGGAACTATAATTCAACACTTTTAAACATAAAAAATCCCAAATTCATTTAACCGAATTTGGGATTTTTTGTTAGGATGAATTAGTAATTTGTATTTTCCAGTAAAGTTGATTCTTTGCTTACAGTTTAATACTGTCTATGATTTGAGCTTTATTTTCCTCAGTTATTCGTCCGTTTTTGGTGATTTCTCCACCTTGCAGGAAATAATAGGAGTGTGATAAATCAAGTGCAAAGCCAACAAATTGTTCGACTAGAAGTACCGATACATTTAATTCTGAGGTTACTTTTTGGAGTATTCTTCCAATTTCTTGTACTACGTTGGGTTGAATTCCTTCGGCAGGCTCGTCTAGTAAAATCATTTTGGGTTCAATGACAAGCATTCTAGCGATGGCTAATTGTTGTTGTTGTCCACCGCTTAACATTCCACCTTTTCGTTTACTAATTCCCTTTAGGTCGGGAAAGTAATCGTATCCGATTTCGAGTGCTTTTTTTAAGTTCATTTTTCGGACTTCGCATCCTAGTAAAAGATTTTCTTCAACAGTTAAGTAAGGAAAAATCATTCTACCTTGAGGAACGTAGCCAATGCCTAGTTGAGAAATGGCTTCCGAATCAAAATTGGAAATATCTGTACCATCAAAAATAATCTCTCCAGACTTAGAAGGTAATAGTCCCATTATTCCTTTAAGAAGCGTGGTTTTTCCAGCTCCATTACTTCCAATAATAGAACAAATTTCGTTCTTGGGTATGGTTATATTGATGTCGTGAATGGCTGAGGTTTCTGAAGAATATCCAGCGGTCAAGTTTTTTATTTCAAACATGTTTATTGAATTATGTGGATGAATTTTTAGGAGAACATTCGAAAAAAAGTTCGCTGTTTACTTTTGTCGTCCCAAATAAATTTCGATGACTTCTTGATTGTTGACTATTTTGTCAAACGTTCCGTTATCAATGATTCGTCCTTCGTGCATTACTAATACGGAAGTAGAAAAATTGCTAACGAACTTCATATCGTGTTCAACTACAAAAACAGTTCTTTCTTGTGCAATTTGGGTTAGAAGTTCACCAGTTTTGTCTCTTTCATTGGGTGACATTCCCGCGATGGGTTCGTCTACCAATAGTAATTCAGGTTTGTTGATAATGGACATAGCTATTTCCAGCCACTGCTTTTGACCGTGAGATAAGGAACCGCTAATGGCGTGTTTGACTTCTAATAAATTCAGTTTCTCTAAAGTCTCATCTATAATGTCGTGTTGTTCTTGTGTGATTTTTGAGCTAAAGAGATACCATAATGTGTTTTTTCCAGTTATTAAGGCCAATTTCATGTTTTCAAAAACGGTTTGCGTATTGAAAATAGTTGGGTTTTGAAACTTACGACTGATTCCTAAGTGAACAATACTTTCTGGTTTTTTGTTCTGTATTTCTATTTCAGATTTATAAACGATAATTCCTTTGGAGGTTTTTACGCGGCCGCAAATAGCATCTAATATGGTAGTTTTACCTGCTCCATTTGGACCAATGATAAACTGAACTCCTTTGAAAGGAAAATCGATAGTGATGTTGTTTAGTGCTTTGTACCCATCAAAATCTACTTCAACATCTCTTAAACTAATGATAGGGTTTGGTATTATTTGACGAAATCTACTCATTTTTAAGTTTGTTAAATGTGTTGGTAAACCATTTTTTTTCCATTAATGTCCCCACAATTCCTTTTGGTACAATAATAGTAGCCGCTATGAATAAAAATCCATAAAAGTACCACCAGTATTCTGGCATTGATTCAGAAAAAGTTGTTTTGGCATAATTGATTAATAGCGCTCCTACAATAGGACCTAATAATGTTGCTCTTCCTCCAATAGCAACCCAAATTACAAACTCGGTCGACATTAAGATACTCATAATCGAAGGAGAAATAATTCCAACAATTGGTACGAATAATGCTCCTGCAATTCCGCAAATCGCAGCAGAAGTTGCTAATGTAATTATTTTGAAAGAGTCCGTTTTGTATCCTAAGAAACGCAATCTTGTTTCACGGTCTCTAATGGCTTGGATGATAGTTCCTCCGTGCGATTTAAGCATGAATTTACTAACGAAATAAATTCCAATCAATACAGCTACAACTAGTAAGTACAGTATTTTTATTAGCATTGGATCGTGTAATGCGAGTCCGAATAAACCATCAAAACCAGTAATTCCATTTGATCCTCCGGTGAAACTTTGTGACCCTACAAATAGAATAGACATTATAAGTGTTATTGCTTGACTGATAATCGTGAAATAAACTCCTTTTGTACCCGATTTGAAAAGTGGTATCCCGACAAGTAAGGCTAAGGTAACGGGTAAAATAATAATCATTGCCAATGTAGAAGGGAAATATTTAAAAGGAGCCCAGAACCAAGGTAAAACTTCAATACCTGACCATTCCATAAAATCGGGTAGCGGTTGTGCTTGTAATTTCATGTACATGGCCATCGCATAACCGCCGAGTGCGAAATAAACTCCGTGACCAAGACTTAATATTCCCGTGTATCCCCATAATAGATTTACAGATATAGCAACTATTGAAAATACAAGGAATTTACTCAACAAAGAAAGTCTAAACTCAGAAAAGAGAAAGAGTGGTATCAGTATGAGTGACAGTATTATTAGGGTGTATATTGTTTTTTGTTTCATTTTAGTAATTGAATAAATTAATCAATAGTTCTATCTTTCATAGGAGATAATCCTTGTGGTTTGTATTGTAAAGTGACTAATACCATTACCAATATAATAACTTTTGCCATGCTTGATGTGGTGTAGTATTCGATAAATGGATTACACATTCCGATTAATAAGGCACCTAGAATAGATCCTCTTAATCCTCCAATTCCTCCTAGAATTACGACCAAAAAGGTATCAATAATGTAGTTTTGACCTGTTGAAGGGCCTATCGAACCCAACATTGAGATGCAGATCCCTGCAATTCCTGCAAGTCCACATCCAAATGAGAAGGTAAATGAATCTGCTTTTTTGGTATTAATTCCAATGCAAGAAGCCATAGAGCGATTTTGCATTACGGATTGAAGTATTCTTCCTTTTGGTGTTTTATACATGAAGTAATAAACAAACAAACAAACGAGTATAGAAATAAAAATGATTAAAATTCGATTATAAGGTAAAGTGATATCTTTTGATATTTTCCATCCTTCGTTTAATATCTTTGGCATCGGTGCATCAACATTATTAGAACCAAAAATATTTCGTGCTAATTGTTGTAAAATTAAACTCACTCCCCATGTTGCCAAAATACTGTCTAGAGGTCGAGCATATAACCTTTTAATTATAAATCTTTCGACTAAAAAACCTATTCCGAAAGATAAAAAGAAGGAAAGAATAAAGGCTACCCCTAAGGTTAACCAAGTTCCTTCGCGTCCAAGAACAAGACTTACTATATAGCTGCTATAGCAACCAATCATGATGAATTCTCCATGGGCAAAGTTAATAACACCCATCATTCCAAAAACAATACTTAGTCCTATTGCTGTCAGTAGTAATATTGAACTAATACTTAGTCCGTTGAATATAAATGGTAAAAACTCCATGTTTTAAATGTTGTTATAAAGGATATTGAATAATCAAAAATTAATTATTCAATATCCTTAAGGATTGAAATTAAAATAATGTTACTCCCAATAATCCAGTCATAGTGTGATTAAGTGGGCTGGCTACTACTCCTGCATTGGCTTTGACACTGTAGGTATCTGTTATTTTAATAGGTTTGCTAATATTGATTCCTACTTCATTAAATCCAGACGTTTTAGCATCAGCAACAGCTTTGTTTGTCCATTGCCAAAAAGTTCCTCCACCATCGCTATCCAAAGCAAAACCATAAGATAGATAGGGACTTACGGTTACATTATTCTCTAATGTGAAATCATATGATGCTTTGAAATAAGAAGAATATCGTTGTGAATTATCTGCATTTCTATCTCTACCAGCAATTATGGTAGAAAGGAATAGGTTTAAATTTGTCTTTGGTAATGTATAAGCAACCGATAAGTCAAAGAAGTGTCTCGTTCCTTTTCCATAATTAAAATAATTAGATTGAGTGTGATCTCCATACGCGGCATAACTTGGAGAAGCGGTATAGTCACTATAGTTATATATATCCCAAAGAGCAAAGCTAATTCCAGATTTAGTGGTATATGAAACATATAAATCAACATCTTTCCAAATTCCTGCCAATCCGTATCCATTCCAAGTTCCTACTTCTAGACCTTTGTATTTAAAGCTTGCTTGAGCAGCAATAATTGGATCTGGCCCAACGGCATATCCTCTCCAGTACCATTGATTGTGAAGTGAGGCTGTTAAGTCAAATTTTCCTGAATCTTGAGCAAAAATAAGGGTAGTCATTAACCCTGTGAGTAGTGTGAAAATGATTTTTTTCATAACCGTCTATTTAATAAATTGTAAGTAAGATGTTTAGTAAGCCGATTAATTATGAAGGTATAAGTTTCATTAACAATTAACCGGCTGTATACAGTGGTGATTATTTTATTACACCTGGAGAGATAACTCTTTTATCAGTGGCAATACTAGGGAAAGGATCTGCTTTTATCATACCTTCAGATTGGTATACGATGTCAAATTGTCCTTTGTCATTCGCTTTACCGATCATGAAGTTTTTAATAGTATGGTTTGTAACAGGGTCAATCGATACAGTTCCTTCTGGAGCATCATAACTAACTCCTCCGATTGCTTTTTGAACTTCCATTGGATCAAATGATTTTGCTTTTTCAACTGCTGCTGCCCATAAGTACACTCCAAAATAAGCTGCTTCAATTGGGTCATCAGTAACTTTGTCTGCACCGTATTTCGCTTGGTATGCTTTGATGAATTTTTCGTTAGCTGCACCTGGCATACTCATGAAGTAATTCCAAGCTGTTAATTGACCATTCATAATGTCAATTCCAATACCTTTCAATTCTACTTCAGCAATAGAGAATGACATACATGTTACTGCAGGGGCAACTAGTCCATTAGATTTCATTTGTTTAAAGAATCCAATATTACTGTCTCCGTTAATTGTATTTAGAACTGCATCAGCACCAGAGCTTTTTATTTTTTGAACGATTGAAGTAAAGTCTGTGTGTCCTAGAGGAGCATATTCTTCACCTACAATTTCAAATCCTGCCAATTTTAATTTTGCTTTGATAATTTTGTTTGCTGTTCTTGGGAAAACATAATCAGATCCAACTAAGAAAAATTTCTTTTTTCCTTCCTTAATCATATAGTCAACTGCTGGAAGAATTTGTTGGTTGGGAGCTGCTCCTGTATAGATTACATTTTTTGAAGCTTCCATTCCTTCATATTGTACCGGATAGAATAAAAGATTATTTTTTGATTCGAAAACAGGAAGTACTGCTTTTCTACTAGAAGAAGTCCAGCATCCAAAAACGGCTTTCACTTCGTCTTGATCTATTAATTTTGTTGCTTTTTCAGTAAAAGTTGGCCAGTCAGAGGCACCATCTTCAGTAATAGGGTCAATTTGTTTTCCTAATACTCCACCGGCTGCATTTATTTCTTCAATTGCTAACAAGGTTGCATTTTTACAATCTGTTTCAGAAATAGCCATTGTCCCAGATAAAGAGTGTAGAATACCAACTTTTACAGAGTTCGCATCGGCTACCGATTCTTCCTTTTTTTTGCATGCTGTAATGAGTAATAATGCTGCAAATCCTACTATTAATTTTTTCATGTTTATCTGTTTTAAATTGTTAATTGTTTGTCAAAAGTATTTTTTTAGAACGATACCCCCTAATTTTTATGGGGTAAGTTTTTAGAATTGTATTATAAATAAAAGTCACCCCTTGTTATTTAGGAATTTATTTCTATGTATCTATTTTATTGTTAGATTGCCATTTTTGGTTATTTTTTTTGAAATGTTTAGGTTTTCATTCCTATTTCAACTAATAATTACTTTATGTTTGTATACTAATACTCTTTAAAATGCATTTAAATCCGAAAGAAATCGAAAAATTACTTCTCTATACTGCTGGAGAAGTTGCTCTTAAAAGAAAAAATAGAGGTTTGAAATTGAATTACCCTGAAGCTATAGCATTAATAAGTGCAGACTTATTAGAAGCTGTTCGTGACGGAAAGACCGTCGCCGAGCTCATGCAGTACGGAACAACTATCCTAACTAGGGAAGATGTGATGGAAGGAATTCCAGAAATGATACACGATATACAAATAGAAGCCACTTTTCCTGATGGAACCAAATTAGTAACCGTACATAATCCTATCAAATGATACCAGGTGAATACATACTTAGAACAGAACCAATAGAAATTAATGTCAACAAAAGAACTATTTCTATTGAAGTGATTAATAAAGGTGATCGTCCTGTGCAAATAGGTTCGCATTATCATTTTTTTGAAGTAAACAAACAAATGAGTTTTGATCGAATGCCTACATTAGGAATGCGATTGAATATTGCAGCTGGAACGGCAGTACGATTTGAACCAGGTGAAGAAAAAGAAGTAGAACTAGTAGAAATGAGTGGTGATAAAACCGTTTATGGTTTTAATAATTTAGTAGATACAACCATCACAGATGCTAATCGTGACAGTATTGAACAAAAACTAAAAGAATTTCTAAAATAAAGGATACTCAAAGAGCATGGAAATTAATAGAATAAAATATGCCAACATGTTCGGCCCAACAGTTGGAGATAAAGTAAGATTGGCCGATACCGAATTGTTTATCGAAATCGAAAAGGATTTTGCTGTTTATGGCGAAGAATCCAAATTTGGTGGAGGAAAAACCATTCGTGATGGTATGGCACAATCTGCACGAGCAATGCGTCATGAAGGGGTGTTGGATTTTGTAATCACCAATTGTATCGTTATCGATCATTGGGGAATTGTAAAAGGAGATATCGGAATCAAAGACGGAAAAATTGTAGGTGTAGGTAGAGCTGGAAATCCAGACACTATGGACGGAATTTCCGACAACATGATTATTGGCGCTTCTACCGAAGTGCATTCGGGAGCAGGAATGATTGTTACCGCGGGAGGAATTGATACGCATATTCATTTTATCTGTCCACAGCAAATCGATCACGCTTTATATAGTGGTGTCACGACCATGATTGGTGGTGGTACTGGTCCTGCTGACGGAACCAACGCTACAACGGTAACTCCTGGAGCTTGGAATATTCAAAAAATGCTAGAAAGTGCCGAAGCTTTCCCAATGAATTTAGGTTTTTTTGGAAAAGGGAATTGTTCCACAACAGCTCCTTTGGTAGAACAAATCGAAGCAGGAGCTTTGGGGTTAAAAATCCATGAAGATTGGGGAGCAACACCTGCCACTATAGATGCTTCGTTGAAAATTGCAGACGAATACGATATTCAAGTTGCGATACATACAGATACACTTAATGAAAGTGGATTTCTTGAAGATACAATCAATGCCATCGACGGAAGAGTAATTCATACTTTTCATACCGAAGGTGCTGGTGGTGGTCATGCTCCCGATATTATAAAATCGGCCATGTACCCAAATGTGTTGCCATCAAGTACCAACCCAACCCGACCGTTTACTATTAATACAATTGATGAACATTTGGATATGCTTATGGTGTGTCATCATTTGGACAAATCGGTGCCCGAAGACGTAGCTTTTGCTGATTCTAGAATTCGACCAGAAACCATTGCTGCCGAAGATATTTTGCACGATATGGGAGTCTTTAGTATGATGAGTAGTGATTCTCAAGCTATGGGAAGGGTGAGTGAAGTAATCATCAGGACGTGGCAAACGGCTCATAAAAATAAAATTCAACGTGGATTTCTTGAGGAAGACGAAGCCAATCAAAACGATAACTTTAGAGTGAAACGTTATATCGCTAAATACACTATCAACCCTGCAATTTCACACGGAATTTCAAAACATGTAGGTTCTATCGAAGCTGGAAAACTGGCTGATTTAGTATTGTGGAAACCTGCTTTATTTGGGGTAAAACCAGAATTAATCATCAAAGGTGGAATGATCATCGCAGGAAGAATGGGAGATCCAAATGCTTCTATCCCGACTCCGCAACCGGTAATTTATCGCCCGATGTTTGGAGCTTATGGAAAAGCGTTGCACAAAACCTGTGTTACTTTTGTTTCGAAAATTTCGGTCGAAAATAAAACCATTGAAAAGTACCAATTAAACAAAATGATTTTGCCGGTTGAAAACTGCAGAAACATTGGTAAAAAAGATTTAATACACAACGATAAAACGCCAAATATCGAAGTCAATCCAGAGAATTACAAAGTAAGTGTAGATGGAGTACACATTACTTGTGAACCTTTGTCAGAACTTCCCATGGCACAACGTTATTTTTTATTTTAGATGATTATTACAGAAAAAATTAAACCAGAAGATACTTGCCCCAAAGAGAGAATTTCTGTTGCGGTAGATATTGAATGGTTCGAATCGAATAAAAGAATCCAGCACAAACGCGCCAGAGATGGTAAGGAGTTCCGGCTAAAGTTTCTAAATGAAAACCCGAACTTAAAGCACGGAGATATTCTATTTCAAGATGAAGACAACAATTATACAATTAATATCCTTCCTTGTGATTGCTTGGTGATTGTACCCAAAAACAATTTTGAAACGGCATCTATTTGTTACGAAATAGGCAACAAACATTTGCCTTTGTTTTATGATAATGATGCGCTATTGGTTCCTTTTGAAAAACCATTGTTCCGACAATTACTCGCCATGGGATTCGAAATTCGTCAGGAAGAACGAGCCTTGCTGACTCCGCTCAAAACCTCTGTCGCTCCTCATGTAGAAAGCGATAGTTTGTTTTCTAAAATTATGAATCTAACTCAAAAATAATGACCAATTCATTATTGAATTTATTACACCTTTCAGATCCTACTTTGCCTATTGGAGGTTTTTCGCATTCGTATGGGCTAGAGACTTATACCCAAAAAGAGATTGTAAAATCAACAGATGAGGTCGAATTGTTCTTAAACGAAATGCTACATCATAGTGTGTTGTATAACGAAGCTTCTTTTATCAGTTTGGTGTATGATGCCTGCGAAAACGGTGATTGGCAACAAATAATCGAAATGGATGCGCTGTGCAATGCGTCCAAATTACCGAAAGAAATAAGAACGGCCAGCCAAAAATTGGGGGTTCGTTTACAGAAAATATTCAACCCTTTAATTCAAACCGATTTTACCCAAAAGGTTGCTTTAGCCATAAAAAACAAAGAGCTTAATGGTCATTACTGTATCTTGTATGCCATTTATGCTTTCGAACTAAAAATTGAAAAGAAAGAAGCACTCGAAGGTTTTTTCTATAATGTTACCATCGGATACATTACCAATGCAGTTAAACTGATTCCGCTAAGTCAAGATTCTGGACAATTGCTATTGTTTAAATTGTTGCCTAGTTTGGCACAATTGGCACAAAAAGCAATGCAGCCCGATATGGATTTATTGGGTTGCAGTTCGGCGGCTTTTGACATTAGAGCGATGGAACACGAAAATTTATATTCTAGATTATACATGTCTTAAATTAAAAAAATGAGCAGAAAATATATAAAAATAGGAGTAGCTGGACCCGTAGGTTCAGGAAAAACAGCTCTTATCGAAAAGTTGACACGAGAACTTGCTTCTCAATATTCATTGGGTGTAATTACCAATGATATTTATACACAAGAAGACGCCGAGTTTTTGACCAAAAATAGTTTGTTACCCAAAGAGCGAATTATCGGAGTCGAAACGGGAGGTTGCCCGCATACTGCCATTCGCGAGGACGCAAGTATGAATCTCGAAGCCGTTGAAGAAATGGCAGAGCGTTTTTCTGATATCGAAATTATTTTTATCGAAAGTGGGGGAGATAATCTGTCGGCTACCTTTAGTCCCGATTTGGCCGACTTAACCATATTTGTCATTGATGTCGCTCAAGGCGAAAAAATTCCTAGAAAAGGCGGTCCCGGAATTACCCGCAGTGATTTGTTGATGATTAACAAAATAGATTTGGCGCCTTATGTGAATGCCGATTTGGGAGTAATGGAGCGCGATGCCCGAAAAATGCGTAACGGAAGACCGTTTGTTTTTACCAATTTGATGAAGAGAGATGGCTTGGATGATGTGATTGGTTGGATTCAAAAATATGCTCTTTTAGAAAATGTACTAGAACCAAATTTGCACCGATGATTTCAAAGGTTACTATAGAATCAGTTGAAAAACGAGGCATAACGGAATTGAAATCTGTTTTTTGTTCTACACCTTTTAAAGTAGTTGAGGTAAGAGAGGACAAGAAGAATCCGCTGTTAGAATTAATGTTGATGAGTTCTTCTCCCGGCGTTTTGGATAATGACGAATTGAGTTTTGATTATTTGATTGCCGAGAACTGCCAAGTAGAGATGACTACACAGTCTTTTCAAAGGTTGTTTACCATGGAAAACAGCGCGGTTCAAAAAACGAATGTTGTGGTAAAGGAAAATGCTTTTCTTTCCTATTTGCCACAACCTACTGTGCCACATAAAGATTCCAATTTTAAAAGTGTAAATACCATTTGTTTAGAAAAAAACGCTGCTGTTATTTGGGGTGAAATTTTCACTTGTGGACGAAAATTAAAAGACGAAATTTTTCAGTTTACCCAATTTCAAAGTTTGACTAAAATTTTCCAAGAGGAAAAACTCGTTTATTTCGAAAATTTATTTTTGAATCCAACCAAGCGAAACCCACTAAATATTGGACAATATGAAGGATTTACGCATCAACTTAGTTTAGTTTACATTGATGATGCTTGTGATGTTCCAGTTTTGAAAAAGCAATTGGATGCCTTCTTGGAAGATAAAGAATGTACGTTTGGTATTTCTGAAACTGCGACCAACGGATTGTCTATTAAAATATTAGAATTTAAGGCCGAGAAATTACTAACTCTAATGAAACAATTAACTCAGATTATAAAAAATGGTCGACTTTAATTTACTTTGTTTTACGGTTTTATCCATTAGTGCGATTCATACTTTGAGCGGGCCAGATCATTATTTGCCTTTTATTGTCCTATCAAGATCCAAACAATGGAGTTTGAAAAAGACCCTTTTGTGGACTTTTCTCTGCGGGTTTGCTCATGTATTAAGTTCGGTTGTACTTGGTGTAATCGGAATATTTCTGGGATGGACAGTGACCAAAGTCTTCCATATCGAAGAGATTCGTGGAGGCTACGCTTCCTGGTTTTTATTACTTTTTGGAGTCGGTTACGTGATTTATGCCTTGGTTAATTTAAAAAATAATAAGACCCACAAACATTTCGATACCTCAGATGAAGGCGATATTTATGTTTTTGAACACAAACACGGACAAAGTATTGCGGGTAACAAACGTTACAAAGTAACGCCTTGGGTGATGTTTTTTATTTTTGCCTTGGGACCTAGCGAACCTATGATTCCACTAATCATTTATCCGGCTATTAATTATACTTTTTCGGAAGTTGGGATGTTGATCTTTTTATATACTTTTACCACTATTTTCACCATGATGTTTATGGTTTTAATGGGGTTTTTCGGCTCTCGTTTTATCAATTACAAAGGATTCGAAAAATACATTGAATTATTCAGTGGGATATCCATCATCGTTTGTGGCTTCGGAATGGTGTTTTTGGAGTGGTAATTGAATGTGCTATCTATTGCAAATACAAATAATGATTGTAATAATCAATAATGCCTTTACCTTTTAGTAGTATATCAGCACCTATAATTCCATGAATTGATTTGGATTTGTATTGAATTAAAGCGTCATTGACATGTGATAAATCAAAAATAACCAAATCAACTTTTGTTTTCCAAGTTCCAAGTTGCAGTTTGTTTTTAGCCGATATTTGGGTCAACATACCTGTGGCTCCGGCTCCAGAAGCCTTTGTTTTGGAATCCTGCGCGTCTACTTGAAAAAGTTCGATACTTTCAAAACCAATACAACTATTGGAAGCGCCTGTATCTAATATGAAATTACCTTTAACCCCATTGATTTTTGCTTTAATCAATAAATGTTGGGTTTTGGTAATCTTAAATTTTATCTTTTTGTATTTTTCCTCTTTTAGGATTTCTTGTAATTTTTCCATTTTTATAACCAATGAAAGCCAAAAGTAAACCAATTACAGTTATAAATCCCAAAATGTAAAAAGTATAATTAATAGTTTCTTCTCCAGCAGTACAACTTCCATAATATACAAAAGCACTCCAATAATAAGGTGATTTTTTAGCATTAGAAATCGTTTTATCTTTTATGAAATCTAATTTGGCATTGTGATTAGCCTCCCAGTACGAATTTCCATCTTTACAATGTTGGTAAAAATAATTCATAAAAACTGAAGTCGTAAAATCATTGACTTTCCACAATGAAAACAATAAATTCCTAGCTCCTGCAAACTGAAATCCTCTAGCGATACTCATCGCACCCTCAGATTTATAAAGTTTTCCTATACCGGTTTCACACGCACTCAATACAACCAATTCGGGATTGATATTCAATTGATACAATTCTGAATATACTATTTCTTGGTCGAAAAATTTAATACTTGCGGGAGTATCAATGTCACCTGCACTAGCATGAGTGGATAAATGTAAAATGGTATGACTACTCGCATTCGATTTGAAATTAGCAAAAGTGGCATTTTCATTTTCGAAAAATTGTCCATCAAACTTACTTTTTATTGAAGCCATTTCTTTTTTAGAGAAATCCAAAGCATAATTTGTTTTTTCGAATACTGGAAAAATACCAAGTACATTTTTTTTAGGTTTTTCGAGTTCAACTTCATTTAGATAAAATGTAACCGAGTTGTTGAATCCAATGGCATAATCATTAACCAAATATTTCATTTGGCTAAAATTTGTTGTCGTCGTCTCTGCTGTAATTAATGCTTCGAACGGAAGAAAATTTAATAACCCATCAGGGATAATGACGAGGTTTTTTTCTTTCTTTAGTTTTGAAAACTGCAATAAATCATAAACTATTTTACCTTGATGATTGTATCCTTTTGGGTCTTTTGAAATAGCATCCGACTCTTTGAAATAGTTTAAAAAATTCGTGACAATCGTTTTGTTAGTTTCATTTTTATAGGATTTTAATAGGATAGTTTCATCTTGAAAAGTAAAAGAATAAGTCTTCTCTGCACCAGAAAAATAATTGATTAAAACTGTTCTTTCATTTTTGAGTTTTTCAAAGACTAGATTCAAGTCGGTGTTTAGGTTTTCAGTTGAAGTGTTTATGGACTGAATTTTTTTCAAAGACAGGACAAGCTCATTTTGTTTTTCAATGGCATGGCTGATTTTGGTAATATCAGCTTTATTCCCTTTTTGTTGTTCTTTGGTAATTTCAACAGTCCAATTTTGCAATTGTTCAATGTGTAGTTTTTCTTCTCTTGTAGCGATTTTATTTTTCTGTAAATAGCTTTTTAAGACTGTTGATTTTGTTTTCTCGGCCAGTTGAAAAGCTTGTTCGATATAAGCTTGATTCTTTTCTTTTTGGAACAATAAGTCATAGAGTGCAATACATTTTTCAGTACGCAGTCGAACGCGAGTTTGGTTAATTATTTTCGAATTTTCGTAGATTAATAAATTAGAAAATAAATCTTCGATATAAGCAGAAAGAGTATACGCTTCCAGTGCTTTTTTAGGTTTATTTTCGATACTAAAAATGGCTGCTTGCAAATCTAATGCGTCTAGCAAAACAGTTTCTGAATACAGAGATTTGGACTGCGGTAGAATGCTTTTTGCACTGGAATAATTGGGTATTAAAATTTTGAAAACTGAGCTAATTAAAGTAGATGCTTCAGCATATTTTTGTTGTTCGAAAACCAGTGAAGCTTCTTCATAATACAATCTAGCAATTTGTCGAGAATCTTGATTAGCTGAGGTGAAGAATAGTTTTTTTGCTTTCGCAAAATAGTCATTGGCAATTTCGAAATTTCGTCTTTGGGTGTAAAGAGTGGCTAGATTTCGGTAGCAGTTCGCTAATTTATTGTTTTGGTTCTCATCTCCTTGTAATAATTGAATAGCATACAAATAGGTAGACTCTATTTTTTTGAACCGAGCTGCATTTCCTGTTGTTGCCAAACTATAGTTCAACATATAGTTGTTTCCCAGATTGTTAATTATAATTCCCTTTTCAGTTTTAGTTAATTTTTCAGTCTGAAGTGTTTTTTGTAATAGTTCAATGGCTAAGTCTGTTTTTCCAGCGCTTTGATAAACGTTGGATAAATTGAGTATGGCTGCCAATTTTTGAGATTTATTTCTCTCCTTAGAAGCAATGTAATAGTATTGTTTTATGGTGTTTTCGGCATTGTCATAGTCGCCTTGCATCGTGTATAAGTTGCCTAATGGCTTCAATGCATATTCTATGATGTCGTATTGTGCTAATTGGTTTCTACCGAAAGTGTCCCAGGCTTTTTCGTAGCTTTCAATGGCTGATTGGTTTTGTCCCAATTTCATTTCGTAGTATCCTTTATTGCAATTTAAAATTACGATTGCTAATAATTCTTCTTTCGTTTTAGGTCTTTTCGTCTTCCAAAAGTCACGGTCTATTTGTGATAATTCTTTTAGCCCACTTTCCGAAGGTTGCGCTGTAAAATTATCTATTGTTTTATAGATAGAATCTTCTAAATGGACGGAAGGTTGTCCAAATATAATCAACGTTGAAAAGAGGATAAGGACGAGAGAAATGTTTTTCATAAAATGTTTATTTAGCTAAGAATACATAAAGAATCGCAAAGCTTTTTTTGAGGAAGAAAAGTTAGTGAATTTTCCTTTTCTCTTGTATCGTTTGCATTGTAAAATTAAAACTTCCAAATCCCATAAAACTGTAAATAATTAAAGTTTTTTTTGAAGTTCATCACATAACGAGCTCCTAAACTTGGACCAATTCGCGCCGCTCCAATTGTAAGGTCAAAAAGTAATCCAGTTTTAACATCGGTAAAGCTCTTGCTTGATTTTACTCTTTCTTCTTTAGTACTAATTAAAAAAGAGGCTTTTTCATTTTCATATATTTCTGTTTTTGAATTTTGCTCTTGTTTTGAAGAGGAATTTATGTTTGCTTGTAACCCAGCGCCAATGCCGATAAAATTATTTATGTTATAGCGTATCAACACTGGAACCTCAATGTTTACCATATTGTTTGTTGTTGTAGTGATAGTACGCTGTAATTGGTCTCCAGTCGCTGCATTTCGAATAGTTTTCTCATTGATACTGGTTTCTGAGTCATAATTGGTAAAGCTGTTTAACAACTCGGCTTGCCAATAGAAGCGGTACGATTTGAATGGCGAAATCGTTGCTCCATAAAAATAACTTGTTGCTTTCTTTAAGTCAGGGTAATAATTATATCCTGCTTTTGCACCAATTGAAATTCCGGGTAAGAATCGGGTAGTGGCATAATTAGTTATGATGGGTTCGTTTTTGTCAAAAATAATAGCTGTTCTACTTTTGGTATTTACCTTATGAAAGTCCTTATTGAATTTCATGGAATATTTCACAAAACCTTTGGTACTGTCTTTTTCGTGTACATTTTTTTGAGTACTTCCAGGCAAATAGATGTTTTTGAAAGTAAAGAAAATTTGTTTTTGCTTGATGATGGTATCCAAACAACTAGTAGTTGGAATAAAATCTTTTGGACAAATTGGACATTTAGGATACATGTTTTCAATTTTGAAGGTCTTTTTGTCAAACATTTCAGGTATGTCAGTTTCTAGGCGAATTATTCTCGCAGGTCCTTCTCCGTTATTTTGAAAACGAGTTTTAAAATCTATCCTTTTGAAACGCACTAAGCGGTAATTGATAAGGCTACCGTTAGAGCCCATTTTGTTGGGATCGTGAGAAGTTACGATTTCCATCTCTAAGTTTTTTACTTTATGATTTTTGTAGCTTCTATTGGGTACAAAAACTCCTCGCATGGTGACTGTTGCACTAGTGTCTTTGAGCATCTCGGGTGTGGTCCTGAAGGTATAAAACACATTGCGTAGTTCATTGGGATTCATTTCATCCATTTCTAGAATATGGACTTGGTTGTATTCTTTTTTGGCTATTGCTAAAGTGGTTTCTAAGTCAAGTTCATTTGTGGTAGTTCTTTGTTTTTCAATAGGTTTGTAGGTTTCATTCGAGGCTAGAAACCGATTACTGCTATTATTGTCATTGGCAACTGCAAAAGTATTTTCTGTTACTTCTCGCTCACCTGTATGAGTGCGGAAATCAATTAAATCAAAATTGTCGTTTTTGAATTGAGTTTCGTTATAAAAAAGATAAAGTTTACCGTTGGAAACATAGTTTTCAGTATTTTGATAACTCATAATTACGACCATTTCTTCTTCTGGGATAGGGTCACAGTTTTTTTGAAGTGCAAAACTACTAGGATTAACATTAGAAGCGATCATACCATTTTCGGGCGTGCTAATGTCGTTTATAACTACTTTTTTGGGTCTTGTGGCAGGAGGTTTTCCATTGTCATAATTGTTGGTTACAGCCAATCGGGTGGTGTAGGTACCTTTGTTTTTGTACATATGTTTAGGTTCGGCTTCTTTGCTATAGGTTCCGTCACCCATTTCCCATAGATAGGAAAAGCTAGGTTTTGGAGCTCCTGAGATTGGAATTAAAGGGGGTAACGTTGGTTTGAAATTGACTTCATTTCCTGTTTGAAGGTAACCAATGATGGCTCTTCGAGTGATGGTGTCTTTAACTTTGGATTGTCCGTAAGTAAAAAATGCAGAAAAGTAAAAGAGAAGGAATAATGGTTTCATAATCAAATGGTTTGGTTAAGAATTATAAAAATAGCAAAAAGCGGTGATTGACTCACCGCTTTTTTGAAAAATTAGATTTTTTGTTTCATTTGTTACTCGAATCTATCATCTGGGTTGCATTTTGTTACCTTTGAGTTAATTTGTTAATTTTTTTATTGTGATTGGTATTATAGTGATTTATTTTATCTCACAATAATTTTCCAAATTCTACTAGTAAAAAAATGTTTGAATATTTTGAATTTATTTTTCATGTATATGATTTTTACTAGGGTAAATTATTGATTTACATATGAATATGGTTTTTTATTTATAATTATTGCCCCTCGAATTAAGATTTTTTATTAACTTTAACAGTCAAAATAAATTATATGGCTTCATCAGCAACACATCCTGACCAAATGTATATTGAAGGATTGGCATCGAATAATTCGGCAGTTATTGAGTCCATCTATAAGAAATTTGTACCCAAAGTAATTCATTATATTCAAAACAACTCTGGCGACCATGACCAAGCGCAAGATGTGGTCCAAGAAGTGCTTATTTTGTTATTTGATCAGGCCAAGGCTGAAAAGTTAACCTTGACTTGTCCGTTTGATGCCTATTTTTTTTTGTTATGTAAAAGGAAGTGGCTCAATGAACTGAAAAAAAATTCAAATAAAGGGGTAACAATTGCCGATGATTATGGATCTAGTAATGAAGACAGTGAAGGTTTGGTCACTCAAACTGAGGAATTTGAGGAGAAACAACAACTTTTTGACGCCATGTTTAAAAAATTAGGAGAAAAATGTCAAGAGGTGCTTAAGTTGAGCTTTGTTCTTAAATCGATGGAAGAAGTGGCTGAAAAGCTCCAGGTCACTTATGGTTATGTTCGAAAGAAAAAATCATTGTGTACAGGGCAATTAACCAAATGGATTCAAGATTCTAGTCAGTATCAATCCTTAAAATAACTGAACCATGAGTGAGGAAAATTATATTTTATTCGATCAATACCTACAAGGGGAATTGTCGGATGCCGAAAAAGAAACGTTTGAAAATAAATTGAAAAGAGATGTTGTTATGGCTTCTGAATTTGAAAATTTTAACGAAGTCAACTTTCAGTTGAAACAAAAATTTAGTATCGAAAAACAAAGATTGGCTTTCCGTCAAAAGATTTCTAAAATCGCTTACGAATGCAGAAAAATGGATGAGCCCAAAGTGAAATCGCTAAGACCTTGGTTTTATTCTGTTGCTGCATCGGTAGCCGTTTTATTGGGTGTTTGGTTTCTAATGCAAGCATCAAATCTAAAATTTAAAGATTTTAACCACTATGAAAATGCTTATTTTGTAGAAAGAGGGGACGTAAATGCTAATTTAAAATTGGCACAAGAGGCCTTTAATGCTAAAAACTACCAAGAGGCAACAGTACAGTTTGAAATTATATTAAAAGATAAATCAAGTCCTGAAATTCAATTGTACTATGGGATTTCCTTAATGGAATTGGATCGATTGAAAGAGGCTAGTGTCATTTTTGAGACGATTCGATCGGGAACTTCGATTTATAAAAACAAAGCGAGTTGGAGTTTAGCTTTATTACAATTAAAACAAAAAGATTATGAAAGTTGTGAGGCTACTTTAAAAACGATTACAGAGGATTATGAAGATTATGACATTGTGCAGTCTCTAATAGGTAAGTTAGAGAATTAGTATTCCACAAATTAATATGTTAAACCGTTAAGAAATGAAGTTCATCAAGTCGAGATGAAGCTTTGTTTCTTAATGGTTTTTTTATTTAACTAAAATTTTATGTAGAGAATGCTACAGTAGTTTGCCATCTCTTTCTAAAAATGTAATTTTACAATCTTAAAGTACATCAATGATATTCACCGACACCCATACCCATTTATACTCAGAAGAATTCAATGAAGATCGAAACGAGATGATTCAGCGTGCTATTGATGCTGGCGTTTCTAGATTTTTTATTCCTGCAATTGACTCTAGTCAAACGGCTGCAATGTATGATTTGGAAAAATCAAATCCAGATAATGTGTTCTTGATGATGGGATTACATCCTACCTATGTAAAGGAAAACTATCAAGAGGAGTTGCAACATGTAAAAGAAGAATTAGCAAAACGAGAATTCTATGCGATTGGCGAAATCGGTATTGATTTGTATTGGGATAAAACCCATTTGGCCGAACAACAAGATGCTTTTCGAACGCAAATACAGTTGGCCAAACAATATCAGTTACCTATCGTAATTCATTGTCGTGATGCTTTTGATGAAGTTTTTGCTGTTTTAGAGGAAGAAAAGTCCGATGAATTGTTTGGTATATTTCACTGTTTTACGGGGACTTATGAACAAGCACTTCAGGCAATATCGTATAATATGAAATTGGGAATAGGTGGAGTAGTGACTTTTAAAAATGGAAAAATAGATCAGTTTTTACATCAAATTGATTTGCAACATATTGTCTTAGAAACAGATTCACCTTATTTGGCTCCCATTCCATATCGTGGAAAACGCAACGAAAGTAGTTATGTTGTAAATGTTGCTCAGAAAATAGCCGACATATATGGAGTTTCTGTTGATGAAATTGCTTTAAAAACTACAGAAAATTCTAAAGCTATTTTTGGGATTTAAACTATAAATCAGTTTTGTTTAACTTTTTTTTTGTTCTTTTGCTTTGACTAAAAAAACTATAATGCAAAAATTCGACGCAATTCGACCTTTTTATGATTCGGAGGTAAACGAAGTCTTCAAGAAATTACTTTACCATCCGATGATGAAATCTCTAATGGATTTCTCTTTCCCTGATGATGAGGATGGAGCTTGGAGAGGCTTGCTTTCAAAAACACATTCGATACGTGATTTTCAATGTAATTTCATCTACCAATCGGTACAAACTTTATTGAAAAAAAGTTCGGAAGGTCTTACAACTTCTGGTTTTGAAAAACTAGAAAAAGGCGAGTCTTATTTGTTTATTTCGAACCACCGAGATATTTTATTAGACACTACTTTATTAAATGCTTCTTTGTTTGAGTACGGTTTGGTAATGACCGCTTCGGCCATTGGTGATAACTTGGTCAAAAAATCATTTTTAATGAATTTGGCAAAACTCAACCGCAATTTTTTGGTACAACGAGGATTGAGTCCACGCGAGATGCTGCAAAGTTCCAAGACATTGTCAGAATATATTGGTCATTTATTAAATCATGAAAATCGTTCGGTTTGGATCGCACAGCGTGAAGGAAGAACCAAAGATGGAAATGACATGACAAATCCTGGTATTTTGAAAATGCTAGCCATGGGATCTGATGAAGAAAATCTAATGGACTATTTTAAGAAAATTAAGATTGTTCCTGTGTCTATATCCTACGAATACGATCCAACAGATGCCTTGAAAATGCCGCAAATATTAGCGGAAGCGAACAATGAAGTATATGTAAAGGATGCAAATGAAGATTTTATGACCATTCTAAGTGGTGCTTTGGGACAAAAAAAGCACATCCACATTCATATAGGAGATGTTTTGAACGATACTATTGATGTAATCGCTACCGAAAACGATAATACTAACAAACAGGTACAAGCCATCGCCCAAGCTATAGATGATTCTATCTTGAGCAATTACAAATTATGGCCTACCAATTATATTGGGTACGATTTGTTAAACAATAGCAATACTTTTGCTAGTTTGTATACTGAGGATCAAAAAATGCTTTTTGAGCGCCGTATGGAGAAACGTATTGATAAAGAGAACCCTGTTGCATTACAGAGTTTTTTAAATATGTATGCCAATCCGGTCGTTAATAGTTTAAAATATAAAGATGCAGTCCAAAGCTAAAATTTTACTGATCTATACTGGTGGAACCATCGGTATGAGTAAAGATTTTGAAACGGGTGCTTTGGTTGCTTTTAATTTTGGTCAACTTTTGCAACATGTTCCAGAGCTCAAATTGCTTGAATGCGATATTGAGACGGTATCTTTTGAAAAACCTATTGACTCCTCCAACATGAATCCCGAAATCTTGGGTAGTTTGGCGGCCACAATTGAAAAAAATTATACTCAATTTGATGGTTTTGTGGTCCTTCATGGATCTGACACGATGGCTTATACCGCTTCGGCTTTAAGCTTTATGTTTGAAAATCTTTCAAAACCCGTAATTCTAACTGGCTCGCAGTTGCCAATAGGTGATTTGCGTACCGATGCCAAAGAGAATTTAATCACCGCTATTCAAGTGGCGTCTTTGCGTGAGAACGGTAGGAGTATAGTGCAAGAAGTTTGTTTATATTTTGAATATAAATTGTACCGTGGCAACCGTACAACCAAAGTAAACGCAGAACATTTTCAGGCTTTTAATTCACCTAATTATCCTTGTTTGGTGGAGTCTGGGGTGCATTTAAAAACTAATTTATCATTATTGCTTAAAGCCGATTTTGAGCAAAAATTGCATGTCCAATATACTTTGGATACCAATGTAGTCATTCTGAAATTGTTTCCAGGAATAAGCGAAGTTGTGTTAGCAGCTATGCTTTCGATAAAAAACTTAAAAGGAATTGTTCTAGAAACCTATGGCTCTGGTAATGCGCCAACTGAAGAATGGTTTTTGAGTTTGATTCAGAAGGCAATCTCTGATGGTTTGCATGTCATCAATGTGACCCAATGTTCTGCCGGCAGCGTGATGATGGGCCAGTATGAAACGAGTACTGAACTTAAAAATTGTGGTGTTATTTCAGGTAAAGATATAACCACCGAGGCTGCCATTACAAAGTTAATGTACCTGCTTGGTCAAGATCACACAAAGGCTGATTTTAAATTAATCTTCGAGAAATCACTTCGTGGCGAGTTGACAGAGTAGTCTATCAATTTACAATTGCTTTACTACTCTATTTCTACTGCTGGAGTTGCCACCTTCTCCTTATTTTTGAATATCAAAAAGACAATTGCGGCTATGATACAGAGGATTCCCTGTAGCGTTACGGTAAGCCTTGTACCTATATTGTGGGATAGAATTCCAATAAGTAGACTTCCAATAGGCAACATACCTTGATAGGCCATGATAAAATAGCTGATACTGCGGGAGCGCATATGTGAAGAACTCTTTAATTGAATATAAATATTTATAGAGGATGTTTGTGCCATCATACCAAGCCCGCACAGCGTTGTACACACGAGCGCAACAGATAGATTTGGTGCAAACGATAGTAAAATCATACTACTACCCAATAGCAGCGTAGCAGCAAGGGTAATTTTGGTCACATCTGTTCCTTGTTTTAAATTGGTCAAATAGATGGCTGACAAAAGAGATCCAATTCCAGCCGAGCTTTCGAACCAACTAAAAGTTTGCGCATTACCACTGAAGATGTCTTTGGCAAAAACAGGTAGTAAGGTGATAAACGAGGTTACAAACAAACTACTGCATAGTAATAAGAGTAACATTTTCCCCATGTTGGCTTCTTCTTTCACGTAATCTAGTCCTTCTATAAAGTCTTCATAAATTTTTATTTTGTGATTTGATTTTGGTTGGTAGGTTAAACGCATCATAAACAAGGAACACAAAACCGGAAGGTAACTCAAGAAATTCCCAACAAAGCATACATCTGCGCCAAATCGATGCAAAAGTATACCTGCTAATGCTGGCCCTGCAATACGTGCAAAGTTGCTCAAGCTTGTATTTAATGCTACAGCATTGGCTAGATTGTCTTTGTTATCAACAATCTCAACCATCATGGTTTGCCTGCAGATCATGTCAAAAGAATTAATGACACCTTGAAACAAGCTCAATCCCATGATTAATTCAATATTATAAGTTTTGGTGTAAAAAACTAGTGCCATTAATCCCGCTTGGAACATGGCCATAAATTGTAAAACTATCATGGTTCTGTGTCTGTCATACTTTTTTAAGAAACTACCAGCCAATGGCGATAAAAAAAGCGACGGTATCATACTGAAAAACATTACTAGTCCTAATAAAAAAACTGAATTGGTAATGCTGTACACCATCCAACTCACGGCAGTCTTTTGCAGCCATGTCCCAATGACGGATATAGATTGGCCGTAAAAAAATATTTTAAAATTTCTAGATTCTAATGCTTTAAACATGGTATTGTGTATTTGCTACAAAGGTCGGAATTATGAATTCATTAAAAAAGTTAAAGGTTTTCATTATTTTGCCAGATAGAATGAATCGATTTAGCTGTTTTACAAGTTTATTTTCGCGAAAAAACCATTATAATAGGGAGCTAGAATGCTTTAGCAGGAGTTCTTTGTGCGTTTTTATTCAATTAATACAGATAAATATGTGGCTGTAAATTGAAGATATGAGTTTTGTATGCTACTAGAGTTTATCGAATAGGTATGTTAACCCAGTTTTGAACTGGCATAAATATCAAAATGCAGTCCAAAAGTAAAATAGTTTTAATATATACTGGTGGAACGATCGGTATGAGTAAAGATTTTGAAACAGGCGCATTAATCGCTTTTGATTTCGGACAACTCTTGCAACAAGTTTCCGAACTTAAGTTGCTTGATTGTGCTATACGAACCATTTCCTATGATGAGTCCATTGATTCATCCAACATGAATCCAGAAAATTGGGGTATTTTGGCTTCGATAATCGAAACAATTACGCCAAATTTGATGGATTTGTTGTGCTTCATGTGTCAGATACCATGGTATATACGGCATCTGCATTGAGTTTTATGTTTGAAAATTTAGCAAAGCCAATTATTTTCACAGGTTTACAATTGCCTATTGGAGATTTGCGTACCGATACCAAAGAAAATTTGATTACTGTAATCCAAATTTCTTCTTTAAGAGAAAATGGATTGCCCGTTGTTCAAGAATTGTGTCTTTTTTTTGAATATAAATTTTACCGAGGCAACCGTACAACCAAAGTAAATGCAGAACATTTTCAAGCTTTTAATTCTCCTAATTATCCTTGTTTGGTAAAGTCAGGCGTACATTTGAAATGGAATGCACAATTACTTTTGCCAAGTGTATCCAATAATGAGTTATTGAAAGTGCAATATACATTGGATACCAATGTGGTCATCATAAAATTATTCCCAGGAATTTCTCAAACAGTAGTAACGGCTATTTTTGCTATTCCAACACTCAGAGGGGGGGCTCTAGAGACTTATGGGTCTGGTAATGCTATTACTGTAGATTGGTTTGTACAATTGATGCAAGAAGTCATTCAAAAAGGAATGTATGTTATTAATGTTACCCAATGTTCAGTTGGGAGTGTGCAAATGGGTCATTGTGAGATTAGTATCAAATGAAATCAGCTGGAGTGATCTCTGGAAAAGACATGACAACTGAGACAGCAATTACTAAATTAATGTACTTACTGGGTAAAAATACTTCGATGCGCAGTTTTAAAAACGCAGTAGAAACTTCGCTACGTGGTGAGATGGTTTAAATTACTATATTATTATTATTAAATAATTTTGAACCCTATGATGGTTTCTTAATTACTCTCGTGTAATCCTGTTTTTATACTTCATAAAAAAGAGGGTATTTATTGTATGCCTACAATCAAGTTTAGTCTTTACTAAGTCTGGTTGTAGGTCTTTTTTTTATATAGAGTTGGGTTTAATGATTGGGTTGAACTATATAACTTTAAAGTAGTAAATATTCCCTTTTTCACCCAATCACAATCTTTATTCGGCAATTTAATTTCCCTATTTTTTCTTCTAAATTTAGCCAATTTCAGAATTTTATTTTTTTTATTTTTCTTCTTTTTTGTAGGAATTTTTAAAAACAGTACTTTTTTGTTTTTTAGTTAACATTAATTAACAATCCTAAATTTGGTTTTTTTTGTAGGTTTTGTTCTTTTAAATTACGTAAATCACTACTTGGGTTAATTTTGACTTAGAAAAAGGTAAGTATTTTTTTTGCTTCAGCATATATTTTCACTTACTTTGTTAAAACCTCAAAAAATTGTATATAATGTAATTTTTAATTGAATTTTTTATAATTACTATTTATAATTATAAAATAATAGATTTTAATGTAATTGCATTAAAATACTTTTATTTTGAATCTTCACTATTTTATTAGATTAAATACAAAAATCAAGTACTAAAAGTAATACTTGATGAATTAAAAAACTAACAGTTATATGCAAAACAAAAAACAATTTTTAACACAAAAATTAATAGTCCTTGTGGTAATTGCTTTTTTATGTTGCCAATCTTCAATTTGGGCACAAAAAAGTACTATTCAAGGAGTTATTAGCAGCACGGAGGATGGTTTGCCTATACCGGGTGCTACCATTTTGGTTAAGGGAACCAAAAAAGCTACCAATTCTAATTTGGATGGGCAGTATCTTATAAATGCCAAAATTGGGGATGTTGTCAGGTTCAGTTATTTAGGATTTCAAACACAAAATATTAAGGTGACAAGTACAACACTGAATGTTGCGTTGAGTTCTCAACTAAGTGAATTGGAAGAAGTTGTTGTAATTGGATATGGAACAGTAAAGAAAAAAGAGCTAACAGGTGCGGTTTCGCAGGTAAAAGCCAAGGATATTGATATGTTTGTTAATCAGGATATTGCCTCCTCATTACAAGGGCAAATTGCTGGAGTAAATGTTACCGCAGTAAGTGGTGAACCTGGAGAAAGTTCAAGTATCCAGATTCGTGGGATATCTTCTTTGGGGGGTACCAATACGCCATTGTTTGTGGTTGATGGTATACCTCAACAAGGAGATCCGAGGTTGAGTCCTAGTGAAATTGAAACTATAGATGTTTTAAAAGATGCAGCTTCGGCAGCAGTTTATGGAACTAGGGGTGCTGCGGGAGTGATCTTGATTACGACCAAAAAGGGTAAAAGTGGAAAAGTGAGTATTAGTTTGGATGTATCAAGCGGTTTTCAAATTTTAGGTAAAGGAGTGCCATTGATGAATACAAATGAAAAAATAGCATATGAGTTGGCCTTATTGAAAAATAATGTGGCAGGTGCAGTAAATCCAGGACCTCATAGAAACCCTGATTGGTTAAATAATGATAACTCTTTTGATGACAAAGTGTTAATTAATGGAGCACAAACCAATCAATATGTACTGAACGTATCGGGTGGTGCAAAAAATTTCTCTTACAACGTAGTTGGAGGTTATTTTAGTCAAGACGGATTGGTGATTAATTCAGGTTTTAAGAGGTATAATGGTAGAGCCAATACATCATATAATGATGATAAATGGACAATTGCTGCAGGTGTAGCTTTCTCTTTAGAAAAACAACAGAGAGCCAATAATAGTTTAATTACCAATGCGATTCGTACACCTTCTTACTATCCAGAGGTAGAACTAGATTCAGATGTGGTATATACCAATGCATTAGGAAGAGGTTCTGTGAATAATTTGGCACTAAGCTTAAAGAGAAAAGACCGATCCAATTTGGATCGTATCAATACAAATTTGAGTATTACTAGAAGTATTACCAAGGATTTGAATTTTGTGACACGTCTTGGAGCAGCAGTAATCAATCAAACCAGAAACGTCTTCAGTCCTCAGTACATAGAGGTAGATCTTGATGATGGTGTGTCTGATGTTGACCCTACCAAAAGTTTTGTGCAAGCAACCTCTACCAGAAGGACTACTTTGACCTGGGATGGTAGTTTGAATTATAAAAAGAAATTTGGTAATCATTCTGTAGGTGCTTTGGCGACGATGTCTTTGGATGAGAATACTAGCGAAGAGTTTACAGCATACAAACAAGGTGTAATTAATAATAATATTGAGGTGTTGAATGGTGCAACGATTAATCCAGATGTTTCATCCGGGTTTAATTTTAATACTAAAATTTTAGGGTATTTGGGGAGACTTCAGTACAATTATAAAGGGAAGTATTTGTTGTCTGGAGTCATTAGAAAAGATGGATCTTCAAAATTTGCCAAAGATTACCGTTGGGGTGTATTTCCATCTGCTTCAGGTGCATGGAATATTTCAGATGAAGGTTTCTGGAAAAAATATAAAAAAGTAGTCAATAATCTAAAATTAAGAATGAGTTACGGTACTGTAGGGAATGAGAGCTTTAGTCCTTATGAATACAATAGCAATGTGGCTTTTGGTAGCGATTATATCTTTAGTGAATCGGATACTGATGTGAATTATGGAGCTGCGGTACGATCATTTGCTAATGCTGAAGTAAGATGGGAAACTTCGATTCAGAAAAATATAGGACTTGATATTTCGATGTTTAAAAATAAGGTGAATATAACAGCTGATTATTACGATACACGAAAAAAAGACATGTTGTTTCCTGTGCGTTTACCAGGGTCCGCAGGAGCTTATTATGATCCTATTTTGACACTTAATGTGGGGGATATGACCAATAAAGGATTGGAATTGTCAGCGCGATTACGTGAGCGTATCGGGAAAAGTAATTTTAACATCAGTGCAACTTTTACCAAAAACACCAACGAGATTACAAGAATGACAGGAGATGTTAACTTGATTTATAACTCCAACTCAGCTTTGCTCAATGGAGATCCAGCTTCGGTAGTTACTGCTTTGGCACAAGGATATGAAGCAGGTGCTTTTTTCTTGTATCAAACCAATGGAGTAATACAAAACCAAGCGCAATTAGAAGCGTATCAAAAATTTCCAGCTAGAGCTAATGCCGCTTTGGGAGATTTGATCTATGTGGATTATAATGGTGATGGCGATATTACAGAGGCTGATAGACATTATTTGGGTAGTGGATTATCAGATTTTGAAGTCGGATTCAATTTGAAATGGGATTACAAGAATTTCGATTTTTACATGAACTGGTACGGAACGGTAGGATCTGAAATTATGAATGGATCTAAAGCTGCAGCATATGCAACAGGAAACCATAAAGATTTAGTTAATCAATGGACAACAGATAATCCAACTTCTCAAATTCCATTGAATAATGGAGACAACAAGAGTGGTAGTTTTAATTATAGAGGTTTTACCGATCAGTGGTTAGAGAGTGGAGATTATATAAGATTGAAACTTGTTTCTGTAGGATATTCGATTCCTTCAAAAGTGGTAAATTCTGTAGGGATTTCAAATTTGAGAATTTTTCTGTCGGCGCAAAATCCATTAACATTAACCAAATACTCTGGTTTTGATCCAGAAGTAGGAGGTAATAATGTAGCAAGAAGAGGGGTAGATGCTTCCAGGTATCCATTATCTGCTCTGTACACAATTGGTGTTAAACTTAAATTTTAAAACATGATGAAGAAAAAAATATATTTTATAGCAGGATTTGTAGCCATCGCAGGTTTTTTTCAATCATGCTCCGATAGTTATCTAGACGAAACAAACCCGAATACAATTTCATCCGAAACGTATTGGTCCAACCTATCAGAGTCCGATGCAAATCTTACCTCTGTGTATGGAGCCATGTTGAATAATTACCTGTTTTCGGTTGATTTTGAAGCTTGGAGAAGTGATTTGGGTTTTCCGAAGGATCGTAATTTGCCGTATCAATTAGGGGTGCCATGGTACACTAAGTCGTATAATAATAATGTAAAGGATTATGAAAAAAGCTGGAATGCGATCTACCAAGTAATTTTTAGAGCCAATCAAGTAATCGAAGGATTGAACGGAATGAACGATGAGTTGAAGAGTCAAAAAAAATGGTCGGAACAAATGGGGCAAGCCCGTTTTTTTAGAGGGCTGATGCATTTTTATTTGCACTCCAACTACAACCAAGGTAAAATTATAATTAGAGATACGAATCCTGAAAAATTAGAAGAATTTTCGAAAAAACTTTCAACGGCGGCAGAAGTGCTTACCTTTTTTAGAGATGATTTGATATATGCCTATAAAAATTTGCCTGCCAAATTTGATCAGAAATCTAGGGTAACCGCAGGAACTGCTGCCATGATCTTAGGGAAAAGTTATTTGTACACCAAAGAATATACTGAGGCTAAGTTGTATTTAAACGATGTAATTAATAACCCAAGTTATGGTTATCAATTATTAGAAGGCGAAAATGTCAAAATGCTTTTTACAGAAGCAGGAGATTTTAACACAGAATCAATTCTAGAAATTAACTATTCATCGTCACATCAAACACAAGAAGGGACCTTTGACGAAGAAAGTTTCTTTAATCGATTTGCTAGATTGTTTGCGCCTACAGGAACCATCAAAGGGCAGGCGTCTATCGTACCTACCGCTTGGTTGACTTATGCGTACCAAAGTGAAGAGTTGGATTCTCAAGATACTCGAAACTATGTAAGCAATGGTACGGGGGGGACGAAGTTGCGTAATGTGCCCTTAAGAGCAGCGCAGTTTGTTGCATTGGTAAACGATGAACAATCTAAATATTACAATTCGGATACGGCTAATGAGTTGGTTAATTTTGGGCGAACTACTTTTTCTTATTTCAAGAAATTTACCAATCATGATATTGTGTCTTCGGAGGAAGATATTCTCGAAACCGCATGGAAATCGGGTAAAAACCTAGTGGTATATCGTTTGGCTGATGCGTATTTGATGCAAGCCGAATGTTTAACCAAAACAGGTGACATTGATGGTGCTGTCAAATTAATCAATACAATTCGTAAACGTTGGGGATTGGTTTTGTTGGGAACAAGTGATGGATCTGCGCATGATTTTAATGATGAGGTATATGATGAGACTACATTAATGGATCAAATTATGTACGTCGAAAGGCCTTTGGAGTTAAGTTGTGAAGGATATGCCGAACGCGCTATCGATTTGAGAAGATGGGGAGTGTCGAAAAAAAGGTATCAAGATTTGGCGCAATTGGATTTTAATCTAATTGACTATACCACAGATAAAGGGACAAAACGTGCTAAAAGTTTGTTGCAGCAAGGTTTGAGTGCAGATCCAACGGATAATAGTATTACAATAAAAGAATTTAAAGAAGCTGCCGCAAATTACAATGTAGGTTTGAATGATTATTTGCCTTTGCCAATATCGGAGGTTTTGTATAATCAGAATTCGAAATAATCAAAAAAATAAATTAGATGAAAAACATAAAAAATATATTTCTAGTCACTTTAGGTTTCTTTTTGACTCTAAGTTGTGAGAATAATTATGAAGCACCATTTGATGATTATGCTAGTTTTGGTTGGTACACCAGCCAGAGTTTCAGTGACTCAGATTACGTTTTGGGTGTCGGTAGTTTTATTACTTTCTTGGATGCCTCTCAGAATACGGTTGTACATGAATGGAGTATTCCTGAATCTGGGCGTTTTCTAGAAGGTAAATTCTCTTCGTTAACGACAGATTTTTCTAAATTTATTGTTTCGAATAATCAAAAAACAACGACTAATAATACAGTAAATGTATTGTTTACAGAAGCAGGTGATTATGAAGTGAAGCTGAAAAATGAATTTAAATACGAGGTTGAAGGTGGGATCAAAGTAGGTGATAATTGGGTAGTAGAAAAGGTATTTACCGTAAAAGTATTTGCAGCCATTAGTCCAGCCTGCAAAGTGTCAAAGTACGATTACAGTATAGATCCTAATAATCCCACTTTGGTAGAAGTTCTATCGCTTACCGAAGCACAAATGCCTACCATAGAAGGGTTGGCCACTTGGAAAACCGTAACGATAGAAGCAGGTGAAGAACTTGTTTTTGAAGATTTGTCAACAACAGGAGAGCCAACCACCAGAACTTGGTTTACTGTAGGAGGTAAGCCCGAAGAGAGCAATGGAAAATCATCAAGCATTAAATATAACAAACCCGGTGATTATACGGCTTCAATGGATATTAATCGAACTGGAGACGGTGTTCCTGATGCCACTGCAACCAAATTAATTCCATTAAAGATAAAAGTAATTCCATCAACCAAACCATTTGTTCAAGATGGAAAAGCAACTTTGGATGGGAAAGTGATTTCATTTGCTGTAACTGGCGAAGCAGTTTCAGTAGATAATATTCCGACCAATTTTGTAGTGCACGTGACCAATACGGCTGCGGGTTTTGATCAAAATGTAGCAGTAGCCGAAGTGGCTATAGATGCAGTAGATCCTTCTATTATAAAAGTAGTTCTTAAAGAAGAATTATTTAATACAGATAACGTGACCTTGGCCTATGCTGCGGGTACGATTCTCTCTGTTGATGATCGAGTTTTAAAAAGCTTTAGACCCATTCCTGTTGAAATGGCATTGGGAAATAATGTTTTGGAATCTAGTTTTGCAGGGTTCGAAAAATCGGTTGGAAATTTCAAAGCAGCTTTTGTGTCGGGTTGGTTTGTTGGAAATGGTAATGGTAGTGCAGCCGATCCTATCTACCAACGTACAACATCGCGTGCCTATGAGGGTACAGCCAGTATGCAGTACACTGTGCCAGTGGGAGGTGTTGAGTCATTGAAATTACAAGGGACCAATTTTTCTAAGCCAAAAGGTATTCCAGCTGGTACTTATATCGTTTCTTTTAGGGTATTTGTAGAAGCAGGAAATACAATTCAACAATTCAATACTATTTTGGATGGACCAACATTTACCGTTGATAATTGGGATGTATCTGCTATACCAACAGGAGAATGGGTTCAAATGACCAAAGAAATTACAACTGCTGCGATTAGTTCGGGAACTAAATTTAGAATCGCAATGGAACCAGCTGATAATACAGGAGTAGTAGTGGGACAAAGTATATATTGGGATGATTTAAAATGGGTGAAACTTAATTATCGAAATTAAAATCCAATACCAATAATAAAGGTTGTAGTGTTGCTTAGCGATACTACAACCTTTTTTTTTAGCAATGGTTGTATATTATTGAAATAGTGCAGAAGTGATCCTGCGTTTCGTTATAAAATGAGTGTCCTTAGAACAAAAAAAATCCAGTTGCATCATGGTTTATATGTCTTTGGTATTGAAAAAGAGAATGTTGTGTTTTTTTTAGTAATCAAAAAAATATAAAACTCATTTTTGCTTTTCTAATTCGTTTTTTTTTGAGTTATTTGCAATCCCAATTAGAGAGGTGTCTGAGTGGTTGAAAGAGCTAGCCTGGAAAGCTAGTATGTGGGCAACTGCATCGAGGGTTCGAATCCCTTCCTCTCTGCAAAGAAATAATGCTTCCTGAAAGGGGAGCATTTTTTGTTTTAAAGCGTGTCAAACTTTTTAGTTTGGCTAAGCTATAAAACAAAAAAGGCTCAGGCATGCAAATGTCAAGCAAGATTTCTTTGTGAGACGCCCTAGTGGGATCAACGGACTTAATCCTATTTATTCTAATTATTGTATTTAATTCTAATCAAACTTTATTCAAACCCAATTTTACACCCAAATTTGTAACATTGGAAAGAAATTGTTTATCAATATTAAATAGGTTACTTTTTATTGATTTGTTTAACATGAGTAGTACAACGTGTTAACTTTTTCCTGTTTGGCTAACATGACTTTATTACTAGTTGTAATTTTATAACGTTAAATTAGTGAATTGCATTGTCAATCGTTGTGTAGGTTTTAAAATCATCTAATTCGAAACAAGCTCTTCCTCGCACAATACTTGGGTGTGTTTTGATTCTCATTGAAAATGGTACTATCGCTTCATCTTGATTGATTTTATAACTATCTCGCTTGTATTGATTCCAATCTTCGGGATTGATTAATTCATTTTGCGCAAAAAGATTTGCTTCTTTCTCTTCGGTAGAATTTTTATAATCACCGTCTTCATTTTTACTGTTAAGATCGATAAATTCTGCTTGATTGTTGTTGACCAAGTGCTCGTAAACATGCCCTAGTTCATGAAATAAAGTGAATGCAAAGTTATCTAATCTTTTTTGTCTCAAAGTCATGCCAATTGCTGGGTTTCCATCACTCCAGAAAGAAACACCGTCAACTGGTGTTTTATCTCCTTTTTCTTGGTAGATCAACTTTATACCATATTCTGAAAGACATTTTTGTACTTTCATTAGTACATCTTTATTTTCGAACAGAATATGTTTTAAGGTTTTAATTAAGTCTTCTTTACTTTCCTGATTAAAAGAAATTACATTTGTTTCACTAGCTCTAAATTGCACTAGTTTAACCCATCCCATAATATTTACCACATCTGCATGAAGCTTAGTAGATTTTTTAAATCTTGCAAAATTACTTTGCACACTCATAGTCGCCAATTGGTCTATGTTTGAGACGTGGTAAACAGTTTTAACACGCTCGATATCTAAACATGGATCTCCTGAAATTATTTTTTCTTTCTTAAAAAAAGAAATAGGAATGAAATTCTTAATTACATTCCAAATTTCTATTGCTTCTAAACGTAATTTATTTTTTTCTGTGATACGAGCTATGTCTAAGTCGTAGTTTTTTTGCATTTCAAGCCAAAAATCAGCATCAATGCCAAGGGCTTTTTCTAATAGCAATGCTGTTTCGGCATTAATATTTCTTTTTCCTTTTATGATTTCATTGAGTTGGCTGCGGTTGAATCCTATTAGTTTTGCAAACTCTATTTGAGAATAGTCGTTTGCCTCAATTTCATCTACCAAAAAAGTGCCTGGGTGTGTAGCAATTAACGGAATTATAGTTGTCGTCGTCATCTTTTGTTGTTTTTCGTAATGTTTACTTAAATCTTCGATTTCTAATACATCGATTTTTAGATCATCTGAAGCAGAAGCTACTTCATAAAAAAGAACGCGGTACTGCTTATTGACATAAACGGCACTGACCCCTTTGAGGTCGCCTTCTTTTTTTTCATAATGCAAACTTTTATTTGATATAACTGTTCAATGCGAGTGACGGATTTCAACACATTAATCGTTTTTACATATTGTTTAACCAATTGGGGATTGGATTTGAATTCTTTATACGGCTTTACAATTCCTTGGTAAAGGTCGGATAAGTACTCTTTTTGAAATTTTATGTCCATAATTGGTTTTGCAAACACGCAATTTGTTCACGTATTTGTGAATATTCATGTGTTTAATATTTTATTCCTTAGATTGAATTAATAAGTGAAAATCGATTAGAATCAATAGAAAGATCTTAAAACAAGGTTACAAACAATCTTTTATATCTTCAAAATCATCTAGAAAACCAATCTTTTTATAGTCCAGTAGTTTAATATTCAATTGATACCTTTGATCTAAAAGAGATTTCGAAATAGAAATCAAACAATCACCCAATTTTTCTTGAATGTGATTTTGTACTCCTTCCCAAGTAAATTCAGCTTCTGAACCTTGTCCTACTCCTTCCAAAAAGTTGCTTTGATCATTGATATAATACAATTTGTCACCCCCTAATAATTTTGTCAATTTGGCTTTTTGTAGGCGAAATTTATCAAAGTGACCGTGGTAAAAACTATCTCTTTCTTGAATAGTATCGCATAATGTCCACCAACGTGAATAGTAGTAAAAATCGATATCGACTATTTCATCATAAATAGTGAGGTAATCGTATTCACCATTCACTGAAAGTGGCTCAAAATCATAATTTGCTAAGGCAATTTCTCGTTCTTCTTCAGAAATACTTTTTGGGTCGGGCAAAGGTTTTTCATCAGTCGATTCATACCAGTTCCAATACGCACTCATTTGAAACAATGCATCTCCATGTTTTTCAAAAAGCAATCTTTGTTGGTAATTACAAGAGGTCAGCCTGTATTTACTTATAAATGGTTTTTTTTCAATAGTTCCTAATAAAATAAAATCATCTTTTGTTTCATGTCCTAGTAATGTTGCGTATTTTGAATGGCTGTAGTACCCGTATTCTACCGAAAAACAAAGGCGATTGGCTAGGTCATTTGCCAAGGCTTCGATAGTACACAAGTCTAAATTATGATTGCTTAGTGTAGAAATATCACAGCCCATTAGTTCTTTTTATAATTCAATTTTATCAATCTCCTTCATAATTCTATCGGTCTCGAATAACGCTACAATCATTTTTTGATAATGCAAAATATCCTCAAATGATAATTCTCGTTCCTTGCGGTCTTTGAGCCACTTTTGAGCGGGCTGGTAGCCACCAATATAGAAGTTCCAAGCGGTTTCGGGTACCTTATCAAAATATTGGGTTTCGTTGATGTAAACACGACCTAGATTTTGGTGCTGGTGATTCTCTGTACTGTCAGTATCACAATTCCCCTCCATTGGAGGGGTGCCCATAGGGCGGGGTGGTTTTTCATGATCTAATGAAACACTATAATGTTCAATAATAAAACGCTCTAAATCTGATAGTGCTTTTAACATGTTTTGCAATACATCAACAACGGGTATTCTAAAGATTTTTAATCCTAAAGAATTCAAATATCGCTCTCTTTCCGCGTCATATTTTTCTTTACCATCATGACTTGAGCCATCAATTTCAACAACTAGTCCTAATTTTTTCACATAAAAATCGACAATGTAATTACCAATGATGCGCTGTCTGTCAAAATCTATTTTATAAAAATGATTTTTATGAACCTGCATCCAGAATAACACTTCGGATAAATTTTCAGCATATCTAAGTTCTTTTGCTCTTTGTTTTAATTTTGGATTATAAGGAAGTTCGGTTATCGTATTGTGATAAATAGTGGTGTTTTTTATGATGAAATGGGGTGTTTCGATGTTTGTATTTACCACCCCACCCTTCGGGCACCCCTCCAATGGAGGGGAATTGAGCGGCTTGCTAATGACATATTTTGGTTTTCCTACAATATTATCGCCATCTTCGGGATATTCGGTGATGTAGTTTTCTACGGTTTCGCTTTCTAGTAAATGCAACTGACGCAATTGACCACCCAATACAACTAACTCCCAAAATTTTGTAACATCGGTTGGATAAGGTACTCTTGGAAAATCAATTTTCAAAAATTCTTTGTAAGTCTCACGATACGTAGGCGAATGCAAAACGGCATAGATATAATCAAGAAGATCGATGGGTGCTATTTCTCCGTTTTGGAATTCCCCTTTTGAGCGGTGCCCGTAGGGTGGGCTGGTTTTTTCGGCAACAAAATTCAAACCCAAACCATCTGCAAATTTCTTGACCATTTCCATGTTTAAGTTTGGTACTCGCTCAGAAGTTTCTAATAGGTTTTGTTGGGAATTGGGTTCAGGGTAAAGGTAGAGTGGGAAAACTGTGCCTCCTCCACGATAGTAAATGTTTTGGTCTGTTATTGTATTACTTATAAATGCTAAGTTCCAAGCCATATTGCCTACTGCTTGTCCTTGTTTTCCTGAAATTAAAGCGTAATTATCTTTTGAAAAATTACCTAGAACCTTTGTGTTGGGTCTTGCAACAATTTGTGAATCATAATAAACTTTTCTTTTATCGAATGGTCTATATTCAACTTTACGAATTTTTTCATCAATATTACTTGTGTCTGTAGTGCTTCTGACTAAATTAGCATCCCATTTGTCCTTATCTTTAATTACCAAATCAAATGTTTTGCATACTTCATCAACTGATTTGGATTTGTCGAAAAAATAATTAAGTTTAGTTTTTAAGTTTTCAGTATCAAAATCAATTGCTAGTTTGTCACGTTTTGTTAATAATCCTAATGATTTAATTTGAAATAAATCATTAATTATAAAAGTACTTTTTTCAACCTCAAAATCATTTAGTTTTTTATCTGCAAAGAAATAGTTTGGTTCTTCTAGATTAACTTTGTTATAAGGAATTGTTTTAATTCCATTTTTAATTAGGAAGTCATATTTTGATTCTCTTTTTCCAAATAAATCGAAATGAAAAACTTCTCCTAACTCCTCTTTGTTCTTTTTTCCAGTTTTTATAAACAGATTTATTGAAACGCCTTGCATAATATCAAATACGTTTTGATCTACAGAACCGTCAGGGCAAACCTCTTTTTTCTTGCTATTTCCATGCAAATCAATTGTATAGATTTTATCAAAACTATTTAGTAAGTTCCATCTCATTCCTCTGAAAGTGAAATTGTCCAAAAAACCATGAGGATTGATAAAAGCTAAAATTCCTTCTCCGTTTTTATCAATAAAATGTTGCCCGAAACGCATAAATTTTACATAATCGTCATTTATAAATTTAGAGTTTTGTTCTTTTAATTTTTCTTTCCCTCCTGGTTCTTTTTTGTAATCCTCCATCAAGTTCATAATCCATTCGCCTTTGTTGGAACTTTCTCCACTATACGGCGGATTCCCAATCACCACCATTACAGGCGCATCACGCTTAATTGCATTCGCTTGGTCGGCTTCGTCAGATAGCCAAGAACTAAATAAGGTTTGGGTATCAGGATGGGCTTCTTCGAGTGAATTGGTCAAAAATATTTTCAACCTTTGCTCTTCCCCTCCTTTGGAGGGGTGCCCATCGGGCGGGGTGGTCGGTTTGTAACCGGTCTCAGTCAAAAGCATGTCCATTTTAAGTGTGCCATAGCATAACTCGCCATTAATAACTCAAAACCATTCAAACGCGGAATTAAATCATTGGTTACATATTTGCTCCAAATGCCTTGTTGTCCTTTAAATTTTTGGTGAATGTGTTTCACTACTTCTGCCAAAAACGTTCCTGTTCCTGTGGCGGGATCTAGGATTTGTACTTTGTGCACTTCAATTTCAGTTTCGACTTCAATAATTTTCGATTTGGCGCCTTTGCCCGTTTGGGTAACGGCTTTCTTTTTGATTTTGGTTTTGGAAGTATCTGCCAAACCTTGTGGCAAATTGAATTCGGTTTTCAAAATATCATCTACGGCACGAACGATGAAATTAACCACGGGTTGCGGCGTGTACCAAACCCCACGTGCTTTGCGTAGCGCAGGATTGTATTCGCCCAAAAAGGTTTCGTAAAAATGCACAACGGGATCTTCTTGCTTGGTGCTTTTACCAAAGTTTTTCATGATATGCGCCACATCTGTCGCCAGAAATATGCTGACCAATTCATCTACAATCCACACCAAACGGCTATCAAGATCGTAACCCGCAATGTCTTGGAATAATTTTCGTAAAAATGGATTTGATTTCGGGATTAGTTCCGCTGCTTCCATTCGAGAAAAAGTAGGCAAAGTAGGGTCATGATAGCGCGCGGCAAACATACCATATGCAATGGTTTGCGAGTAAATATCCGAGAATGATTTGTTGTCAATATCATGAATCAACATTTGCTGGAACGATAGCATTTGTGATTTTAATTGTGATCGGGTGTTTTCAACATCGTCATGGTTTAATGATTTTTCGATAACATCAGCCATCAACCGTGCTTTTCCCGCCATCATTTGCGCTAGCTTCGTTGGCGATTTGATGGATTGCGAAATGACTTCGGCAAAATTTTGAATGAGGTGTGTGAACTCATTAAAATTACCTTCAATCGGAATAATATTGCCATTGTCTAATTTTGCAATGGCAATTTTTGTGATTAACTGACCGTCTTTATAAAAATGAAAGTCCATATAATCTGTAAAAATCAAATTGGATAGCCCTGATTTGTAGCGATCAAATTGTTCTTTTAGAGTTTTACTACCCAAATCCACGCCAATGTCTTTGGCTTCAATATAGCCAACAGGAATATCTTTGCGTGTCAATACATAATCAGGTGCACCACAGGCTACGCGTGCGGGTTCATTGGTTACCAAAACATCTGGTAAAATGGCCATTATTAAATTTTGTAAATCACCACGGTAGGAGTGTTCACGTGCGTTGCCTGTTTGAAATAAAATAGTTATTTTGGTAATATACTGCTGAATGGTCATCGTTAAAAGTTGAAATTAATGGTTTACCCTTCAATTAAAAGGCTTCAATTGATAGTGTAAAGTAGTGAACTTTATAGTGAAGTGGTATTGTATAAAGTCCTTATGATAGTCAAATATACTTTATTAAATTTTAGTTTCTAAAAAAATAAAGTGAATCGAAGTTTTGATGTGTATTAATAAAATAGGATTATAAAGGAACTGTATTGCTGAAAAATGGGATTGGTAGTATTGAAGAAAATATTTTCTAGAAATAACTTCAGTAATGGAGAATTGTTGCCGAATAAACGGAGGGGATTTTTTAATTTTCCTAATTCATATAACATGTAGTGGTTACACTTTTGACTTCTATGATTTTAGCGAAGTTTCTCTGGTGTTAAGATTTTTCATAGTATTACTGTTTCTATAATTACGTAGTGTCCTGTCTTTTTTTAAATTCGAATAATCCAAAAAGAGCGCAAAACTATTTCTCTTAGTGCTTGCTTTCTACTTTTTTTCGAATTAAAATAGGCATCTGCTAGGAAAACCTTTTTTGTTTTAGAGAATAAAAATAGTTACCGGAAAAAAAGTAGCATTTAAAAAACAGTGGTAAAGTTTATTTGTTTGAGGAGGAAAACGGTAATGCCCTTTTAGTTTATTCAGAAGTGTAACTAAAGTAAAAATAGACTTGTAATAGAATCGTGTAGTAAAACGATAAGCTTGGTGGTCCGTGTTTTAATTAGGTAAATTGTGTAAAATAGTGTAACTTTATGGTAGTTGCTTTACCAAAAAGAAAAGTATTAAGCGATTCGAGTTTTCCTGTATTTTGAAAACAATTGGAGATGGAGTAAGACCATTGAAATTTGATAAATATAAAATGATTGACAATTAAAATTACTTTATGTGTGATTATATATAGGTATTTATCCTAATAAAATAAAGATAAAATTCAATGGGGTAAAATAATACTATGCATTGATAAGATTCTTTTGGTGGTGAGTAGAATTAACTATATATTTATGGTATGAATAAGTTGTAGCTTGATATTTTACTCATAAAGACCTATTACTTACCCATAAAGACAATAAAGTATCGGTAATTGTATACTTTTGAATTACACTATTTAAAATATTAATATTAACTAAATTAAATTATTATGAAAACAGAATTACTTAAAAAATTAACATTTGCAGTTGTGCTTTTTGCAGCTACAAGTATGTCGGCACAGCTATTTAATTTTCGAACTGGAGGTCAACAAGGATGGGCTGAAGGTTTTGGTAATGCAGGTACAGGTGTTGTTTCTTACTCCGCAACAGGAGGTGAAGTAGGTACTGGAGCATTACAACTTACAAGAGCTAGTAATAATGCAAACTTTGGTTACAACACGGCATTGCCAGTGCCAGGAACACAAGGGATTGATGGTAGTGTTAAAAAATATATTAAGATTAGGTATAAAAATGAAACACTTGCTTCACAATTTAGAGTACAAGGTAACAGTGCCACTGGAGCGATAACTAATACTATTTTTCCCATAACACCTAGTAGTACTGGTTTAGTTGGTTCTGGTACATGGACAACTGCATACATAGACATGACAGGTGTTGCGAATTGGACATCAAACATAAATGATTTAGATATTCTTCTAAGAATTGGTTATGTACCTGCTGAGACAGGATCATTATATATAGATAATATTGAATTTATTGAATCAATTCCTCCTGCATCTATGAGTGGTATCGTTCAAAATCCAGGTTTTGAAGATTTAGGTGGTTCAGTTGCCCCATGGAGTCCTGCTAATCAAAGTTATGCTAATGTTGCTGTTAGTTCAGCAGAAAAACATGCAGGATCTTACAGCTTAAAGCATACCTATGTTGCTACTCCTGCGACTACAGATCCTACACATTTTGTTTTTAACAATTATATACATACTCTTCCAGCTTCAACTTCAGATTTTATTGTGGCGTCAATTTGGGTTAAAGTAGTAAGAGCAGGTGGAGTATCTCCAACAATCGATATTCAAGGTCAAGGTAGAACAGGAACTACAACAGTTGTAACTGAATTATCTACGTTTTCTGATACAAAAACTACGACTAAAACAGATGGATCTTGGGAACAAGTTAATTTTTCTTTCACACCTACTGCACCTTATTCAACTGCTCAATTTAGATATGGAATTGCCGTAACCAATTTGATGGCTGGAGATGTTATATATGTTGATGATATAACTGCCACTACTACTGCGAATTTGTCTACGAAAACAAGTACTATTGAAGGTTTTGGAGTGTATCCTAATCCAGCTACTACTTTTGTAAGTGTTACTTCAAAAAATGGTGGTTTAATTTCAGTTTACAATACATTAGGCGCAGAGGTATTAGCAGATAAAGCTGTTTCTGCAAATTATCAATTGAATGTTTCAGGATTAAGCTCAGGAGTTTATTTATTAAAATTAACTTCAGAAGGAAAATCAGGAATTACCAAATTGGTAATTAAATAATTTCCTTTTAAATATATTTATAAAACCGTCAAACTTTTTAGTAAGTTTGGCGGTTTTTTTATGCTTTTTTTAGAAGTACAGTTCACTCTAAAGTAAAAAATGCTTCCTTGTAGGGAGCATTTTTTGTTGTATTGTACTTGCTGGCTAATTTTAGCTGATAACTCTGGATTGAAAAACATCCAATTCTACTGTGTTGGTTATAAATGTATAATAGTCAACTGTCTTTTGTGAGATCGAGCAAAGTAAGTGTACTAATGGTTCTTGACTTTGCCCGAACGGACAGTAGGACTTATATATAATAGCTGCGATCATAAAGTTTTTTATAAAATCCAATAAATATACTTAGACAGACATTTCATTTACCCATTCACACAGCGCATCCATTATAAAAGACGTATTTTGGTATAGCTACTAGAAAAGCAGTGTGAAAAACAACTGCTATCTAGCTTTTAACCAAAATAACCAATGATTAAATTAAAAAATCAAATGAAAAGTAACCGTTTAGTCCGAATGAAAATCTATTTGTCGGTAGTATTAATAAGTAGCACCCTAATTGGATATGCAAATACAATTAAAGACGAGGGCGTGATTAGTATTGATACTAAATACACGATCACCAAAGTACGTACTGCTGTAGATAAAAAAGGCACTTATGTGGCCTGTACGAGTTATGAAGGTACCGTCTTGGCTGTAGGCTATGATGGCGAAATAAGATGGGAGAATAAATTATCTGGTTTCATGAATCATGATTTATGGACTGGTGATATTGATAACGATGGCATTGATGAAATTTTTGTTGCAAATGCAGATGGTGCTGTTTATTGTTTGAATAGCAAAGGAAAATTACTATGGAAATTCAAACAAAATGAAGCTCCTATGTATTCGGTTTGTGTGGTTAAAAAAGAAGGCAAGGCCTATGTCGTTTGTGGCGGTTATGACAACAGTTATTATTATGTATCTCCAAAAGGCCAATTGGTAAGTGAAATAGCTTCCAAAACGTATTCGGTAGAGAAGGCTTCCAGTAAAGCTGCCAAGGAGTTGCCTCCAAGCGGATTGCATATTACCAATTTTTTGAGACCTGCAAAATTGGCTAATGGTAAAGAAATATTGGTAGTACATGGAGTTCAAAACAGTATGAGTGGTAACGGTACGGTTTATTTTTTCAACCCTTTGGACAAATTACCTTATGAAACGATAGTAATAAAAAAGAATGGTCCTTATGGTGATCTAAAGATTGCCGATGTGGATCTAGATGGTAATAGTGAAGTTTTAATGGGACGTACCGGCGCGCAAGCAAAAGGAATGACCTTTATAAAAATTGACATTGCAAATCCTAAAAAATTGACAGCAGTTGATTTTAAAAATGTAAAAAATAAAGAATCACTCAATAGAGGGATGTATCGTGTCATTCAAACAGACGTATTCAATAATAATGGTAAGCAAGCTTATATTTCTCTTTTTGGAAGCGACATCGTTATCAATAACGTAGGAGAAAAAGATAATACAGCAGAAGTAGTACCTACACGTTTCTCTTTTAATGATATGTGCATGGATCGAAATTCAAATAAAATGATTTTAGCCAGTGCTCAAAGTGGAGGTAGTGCCATTCAGATTATTGATCTTAATAACAAAAAATGGAAGAAAGATTTCGAGAATTTAATTCCTCTAGGAAAAATACAAGACATATTATCAAATACCAAAGTTATAAAAGATAATTTAAAAAAGTTTGAAAAACCTTCTTATCAAAAAGAGTCGGCTACAGTTTATTTTATGTCTGAAAGTAGAAAAAAAGAGGGTGCAGCAGAAGCTATGGATCGAATTGAATCAAAGTATAAAAATCCTGTATTCTTGAACGGAGGTAGTTTTGATAAAGAAAACTGGGACCGTTCTGCGATGCCAAGTGAAGTGTATAAAAACAAACGTGACGGTAGAATGAAATATATACTTACTCAAGATCAAGTCTTAGAGATACTTGCCAAAAAACACAGTCAGTCCAATGGGAAAGGGATTTCTTATTGGGGGGGTCATGGTAACGATCCTTATATGTACCAAGTCGAAACAACCAAGAAAGGATTGGATTTGGCTAACGGTAATAAAACAGTAATTATATACCCCGAAGTGGAAGATCATTCAGAGGCATTTACATTTGTGATGAATGATTTAATCTTGCCTTTGGCTGAGTATGCTTCAACAAGAAATGGTAGTTTGTACCTGCGTAATAAGCATTTGTTTTGGCAATCAAGTGTGTATATGGACAAATGGCAACCCTTGGTTTCTGGGCAATACGCTAGTGTGTTTGTTCCTGCCATGGAGGAAACTACCGATAAATCTATGGAATTAAGTTTTACAGCCAGATTAGGATTATGGGCTGCAGGTTCCGTTGATAGTTTTGGAGCACGTTGCGCTAGAGACAATACTAGTTTTGACCGTTTACGTCAGCATTCGAACCAAACGTTGCCGAACCATTTTTTAAGAACAATGGTGTATTCTATTGCCAGTGGAGCGCAGTTTATTGATAATTTTCCAGTGGATCAGGAATACATGAGTATGCTTTGGGACTTAGTGGCTCAAGGTGCTATTTATGTGCCAAAACGTGCTGATATTTTGAGCTTTTCGCCGGTACATTTAAGCATTGCCAATCCAGACGAAGAGTATCTTAACGATGCGAGTAACGTGAAATGGTTGACCTTTTTTGATAAAGATAAAAAAGACAGTGAACCTTTCGCTTTCAGTAGATTAAACGGAACATGGCCAGGAGCGCCATTAACCGAATGGGATTTTTCAAGATATGCTGCAGGTGCAACCGAAAGAAGATTGAACTTTATTCCGAAATATAGTAACGGGATGGTTTTGATTACGCCCCCACAACTAGGTGTTTTTGCCGATAAAAATGCATTTAGGAAACCATTGGTCGACAACATTCATCCATGGTACAAAAACATTACGAAAGAATATTATTCAGATGGTAAGAACTATTTTTCTGCGGACGGAAAAACGACCTATGCTCCAAATGAATATTACAAAGTGATTGAAGAGGATATTAAGAAAAGCGCGGCCTTGATTCCGATTACGGTTTCTGGAAATGTAGGTTGGGTTGTTGCGCAAGTAGGGCCAAAACAACTGCGTTTGACATTGGTTGAAAACGGATATATCAATCCAAACAATGCCAAAGCAATCGTTAAAATTAATAACATCAAAGTGAAGAAGATGAAAGATATTTTGAACAACGAAGAATTTAAAGGAACTACTAATTCTACAGTTGGAATTGATATCCCAATGGGAGGATTTCGTTTCATCGATATAGAATTAGAAGATGAATTATAGTCCAAAAACTTTATTACGCTTATAATAAAAACCTCGAAATTATTGGATTTCGAGGTTTTTGTTTATTATAAAGTATATGAATTATTTAATTCAAGATTATCTGAAGTTGGTTAGCACTTATGTATGTAGTAAAGCTTGAGTTTGCCTGAAAAGGTTAATTAGGTAAAGACCACCTATTTTAAGGACTAATAATAAGGACAAATTATAGACCACAGCAAAGTAGCACGAACAGGACAAGAGTAGTTATCCTATTTTGATAGTATTCCAAATGTATATACACAGGTAGAATGGTATGTTTGTCCTGGTTCTAAGGTGGTTTTGGTAAAATTACCTTGGTTCGGTGCATCAGGAAAATGCTGTGATTCCAGACAGAATGCCCCTCTGTAAAGATAAGCCTTACCACTTTTACCAATGAGTGAACCGTCAAAATAATTGCTTTCATAAAATTGTAAGCCAGGTTCGTTGGTGTAAATCTCAAGCGTTCGACCGTTTTTGGGTTGGGTAATTTTGGCGGCAAATACAAGACCGTTTTTGTTTTTCGGGCTGTTATTCAAAACGTAGTTTTGGTCGTAACCACTGGCAATTGTAAGTTGTTGGTTTTGTTGGTGTAGATCTTGACCAATAGCTTTTGGAACTCTAAAGTCAAATGGAGAACCTTGTACTGAAGTAATTTCGCCAATTGGAATTTGGTCAGCGTTAAGTGGAGTGTAATTATTGGCATTAATCATCAAAATATGATCGTTGACATTGCCGTTTCCTTCACCAGATAGATTAAAGAACGAATGATTAGTGAGATTTACAATTGTACTCTTGTCTGTAGTTGCACTGTAATCTATGATAAGTTCGTTTGAATTGGTCAAAGTGTATTTGGTAGTGACTTGTAGATTCCCAGGGTAACCTTCTTCTCCATCTGGTGAAAGACGGGAGAATTCTATTTGGTTGGAAGCCAGTTGTACTGCATCCCAGACTTGGTTGTTATAACCGTTATTACCTCCGTGAGAATGGTTTTTACCATTATTTACCGTAAGTGTATATTTATTTTGATGTACAGTAAATTCTCCATTGGCGATGCGGTTGGCAGAGCGGCCAATGATAGCTCCAATATATTTTGCTTTCGGATTTTTGTAATCTTCGAGAGTATTAAAACCCAAGACAATATCTTCAAATTTTCCGTTTTGGTCGGGAACCATTAAGGAAACAAGCCGTTGCCCGTAATTGGTAAAGGTAATTTCGATTCCGTTTTTATTTCGCAACACATACAAATGTGTTTTTTTTCCATCAATAATGGACTCAAAATGAGCGGGATCAATTTTTGCTTTTAAAGGCTTAAGTTGGACTTGATCTGTCTTGAAAGTTTTTTTACCACAACCGAAAAGCATTGTTAGTAAAAGTATGTAAAGTGAAAATCGCATAATAAAGGAGTAAAGTATAGTCAAATATAAGTGTTTTGACTTGTAAGTGAAAGGTAATTGAAATTTGATAAGTTAGAAAAGGTACTTTTAAATATTTATATTTGCATTTCGTTGGCTCTATTAATGATAACCTTAGATAGAATATCTTAAAAAGAAAAAAGGACTCAACAAAAATGATTTTTATTTATTCTATAATATAACTCTATAATGCGACAACTACCGATTTTACTATTTATGTTTTCGTTTTTTAACCTATCTGCACAGGAAGACATAGACGAAGAAAAACCAACTTTAGTTGTGGTAGATTCACTTTATCGTGAAGATCAGTTTTATTTTGGTTTCACCTTTAATACTTTACAAAACGGTCCTGCAAATTTAAACCAAAGTAAATTTAGTACTGGTTTTTCAGCCGGTTTTTTGAGAGATATGCCAGTCAATAAAAAGAGAAATATTGCATTTGCCACGGGTTTGGGATTTACCTACAATAATAACATTCAAAATATAAAAATTCGTCAATCGGGACAAACCAATACGTACTCGGTTTTTGCTTCAGCTTCGGATTACAGTAAAAACCGTTTTTCTCAACTGTACGTAGATGTTCCAATTGAGTTTCGTTGGCGTACTTCCACCTACGAATCCTATAAATTTTGGCGTATTTATGGTGGGGTAAAATTTAGTTATTTGGTTTCTAATCGTTATGTTTCAGAAGTAAATAACTCCAAAATAGTCATTAATAATAATAAAGATTTTGAGAAATTACAGTATGGATTGTATTTGGCCACAGGTTACAATACGTTCAATATTTATGCCTATTATGGTTTGAATTCTCTTTTCAAATCAGCAGATATTTCGAATGAAAAACTGAATTTGAATGCCCTCAATTTGGGGGTTATTTTCTATATCCTATAACCAGACAAACAGGAATAACAGTTGTGGAATACTACCAATAAAGAGTCCAATGGTTAACTCTCTTGAGGTATGTGCTTTCATTTCAAGTCGTGACGATGCTACTGCACCATTCATAAAAATTAAAAAACCAATCCAGAAAGTATTTTGGGTGTGGAAATGAATACTCAAGCCAAAAACAAAAACCGTTAATGCACTTATTCCGATCATATGAAGGCTCGCCTTGGTCTTGAGAAATAGTAAAATTAAAGCAGTAAGCGAACTGAATAGAGCCCCAAGAAAGAAGAAATGAAACTCTGGATAGCGCTCAATTGTAATTCCTTTTTTGACTAATAGTATAATCAAAAAGGATTGTATTAATAAAGGGATTTTGCGTTCTCCTATTTTTGGTGCCATTACAGAGCCTATTTTACCTATGGAACGCAATAGCATAAAGACGAGTAATGGTAAAATAATAGTAACAACGATTATTTGAAGAAATATGAGTAATTTTTCTTTAGTAATTGCTGTCGAATGATTAGCAAATACGTAAAAAAAAGTAGCGTAGAGCGGTATGAATAACGGATGAAAGAGATACGAAATGAAAGTGAGAAATTTTTTCAATGTGGTGGTATTGGTTAGCCTTACAAATATAATAAAATTGTTTGATGATACTATGTCATGAGTGGGGATTTGGTTGTATAATTTATTAAAAATTAGATAGGTAAGAAATGAAATTTAGCTTAGTTTTTTTACTTTATCACTAGAATTAAAAATAGGTTTGAGCAACTTTGTTCATGAATGCTATCTGTAAAGAATTTGGAGTTTTTTTGAAATAAAAGAATTGGCTAATCAAGAAATGAGTAAGAAGTGTTATTTTTGACGTAGTTTATATAAAGACCATGAGCATACTATTAAAAAATATTATTTCTGTTTTTTCGGCAAGTTGCACAACAGATATCAATGACGTGATGATCGATCATGTTTCCATTGATAGCCGATCTTCTCATAATGGAGCCAATACCTTGTTCTTTTCGTTAATAGGTCCAAATAATGATGGACATCTCTATATAAAGGACTTGATCGCTGGAGGTGTACGTAATTTTGTAGTGACATATATTCCAGATGGATTAGAAAATAAAGCCCATTTTTTGGTGGTAGACAATACCTTGGTTGCCTTGCAGAAGTTTGCCATATATTACCGTGGATTATTTCATTTTCCGGTAATTGGAATTACGGGAAGTAACGGAAAAACAATTGTAAAAGAGTGGCTGAATTTCTTATTGAGTCCAGATTTTAATATCATTCGTTCTCCAAAAAGTTTTAACTCGCAAGTCGGGGTCCCTCTGTCTGTGATAGGAATCAATGAGATGCACAATTTGGGGATTTTTGAAGTTGGAATTTCTACCGTTGCAGAAATGGAAAAGCTGGAGCCTATCGTGAAACCTACTATTGGTGTTTTGACCAATATAGGAACTTCGCATGATGTGGGTTTTGAAAATACTCATCAAAAAATAAGTGAAAAATTAAAACTATTTAAGAGTGCCGCTGTTTTGATCTACAAGAAAGACCAAAAAGTAGATGCTTTACTTTCGAAAAATATAAAAACATTCAGTTGGAGTTTTGACGATGATACGGCTGCAGTTTTTATTTCGAAAACAATCATTTTGAATCAAAAAACAACTATTAGTTATCGATATAACGGAAAATATTTTGATATCGAAATTCCATTCGAAGATATGGCTTCCGTTGAAAATGCTATATCGTGTCTGATGGTTTTATTATATATGAACTATGACGCTGCAATCATTGAGACCCGAATGGCGATGTTGTATCCTGTAGAAATGCGTTTGGAAGTAAAAAACGGAATCAATAATTGCAACTTGATTGATGATAGTTACAGCTCTGATTTTCAATCATTGAAAATAGCATTGGATTTTTTAGAAAGTCAAAATAAATTCCAAAAGAAAACACTTATACTTTCAGATATTTTTCAAAGTGGTTTAACGGAGGAAGCTTTGTATAGCCAAGTCGCCAAATTGGTAGTTGCCAATCATATTCAGCGTGTGATCGGAATAGGTACAACAATTTCGGCTTTCAAAGATCGATTTGTCAATTGTATTACTTACACTGATACAGCCGATTTTTTAGCCGATTTTTCAAATCTAGATTTTTCGAATGAAACCATTTTGGTGAAAGGTGCACGAAGTTTTGAATTTGAAGAAGTTGTAGCCGTTTTGGAGCAAAAAAAACATGAAACTGTTCTCGAAATTAACCTGAATGCTTTGAGTGATAATTTGAATTTTTTTAAAGCCAAATTAAAGCCAAAGGTCAAAATTATGGTCATGGTCAAAGCTTTTGGCTATGGTAACGGCGGACTTGAAATTGCAAGTTTGCTGGAACACCATCAAGTCGATTATTTGGGTGTAGCTTTCGCTGATGAGGGAATTTCATTAAAAAATGACGGAATTCGTTTGCCTATTATGGTATTAAATCCAGAGAGTACTAGTTTTTCGTCTATTATTCAATACCAATTAGAACCAGAAATTTACAGTTTACGGGGTTTGAAAAATTTTTTAAAAATAGCAGAAAGTAAAAAAATTAAAAACTTTCCGATTCATATCAAAATCGATACTGGGATGCACCGTTTGGGGTTTGAACGAAAAGATATCCCCGAATTAATTCAGATTTTGAAAGTAAGTCACACTGTGCAAGTCAAAAGTATTTTATCGCACATGGCTACTAGCGATGATAAAAAACAGTATGAATTTGCCAAAGGCCAGATTCGGCTTTTTGATGAACTTTCGAGTCAAATAACATCTGAGTTGCAGATTAATCCGATCCGTCATATTTTGAACACTTCAGGCATTAGTAATTTTCCAGAAGCACAATTCAATATGGTACGACTAGGCATTGGGATTTATGGCGTTTCCAACGATCCGCAAGAACAAAAATTTTTGGAAAACGTAGGGACGTTAAAATCGCTCATATCACAAATACGTACTATACCAGCGGGAGATAGTGTTGGATACGGCAGACGCTTTATGGCAGAAAAAGAAACCAAAATAGCGACCATTCCGATCGGTTATGCAGACGGCATTTCACGCGGTTGGGGTAATGGAGTGGGGTATGTGACCATAAAACAACATAAAGCAAAGATTATAGGTAGCGTTTGCATGGATATGCTAATGGTTGACGTGTCTGAAATTGCCTGTAATGAGGGGGACGATGTCATTATTTTTGGCGAAAGCCCAACGGTTGTAGAAATAGCAGAAGCATTAAATACGATTCCGTATGAAATTTTAACTAGTATTTCACAGCGGGTAAAAAGAGTTTTTTATAGATAATAATGGGTTTTAAACGAGAATTAATGCTTACTGATAATTTTATACTTACTTTAGCTGTTAATTATAATTAAAAAAGAAAGATATGGGATTTTTTAGTGATTTTAAAGCCTCTCTAATGAAAGGTGATGTTTTAAGTTTAGCAACTGCAGTAGTAATTGGTGCTGCTTTTGGTAAAGTTATTAATTCAGTTGTGACAGATGTTATTATGCCAATTATTGGTTTGATAACAGGAGGTATTGATTTTACTACTAAATTTATTACTTTAGATGGGAAGACATATGCAAATCTAGAAGCAGCTCAAGAAGCTGGAGCAGCCGTAATTACATATGGTAACCTTGTTCAAGCGATAATTAATTTTGTAATTATTGCATTTTTTGTGTTTGTAATTTTAAGAGGAGCTGAAGCTACTAAAAAGAAAGAAGCAGCAGCAGCGCCTGCAGCACCAGCAGGACCTTCTCAAGAAGAATTGTTGATTCAGATTAGAGATTTATTGAAAAAATAATTTCATTTCAAGAATAGATACTAGAAAAACCGCTTCCTAATCGAAGCGGTTTTTCTGTTTTATGTCTTGTAATTATAATGTGTTATCGTTATAAAAAGAATATTTATTTATTGCTTTCGCTTATGTTTTTTCTACTCTAAACGGGCTTTTAAATAAAATAGTTTTACTTGCCAAAGAATATTTGGTTATTCATGTAGTTGTAAATCAAGGTCTAAAATACGGTACTAGTTATAATAACGAGACAAATGTTATAATTGTAACATTTTGTTATTTTTTGTTATCGTGCTTGTTTAGAAATAGATATTACTTACTTTTGCAATTCAAAAATCAAATTAGAAATAAATAATAAAAATATACGATGAGAATAGCAGTAGTAGGAGCTACCGGTATGGTGGGCGAAATCATGTTAAAAGTATTGGCTGAACGTAATTTTCCAGTAACAGAATTGATTCCTGTTGCCTCAGAGAAATCAGTTGGGAAAGAAATTGAATTCAAAGGAACAAAATATAAAGTAGTTGGTTTACAAACAGCTGTAGATATGAAAGCAGATATTGCTTTATTCTCTGCAGGTGGTGAAACGTCACTAGTTTGGGCACCAAAATTCGCCGAAGCTGGAACTACGGTAATTGATAATTCATCGGCTTGGAGAATGGACCCTACTAAAAAATTGGTAGTACCTGAAATCAATGCTTCTGAATTGACTAAAGAAGATAAAATTATTGCAAATCCAAACTGCTCTACTATTCAAATGGTATTGGCCTTGGCTCCATTGCACAAAAAATACAATGTAAAACGTGTGATCGTTTCAACTTACCAATCTATCACGGGAACAGGTGTAAAAGCAGTGCAACAATTTGAAAACGAATGTGCAGGTGTTGAAGGTGATATGGTATACAAATACAAAATCAACCGCAACTGTATTCCACAATGCGATAGTTTTGAGGATAATGGATATACTAAAGAAGAAATGAAATTGGTTAATGAAACCAAAAAAATATTAGGTGATGATAGCATCAAATTAACTGCTACTGCAGTTCGTGTGCCTGTTGTTGGTGGACATAGTGAAGCAGTAAATGTGGAGTTCTCTAATAATTTTGACGTGAACGAAGTAAGAACAATATTGCACAACACCGACGGAATTACAGTTCAAGATAACTTAGATACATTCACTTACCCAATGCCAAGATATGCTGAAGGTAAGAATGATGTTTTTGTTGGTAGAATTCGTCGTGATGAAAGCCAAGCAAATACTTTAAATATGTGGATTGTGGCTGACAACTTAAGAAAAGGAGCTGCTACAAACACAATTCAAATCGCAGAATATTTGATTGCATCCAAGTTGGTGTAATACATATTTAACTTTTAGATAAAAAAATTAGATTATTAAACCATCTGTTACCTCTTAAGAGTGAAGCAGATGGTTTTTTGCATAGTGCAGGGTATTTTATTTGAGAATTATTCTAAGTAAAATCATGTTTTGTTGGGAGTATGAAATGATTTTTTATTTTTTAATACCTTTTCATTCTTTTTTCATTGTGAAGTGAATTAATATGCTATTTTAGTACTTTATCAAATTTCACATATTTTATATGAAGATAAAGGTTATCATAGTTGACGATGAAACGAGAGCAAGAAGTTTTTTAAGGAAGCTGTGTGAACTTTATTTTAGAGATAAAATTGAGGTTCTTGACGAATGTAATTCGGTTACTGCTGCTGTTCGCTCTATCAAAAAAAACCAACCCAATCTCGTTTTATTGGATATTCAAATGCCCAATGAAAATGGGTTTGAATTGTTCAAACATTTTGAGGTCATAAATTTTGAAATTATTTTTACTACAGCCCACAAAGAATTTGCAATACAGGCAATACGCAACAGCGCTTTGGACTATTTGATAAAACCCATCGATGTAGAAGATTTTAAAATAGCAATATCACGTTTTGAACAAAAAAATGATTCTAAAATAGGAATTGACCGCTTCAAATTATTAACTGAAAATATTAGTAGCCAATTTGCAGACAAGCAACGAATTGTTTTTCCAAATAAAAATGGATTTGAGGTAATTCAAGCCAATAGTATTATCTATTGTAAATCTGATGGTTCTTACACCAGTATTTTTACTATCGAAAAAGAATACTTTACTTCCAAAACGTTTAAGGAGGTATGTGATATTCTTGAAGAACCTGATTTTATTAGAGTTCATAGAAGTTATTTGGTAAGCAGAAATTATATTAAGTCTTTCAAATCCGAATATTATAGATTACAACTTACCAATGGAGCCGAAATTCCGGTCTCAGAAGACTTGTTCACAAAAAAGAAATTGATAGATGCAATTACTAGCTAGGTTCTTCCTGTTGTTTTTGTTTGTCAACAGTAGCTTTGCACAATACCTTCCCTCCAAAAATTATTCAACTACAAATGGACTGCCCAATAATGCCGTTCGGGCATTGTTTTTGGATTCAAAAAATACCTTGTGGATTGGTACAGAAAATGGGGTTTCTAGATTTGAGAATGGAACTTTTTTTAACATTACAGAATCAGATGGTTTAGGTTACAATAGCTGTTGGGATATTGCTCAGGACAGTAACGGAGCAATGTGGTTTGCTAGTTATGGTGGTGGAGTGAGCAAATATGATGGCGAAAAATTTACTGTTTTCACGACCAAAGAAGGACTACCGGTTGATCGTGTTCGAAAGCTTTTGTGCTACAAAGGTAAAATGTATGTTGGAACAGAATTGGGGGTTTCTATTATTGATATAAAGACTAATAAAGTCATCACGCCCAAAGGGATCCTTCCTCATTATGAAGTGTTTATCGTAAGTAGTTTTTTTTTGTATAAAGACGAAGTTTATTTTTCGGCAGTCAATGAGGGTTTTTTTAAGATCGATAATACTTTAGGTTTACCTAAAATTGTTCCCGTTTTGGAACACCAATATATTTATGCATCTGGTCATTTTGGAAATATACTTTACGGCAGTAATAAAGGATATGCTGATACTTTTGATTTTGATAAAAAGACCAATAAAATCAATATCGATACCAAATTTGGTAAATCAGTGATTTGGCAGTATGCCAAAGATAAGAATGACCATGTATATGCTGCTGCTTGGGGTGTTTTTGAGGCAGACGGTGGTTTGTATCGAATAATCAATAATAAAATGGTAAATGTGTCAAATTATTATGGAATTGATTCAAAAAATTTACTGAATGTTGTTTACGATAAAGTCAAAGATGTTCTATACGTTGGTTCCAAGGACAAGGGGGTTTATAAAGTTCGCCTGGATCAAATGATTGATTATAATCCGTTTAACGATAAAGCAATAATTGATTTTGAGGATTTTAATGAAAAAAAAATTGTCTTGCATCAAGAAGGAATTACCATCCTAAATAATAAAAATGAATTTGATTCCATGATTTCTCTTTTAGATTTTAAAAAAAAGGAATCCGATTTTATACTTAAAAATAAATTACGCTTACCAAGCCATGAGGAGGGATATTATGAATTGAATTATGATATTAAAGCCAATAAAATTGAATTTTATGAATTGGTAAAACATAAATCCTCGCTTTGGGTTTCTAGTAATATTGGGGTTTTTGAAATTAATATCGAAGGTAAAATTATAGGTTACTTGCCTTTGCATACGTATAAATTTGGTTTTACCTCACAAAATCAATTCATTGAGACAATACCTTATGCCGGAGTTCACTTGTATGATGATGTATATAGTTTGAAAAGAAAACTCTTTTCTCAGTTTGATAAAGATACCCCTTTGGATGTAGTCGATATCCTTAATTATAAAGATAAAACCTATTTGATTTCTGTTTTTAAAGGGCTTTTTGTTTATAAAAATAATCAATTTCAATCGTATGTAGCCAATGGAATTTGGTCTGAGCACAAATTTAAGCATATTACAGTAAACGATCGAGGTCAACTTATTCTTTCGACTGAATTTGGAAATGTTTTTATAATAGAAGATGATAATTTATTCAAAATTAAGAAAGTAATTCCCGGAAAGAGAATTATAGGTAATACAATATTATTTTTGGAAGCGTATAAGGATTGTATTCTTATTGGTACTGAAAGAGGAATTAATGTTTATCAAAATGGCATAATGCGATTGATAGACAAAGAACAAGGGTTGAAAAATGCCGAGGTATCGACTGCGCAAATTTTTGGCGATCAATTATGGTTAGGGACTCAAAAGGGATATTATAGTATTGATTTGAAGGAAATGTTGAAAGATCAAAAAACGGTCAGTTCTATAGCCATTAGTGGTGTTGCTATAAATGGAGTTGAAATGAATAAAGCCTATTTTAAATGGTTTGAATTTTCCTCAAATAGTATTACTTGTGATTACAAACACAATTCTTTTTTGATTGATTTTGTTCCAATTGGACATTCTTTTCCAAATAAATTAAAGTTCCGTTATCGATTAAAAAGCACCAATCGTTGGAGTCCATACAGTGAAGAAACTAATTTGTTTTTACCATATCTACCAGATGATAAATATCTTTTGGAAATACAGGTATATGATGCAAATGCAGGAAAAACAACTTCTTTTAGATTGTTGCATATTGATATACAGCCACCATTTTGGACAGCATGGTGGTTCGTTTTGGTATGCCTATTAGTTATTTTACTGAGTGGCGTCTTTTTTATCGTTCGAAGTCGAACGCGCACCAAAGAGCGTATTAGTGTCGAAAAGCGTATAGCCGAAACCAAATTGGAAGCCTTGTTGAGTCAAATGAATCCTCATTTTACCTTTAATGCAATGAATGCCATTCAAGACTTTATCATAAGTAATGATGTTGATAATTCGTTAAAATATATCGGTAGCTTTGCCAAGTTAATGCGCAAAACATTAGAAAACTCTTCTCGACAAAACAGTACGATTGATGAAGAATTGGACTATTTAAAATTGTATATTTCTATTGAAAATATGCGGTTTGAAGATCGTATTGAATTTGAAATTAAAATTGGACCGAAGGTTGATGTTTATTTTTTTCAAATTCCAACGATGTTATTACAGCCTTTTGTAGAAAATGTATTTGTACATGCCTTTGATGAAGGACACCCAAATCCTAAATTGATTATCTCATTTGAAATGATTGAAATTAAATTGCTAGAATGTAAAATAATCGACAACGGAAAAGGATTTACTACATTGAAAGAAGGAAACGGGCATCAATCAAAAGGAATTGATCTGACAAAGGAAAGACTGGGACTTCGACAGTCTAAAGTCGCTAACCCAATTAATATTATTCAATCCAAAAATAAGGGTACGACGGTTATAATTCATTTAGAAGTATAGTGGTCAAAAAATTTGGAAATAACGGGGTTCTGATTTTGATAAGTTATTTTTGGTAGAAGTAGGGTTTGGTGATCTTAAAGGTAGTATTTATAAGATAATTTAAAAATAGTGCGATTGAATTTGTATTTTGCTGTTAATTAAGAATTTAACTACCAACAATCCAATATTATGTCTAGTTTTTATTGTGAATACTGTGGGACGAAAGACTCGAATAAGTCAAGCTTAACTTCAAAATCTTGCCATCTCCATCCTCTTGGAGGCAGTAAAGGAAAACATAAAATATATCTAGGAACTGAGAAAGCACAATATATTTGTAAATACTGTGAAGCATCGTCGTATTCAATTATGAGCTTGACAATAAGTTCATGCTCAATGCATCCCAACGGAAGTAATTACGGCAAACATGTACCCATACCTTAATTTAAAATTAAAATAGGATGGGTGAGGTAGTAGTAGGTTTTATAGCAATAGTTTTTAAATTTATATTTCGAGTGTTCTTTATTTTGGTTGCAGTGCCTTTTGGTGTTTTTTTTGTGTTTCTTAAGTTCTTTCCAGAATTTTCTGGTACAGCTGACTTTTGGTTTTTCTCTTCATTTTTCGCAATCCTAGTTTTGGGATATGCTCTTTTATGGAGACCTATTATTTGGATAACTGGTTTGTCAACTATTTTGGAGATAGAAAATAGTTAGTTTTAAATTCTTATATACTTATAATCTTTGGATTGATTTTTTTGTTACAAATGCCATCAATACAATGGAGTAATTAGCAAGTAATGAATAGTAATTGTTCATAATGCTGACTTAAAATCCTAATTTTTATACCTTCATTCCTGTAGTTTAAGCAAGTTTTAATTTTTATGTATAGGCTTCTACAATGTCGTAGTACTCCATTTTTCAGCCTTTAATTTTCCGAATTTACAAAAGTGTTTTAAGTTCGAATTGAGAAATAGTGCAATATTCTTTTTGAGTTTATGGAATTTGTGTTCTCTTTTTATGAGCAGTTAAAAGCTAATTCCTATTTCTAATCTCGCCTTGCATTTGCCAAAATTGTTTCCCTATCTTTGCCCTTCATGAAAAAGAAACAGATTGTCATTGCCTTTTCGCTTGGGTTAACCGTATTGCTATCAATATTGTTACAGTCTTTTCATGCGCATGTTCATCATTACGAAGAGGTAGCGCAACAATCTTGCTATCATGATAGTCACGGTAATAAAATGCAAATTACCCACCACCACTACAAAGCAGAATCGTGTAGTATCTGTCATTTTTCGTTTGGAAACTACCTTTCAAATGATATTGTTAGTTTCCAGTTTTACTTAGATTATAAACTGATTCCTTATTTCTCCGTAACTGCTGAGAAAATAACCACTTTTTCAGGGATTTTATATTTCCTTCGCGGTCCACCTTTTTTTAGCACATAAATTTTAAAGCTTTTTATTCTATTTGATGAACGAACAACTTGGTTGCGTTTTGATAATAGTACAACTTGTATTTGGTTCGGAAATATTTTCGAGTCAGAAACTATTGTTATTTATACAGTAGTCATAGTGAAGTAGGCTTAGTAGAGAGCAATACACAATAAAAATCACAGTATAAAACCAAAAAAGTTTAAAAAAAAGCCAATTTTAAATAGCGATTTAGCAGAAGCAAATTCATTACATCCGCTATTTTTTTAGTTATCTGCCTAGCCGTTAACATCAATTGTACTTATAAAATCATAAAATGAAAAAATATATATTAGTCTTATTTCTAGGGCTAGCAACAATACTACAAGCACAACAACGAATATCGGGAACCGTTACCAATGTACATGATCAGCCCTTAGCAGGGGTGTCTGTATATATTGCTGAATTACATAAAGGTACTATCACGAACCAAAAAGGTGCTTTTTCTTTTTCTAATGTGCCTAAAAGTGAACTCTCTGTCCGTTTTGTATTAGTGGGTTTTGGAACTCAAAATAAAACGGTAGTCATCGCTCAACAAGGGCAAGAGCTAAATGTCATAATGGAACCGTCTTTGTTCACTATGGATGAGGTAATTATTTCTACAGCCTTTAATAAGATTCAGTCACAAAATGTGATGAAGGTATCACACGAAAGCATTCAATCGTTACAAGAAAAAGGGACATCTACTTTGATCGAAGGATTGGCAACCATTCCGGGAGTGTCACAAGTTTCTACAGGAACATCTATAGGTAAACCGGTGATTCGTGGGTTGAGTGGTAATCGCGTATTGGTATACTCCCAAGGTGTACGCATTGAAAACCAACAATTTGGAGATGAACATGGATTGGGACTTAATGACTCAGGAGTAGAAAGCGTTGAGGTCATCAAAGGACCTGCCTCATTATTGTATGGTTCTGATGCCTTGGGTGGTGTATTGTATTTCAATCCAGAAAAATTTGCCGATGCAAATACGTTCAAAATCAATTTTAATCAAAGACTATTCTCCAATACTTTGGGATCAAATTCTTCTTTGGGGCTGAAGGCTTCTACCAACAACTGGAAATATTTGGTACGAGGTGACTATACCACTCATTCTGATTATAGGGTACCTGCCGGTGAGCGCGTAACCAACACTCGGTATAACGAGACCGATTTTAAAACCGGAATTGGATATAGTAATACTGATTTTTCTACTGTTTTTCGATACAATTATAATGGTTTGGATTTGGGAATTCCCGAAAATGGAATCGAAGCTCAATCTACTTCCAAGATTACTGATTTTCCGCGTCAAGGGATTGATAATCATTTGTTAAGTTTAAATTCGGTGGTGTATTTAGGTACCTCCAAGTTAGACCTAGATTTAGGATACATCGCCAATAACCGAAGGGAATATGAGAATAGTCCAGCAGCTATTTTGCAAATGCAGTTGAATACCTTTAATTTTAATGCCAAGTATCATTTACCCAAGATAGGAGCTGTTGAGTCCATTTTTGGGATTCAAGGAATGAGACAGACCAATGCCAATTCGGGTGAAGAATTTTTAATTCCAGATGCCAAGACAAATGATATTGGTGTTTTTGGAACAGCCAATTACGAATGGAACACCAATGTAATCCAGGGTGGTTTGCGTTATGATAACCGAAAAGTACAAAGCCAAGAACACGGTGATTTTGGTACAGAAGGATATTTTCAAGCTATAAATCGTTCTTTTAATAGCTTGAATGCATCAGTAGGGTATAAGACCGAATTGACTACCAATTGGATTTTGCGTCTAAATGTGGCTTCTGGTTTTAGAGCACCAAACTTAGCCGAATTATCATCCAATGGTGTTCACGAAGGAACCTACCGTTACGAAATAGGAAATGCCAATTTGAAAAATGAACAGAATGTACAAACCGATTTGAATATCGAATATAAAAATTCTCATTTTGAATTCTTTGTTAATGGATTTTACAATCATATCAACAATTATATTTATATCAATCTAACGGGTGCAACATTGGAGGATAATTTAGTGTATGAGTATATTCAAAATAATGCCAAATTATATGGGGGAGAAGCAGGCTTGCATTTTCACCCACACCCGTTAGACTGGTTGCATTTTGAAACAAGTTTTGAAACCGTAACGGGTAAAAAACAAGACAATGATTACTTGCCTTTAATTCCGGCAAATAATTGGAACAATACCATTCGTACCGAATTTAAAATAAAAGAGTGGTTGAAAAATGGTTTCGCAACCTTAACTTATAATGCTACTTTTCGTCAAAAAAATGTAAGTGGTTTCGAAACTGCTTCTAGTGGTTACGGTTTGGTTAATCTTGGCTTTGGAGGAAATATATCCTGGGGTAAAACCGTTTTTAGACTCAACCTCAATGGGAACAACCTTTTCAATAAAACTTATATTGCGCATCTTTCTCGCTTAAAAACGGATGGAATTCCCAACATAGGCAGAAACATCGTTCTAGGTTTGAACTTTGATTTATAAGTGTTACATCAGAAAACTAAAATACTATTCGAAAGAGTAGTATTTTTTATTTGTATTTTTTTTGACTTATAAATGGAAGATTTTTATAGTGTTTAAAAAAAAACGACTAGACTTGTTAAACTCAATTAGTCTGTTTTGTCATAATCTAAAACTCAGCCTTAAGTTTCTAATGAGTTTTAAATAAAAAAGATTCAGATTTCTTATTTTTGTTAGGCTTACTAAATGCACCTTTATGAAAAAAATACTTTTATTAATGACAACAATTTCTGCTTTGGGACAAAATGCACCCAAGTACCCACAAACACAAAAAGGATCAGTTACTGATAATTACTTTGGAATAACCGTTGCAGATCCCTACCGTTGGCTTGAAGATGATCGCTCTACCGAAACAGCAGCTTGGGTAAAAACTGAAAACAAACTTACTTTTGACTATCTAAAACAAATTCCATTTCGCGAGGCTATCAAAACCCGATTAGAACATTTGTGGAATTACGAAAAAGAAAGTGCACCCTCTCTAGAAGGAAATTTTAATTACTACTACAAAAATGATGGTCTGCAAAATCAAGCTGTAATGTGGAGAAAAGACATAAAAGGGAAAGAAGAAGTTTTCTTAGATCCCAATACATTTTCCAAAGACGGAACGACTTCCTTGGGTGAGATTAGTTTTTCCAAAGACGGTTCGCTAGCAGCTTACTCCATATCAGAAGGGGGGAGTGACTGGCGCAAAGTGGTTATTATTAATGCAGTAACCAAACAGAAGATTGATGAAACATTGATCGATGTGAAATTTAGTGGATTATCTTGGTTGGGCAACAAAGGGTTTTATTATTCTAGTTATGAAAAACCAGTCGGTAGCGAATTGTCAGCCAAAACAGATCAACACAAATTATATTTTCATACTATTGGTACCCAGCAAAAAACCGACAAAGTAATCTTTGGTAACAGCCATAAACGTCGTTATGTAGGAGGTTCTGTAACCGAGGACGATCATTATTTGGTCATCACAGCTGCCAATTCTACTTATGGGAATGAATTATACGTACAGGATTTAACCAAGAAAAATAGCCCGTTAGTAACCGTTGTGGCTAATTTTGAAAGTGATAACAGTGTTATTGATAATCATGGCGAAACTTTATTTATCGAAACCGATTATAAAGCAGCCAACAAACGTATTGTGACCGTTTCAGTAAACGAACCAAATAGTAAAAACTGGAAAGATTTTATTCCAGAAACCAATAATGTATTGGGAATAACCACTGGTGGTGGTTACTTTTTTGCACATTATATGAAAGATGCTGTTTCAGTTATTGAACAATTTGATGCTAAAGGAACCAAAGTTAGAGTCATAGAATTACCTGACCTAGGAACTGCCTCTGGATTGAGGGGAAAGAAGAAAGAGAAAACACTCTACTACAGTTTTACCAACTACACTATGCCACCAACAATTTATCAGTTGGATGTCGCAACGGGCAAGTCAGTAGTGTATCGTAAATCAAAAGCCGATTTTCAATCGGATTTATACGAGACACAACAGGTTTTTTATACGTCTAAGGATGGGACAAAGATACCTATGATGATTACGTATAAAAAAGGATTGTTACTTAATGGTAAAAACCCAACGATTTTGTACGGTTATGGAGGTTTCAATATTAGCTTGACACCTAGTTTTAGTATATCCAATGCTGTTTGGATGGAAAATGGTGGAATTTTTGCAGTACCCAATCTTAGAGGTGGAGGTGAATACGGAAAAAAATGGCACGATGCAGGTACACAACAGCACAAACAAAATGTGTTTGATGATTTCATCGCAGCTGCGGAGTATTTGATTGCCAATAACTATACATCGACTCCATATTTAGCTATACGTGGAGGTTCCAATGGTGGTTTGCTTGTAGGGGCTGTGATGACACAGCGTCCCGATTTGATGCAAGTTGCGTTACCAGCTGTTGGTGTTCTTGATATGTTACGCTACCACACCTTTACTGCAGGAGCAGGCTGGGCATACGATTACGGAACCGCACAAGACAGCAAAGAAATGTTCGACTATCTCAAAGATTATTCCCCTGTACACAATGTCAAATCTGGAGTGGCCTACCCTGCGACTTTGATTACCACTGGCGATCATGATGATCGCGTAGTGCCAGCACACAGTTTTAAATTTGCAGCTGAATTGCAAGACAAGCAAACGGGTGACAATCCAACACTCATCCGAATTGATGTGAAGGCTGGTCACGGAGCTGGAAAGTCAGTAAGAGCAACCATCGAAGAAAATGTCGATATTCAGGCATTCACACTATATAATATGGGTTTTAAGAGTTTGCCTAAGTAAGTGTAGGAGCATAATAATTCGAAATTCAAAGAACATTTAGTCCTGCTCATATCTTTACTATCAGAAAGATAAGTAAGTGTTATCTTTAAGGAATAAATAAATTATGAAAACAAAACAAAGCTGCAGAATTGTCGTCCTGTTAGATACATTTCAATAATATTGACGGAGAGGTAAATCAGCTTTGTTTTTATTATGTTTTATTTATGTATATAATTGAAAAATCAACTTAGAAAGCCTAGTTTTTGAATATTAGGATATCACTAAAAGTCCTTAAAGATTAAAAGGTGTGATTGAATCAGGTACATTCTATCTAATTTTCTATTGTTGGAGTGATTAAATAAATTCTTTGTCTAACGAAAAAAAACACTGTTCGCACAATTTTAAGCAGTTAAGTAGTTTTAGTTTACTTTTTTGGTTTTTCATTTCATAATTTTTTACTAAATCCCTATTTTTTGCCAAATAATTTTGCTAAATTTGAGATATATCAAAAACATAATAATATATGAAAATACAATTCAATACTGACAAAAATATAGAAGGACACGAAAGATTAGAAACATACTTTACAGCTGAATTAGAAAAATCTTTAGCTCGTTTTGAAGATAAGATTACTCGCTTTGAGGTACATTTGGGCGATGAGAACAGTGCCAAAAGTGGAGTTGATGATAAAAGATGTGTCATCGAAGCCCGTCCAGCAAAATTACAACCTATTGCTGTTACTGCTCATGCAGATTCTATCGAGAAAGCTTTTTTCTTAGCTTCTGATAAAATCAAAAAAGCTTTAACAACTGCTTTTGAAAAACAGCAAGCACATTAATTTGAATATCTAAGGTCAATTATAAATTCAGGAAAAAGCAGTCTAAGAAATATTTTAGGCTGCTTTTTTTGTTTAGTACATATGTGAAATAAGAATGAGATAAAGTCCTTTTTTTGGATGTTACCTTTTTTATCATTTACGATAGCTGAATCAAATAATAAGATTCGAAACCTAGGTGTAAGTTCGAGATTTACCTTAGCTACTTCAACTAAATATTAAATTAGCAGAGAGGAATTATTGAATATTTTGTTTGTAATAAAAAGGATAATCACTCAACAGGAGGACTTGTTTTTAGTTTGAAACATACTGATTAAAAGTGCAATTTGATCGCTTATTTTTTAAAGTACTCTGATTTCTAGATTTGTATTCAGAAAAGCAAATTATTTAGTGGCATAGGCTCTAAATAGCTAAGGATTTAAAAATCTGCTTTATCCGTAAATTAATAGCTAAGTATTGGAAAAGTGAAGTCGATAGATAGCCCCAAGCGCATCAAATTATCCTTTTTATTTGAGCAGACTCACCTAGGGAGTCTTTCCAAATAAAAAGACAATGAGAAGATCAGGATAACTCTTACTTTAAAGACAGGTATTGTGCCCCTAGTTTTGAGATTGTTTTTCGAATAGTAAATCGGCTAGCGGCTGGTCACGTTCATACACATCTTCATAAAACTGCAAGGTTCCCTCGGTATCTACCCAAGCAGTAAAATAACCTATGTAAACAGGGATTTTATTTTGTAGTGTATGCCAAACTTCTTTTCCACCATGCATCGCTTTATCTATTTCTTCGGATGTCCATTTTGGTTCGTTATGTAGTAATACTTCTGCTAGCTCTTTGGGCTTTTCTACTCGTATACAACCATGACTAAAGGCGCGGTCACGTCGACTGAACAAATGTTTTGAAGGAGTGTCATGTAAGTAAATCGAATTGGAATTAGGGAATAAAAATTTAACTAAACCCAAAGAATTGCGAGTTCCTGGCTTTTGGCGCACTTTTCCATCATTCCATTCCATATTGTGTTGGGCTAGGTAGTTTGGGTTTTTAGCAATTCCAGGTTTGATTTCGTTCTTGATAATGCTATAAGGTATGTTCCAATACGGACTAAATACGATGTATCGCATTGGTGCACTGAAAATCACAGTTTTGTTGAGGGTTTTTCCCACTACAACATTGGACTTAAATGCCGGTTTTCCGTTTTTAAAATAGGTTAATTCATAGGCCGGAATATTTACAGCAATAACTTCTTTAGCTTTGATGATGTCTTTTGGGATCCATCGACATCTTTCCATATTAACTACAAGTGTTTTTATTCTGTCTGTAACAGAAATATTAAGGACTTTAAGGTGTGATGGTAATATGATGGTGCTAGAAGCATTTCGGTTGGCTTTTTTGAATTTCAATACCGCATTCCCCAATTCTTCATCATAAATTGCACTTTTGGTGTCAGTTTTAAGTTCTCCTGTTAAGAATAATCGGTTTCTTAATTGAATAATTGTATTGGAACTATCACCAATATTAAGAGATTTTACATTCGGCTCTAATTGTATACTTCCCCATCCTCCTTTTTTTTCAATCTTACGGTAGTCTTTTAATACTCCTTTTAATAAATAGTATTGAGCAAATAATCCTTTCTCGTTCTTCTTAATTAAGGCAGGGTTGATAAGCAAAGAATCAAGATATTGTCCGTATGATTGTTTGTCTCGTGGTAGAAACCATTCCATTTCTTTGGTTTTTTCTGTGTCGAGTCCTTGATACACTTTGTCAACATAGAAAAAATACATAGAAGTATTAAGTAATTCTGTGGTAGGGTTTGGTTTTTTTGGTGTTACACTTTCATAAATTGAATCTAGTTTTTGACGATATGGTATGCTGGTAAGCACTCCTTCATCTTCTATATTGATTATTTTATTATGCAGCAAGCTACCAAATTCATTAACTCCATTTTTGTCATACCATACATAATTAAAATGATGCTTGCGATATAACGTACGTACCTCATCTTGATATTTGTCTAATAAAGGATGTTTTTGAAAAAAGGTACTAACAAAAGTACTGTCAAAAGTGGGAATGGTATCTTCTGGGATTTTTTCTAGTGCAGTTACTCCGGTTCTATCTTTAGATTTTTTACAAGATACTGATAGTAAAAGTATTATGGTTAAAAATGAATAGATACATGTGCTTAACTTTCTCATAGCAGTTTAAAATTTGGTCAATAAAACTAGGTAAAAATACATTAAAATTATTTCCGAATTAAGTTTTTTTTAATAATCTTAAAGCTTCGTAGTCTCAATAACTATACCTATTTGTATTAAAAAGGGATGTTTATTAAGATTTATTTAAGATATAATCAGATGTATTTATTCATTATGAATTTAGGAAAAATTGTATTCTCAAAAAAATGTCAAATTGTTTGTTTATTAATCATAGGAAGTGTTCTAAAGTGGCTTTGCGTTATTGATTTAGTGTTTTTTCTTGTTTTATTTTCGATTTTGGATAGTTTTGTTGAAAAAAAATAATTTATTTTTAACTTTGCCCCCTAAATTAATGGGGTAAACTAAATATAATGAAAATAGAAAGACGTTGGATTATTTCCTTTGCAATTATTAGCTTGGTTTGTATTACAGGTGTTTTGTGGCCTGCAGTGTCTGATTCAGACCCTGTATTGTCTCAGTTTGGTACTTTGGAACATATTATTCCAGCAGATGTCGCATGGATGCTTACATCTTGTTGTTTGGTATTGATTATGACTCCTGGGCTTTCTTTTTTTTATGGAGGAATGGTTGGGAAGAAGAATGTGATTTCGACCATGTTACAAAGTTTTATTTGCATGGGTGTAGTTACCTTAATATGGGTTGTAGTTGGATTTAGCTTGTCATTTGGTGAACCAATCGGAGTAAAAATAGGTGATGGGTTTTATAGCTTTATAGGTGATCCAACCTCATTTACTTTTATGGATTATGTCGGTATTTTGCCGCATAAAAAAATTGCGTCAACGGTCCCATTTATGTTATTTGCTTTGTTTCAAATGAAATTTGCTGTCATAGCACCGGCGATCATTACCGGTTCGTTTGCAGAACGTGTACGTTTTATTTCATATTTGCTTTTTATCTGTTTGTTTACCATTTTTATATATGCACCTTTGTGTCATATGGTGTGGTATCCTACAGGAATATTAGGTTCGTTTTTTGGTGTAAAGGATTTTGCAGGTGGAACAGTGGTACATATGAGTGCTGGTTTTGCTGCATTGGCAGGAGTTATGGTTTTGGGTAAAAGAAATGATAGCAATCATGTGCCTACCAATATTCCGTTTGTATTGTTGGGAACTGGAATGTTGTGGTTTGGTTGGATTGGTTTTAATGCAGGGTCTTCATTAGAAGCTAATGGTGTAGCTGCAATGGCCTTTGCGACTACTACAACTGCTTCAGCAGCAGCAATGCTCACGTGGATTTTCTTTGATAGATTGAATGGACGTAAAGTTTCGGCTTTGGGTGCTTGTATTGGTGCCGTTGTAGGTTTGGTTTCTATTACTCCCGCTGCTGGTTATGTGTCTGTACCTGAGAGTATGTTTTTCGGTTTTATCACTTCTTTAGTTTCCAATTCACTGGTGCATTCTAGTTTGTTGCGTAAGTTTGATGATACTCTTGATGTTTTTGCTTGCCATGGAGTAGGCGGAATTATGGGAATGATTCTAACTGCCATTTTTGCACATGGTGAGGATGCTAGTTTACTTCACGGTGGATGGGGTGTTTTTGGTCACCACATGATGGCCTTGGTTTTGGTCTCTATTTTTACTTTTTTTGGTGCTTATTTTCTGTTTAAAGTGACAAATAGAATTATCCCAATGAGGGTTTCAAAAGAGTCAGAAAAAATGGGTTTGGATATTTCACAACACGACGAAACACTTTTTCCGATCGAATGTACAGACTAGATTTTAATTATTACTTTATTATAATGTAAAGTCTGGTAAGACAGATATATTATCCTTAACCACGAATGAAATTAGTTTTTTAATTTCATTGTCTAGTGTTTTACTAGTGAGTACTTAGTCTGGAGATGATATCTTTATAAAATTAATGCAATGTCGGAAAAGCATTGAATAAAATAGGTTTTAATTTTCTCTATACCTTTTGTCTCTGCAACAAAACAATGGACTGCTCCTTTTATAGTATGCTTTATGGTTCTACTAAATATCATTAATCTTCATTCAAATTCTCCTTGGTCTTATATAATTACTTAAATTTGCCGCCTGAGACCTTTTAGGTTCAATTGTACGAAGTAAAATATATAGAAAATCGTGGGAAGCAAAAATAAATTAAAGAGATTCAAAGAAAACGAAACATTCGAAAACGTATTCCAGCCAACTAGAGAAGAAGTAGTCGGTGATTTATTTCCGTTAAAGGGAAAATGGAATTCAGGTTTCTTCAAAAATGACAATCCAGTTGTCTTGGAGTTAGGATGCGGTAAAGGGGAATATTCAGTAGGTTTGGCCGAAAGATACCCGAATAAAAACTTTGTTGGAATTGATATTAAAGGTGCTCGTTTTTGGCGTGGTGCAAAAACTGCGATAGAAACAGGTCTGCACAATGTAGCTTTTATTCGTACTCAAATCGAATTGATTAACCACATTTTTGCCGAAAATGAAGTGGACGAAATTTGGATTACTTTTCCAGATCCGCAAATCAAGTATAAGAGAACAAAACACCGCATGACCAATTCGGAATTTTTACAATTGTACAAAAAAGTATTGAAGAAAGACGGTGTGATGAACCTGAAAACAGATAGTGAATTCATGCATGGTTATACATTAGGATTACTTCATGGTGAAGGGCACGAGGTATTGTATGCCAATCACAATGTATATGTCAATGAAGGAAGTCCAGAGGAGGTTACTGCTTTTCAGACTTTTTACGAAAAACAGTATTTGGAAGTGAACAAAGCGATTACTTATATTAAATTCAAAATTAAAGACTAATTTTTTTTTACTAATGATCGTTTTAAATAGTTAGGATGAATTTTATTACCCCACTTTTTTTAGGATTTTTAACAGCTGTTGTTGGTATTATTCCTCCAGGTCTAATCAATATGACAGCTGCCAAGGTAAATCTAAAGGAAGGAAGTAAAAATGCCTTTTCGTTTGTGCTGGGTGCGGTAATAATTATATTTTTTCAGGCTTATATTGCGATTTTGTTTGCGGAGGTAATTAATTCTCGACCAGATATTGTAATTTTATTACGTGAAATTGGTTTTGGAATTTTCACTTTATTAACTATATTTTTTCTTTTTATTGCCAAAAAACCTAAGCTAAAACAAGCTAAAATCGGAAAAAAAAGCAAGAAAAAACGTTTTTTTTTAGGAATGTTGCTCTCTGCACTTAATTTTTTTCCTATTCCATATTATGTTTTTGTAAGTATCACGTTGGCATCCTACCAAATGTTTTCTTTTATGAACAACTCGATACTTACATTTGTAAGCGGAGTGGTTTTGGGATCATCATTGGTATTTTATTTTTACATCTCCTTCTTTAAAAAAGTAGAATCCAAAGCCGATTCGCTTTTAAAAAACATGAACCTTATTATTGGGAGTATCACAGGTTTGATTTCAATACTAACCTTAATAAACATCGTCCGCTATTATTTAGGATAAAAAAATAATCTTTTGGAAAACGAAAATTTCTTTGAACGCGTTTATGTGATTGCTCGCCAAATCCCTTTTGGCTGTGTAACTTCATACGGTGCAATTGCAAAGGCATTAGGAACCGCTCGTTCTGCCAGAATGGTAGGTTGGGCAATGAATGCCTCACACAATCGAGAAGATATTCCAGCACACCGCGTGGTCAATCGAAAAGGATTGTTGACAGGTAAAATTCATTTTGATGGTACCAATCTCATGCAACAACTTCTAGAAAGTGAAGGCGTGAAAGTGGTTGATAATCAGATAATAGATTTCGAAAAGCACTTTTGGCAACCAGAAGTTACTTTTTAAGTAACAGTTTCAGGATGTAAATCGATCATTTACATGCGGAAATTGGATTGCTAATTGCTGTTGTTTCAGTCTATAATTAGGAAGTAATGCCATCGGTAAAAATGTTTTTTGTGTTTTATCTTTTGCGTTTTCCTTAACAATAAATCCAATTTAAATACTTTATAATAAGAACTTAATCGCTTATCTTTGCTACCGAAACGTTGGAGCTTAAATTAGTTTAAATAAACATAATGTTTTGGCTCCGAATGCAACAATAGAAATAGAATAAGTGATGAAATTAGATAGAAAAGAAATTCTAAAAGCTTTAGAAACAATAACTATAGCTGGCGAAGGAAAAAATATGGTAGAAAGTGGCGCCATTGCAAATGTACTTACTTTTGGTGATGAAGTTGTGGTTGAATTGGTTTTGAATACACCCGCCATGCACATCAAGAAACGTGCAGAAGACGACATCAAGAAAACCATCTTAGAAAAAGTTTCGGCCGATGCCAAAATAAAAATTAACAGTAAAGTACAAGTTCCTGAAAAGGCAGAGATAAAAGGAAAATCGATTCCTGGAATCAAAAATATAATCGCTGTTGCTTCTGGAAAAGGAGGAGTAGGGAAATCAACTGTAACGGCAAATCTAGCGGTTTCATTAGCAAAAATGGGTTTTTCAGTAGGAGTTTTAGATGCCGATATCTACGGACCATCTATGCCAATTATGTTTGATGTTGAAAACGAAAAGCCAACGTCAATCATGGTCGATGGAAAATCAAAAATGAAACCAGTAGAAAGTTACGAAGTAAAAATGCTTTCTATCGGATTTTTTACAGCACCAAGTCAAGCTGTTATCTGGAGAGGACCAATGGCTTCAAAAGCATTAAACCAAATGATTTTTGATGCAGATTGGGGAGAACTAGACTTTATGTTAATCGATTTACCTCCAGGAACAGGAGATATTCATCTTTCGATTATGCAATCATTGCCTGTTACAGGTGCAGTTGTCGTGAGTACGCCACAAGCAGTAGCCTTGGCAGATGCAAAAAAAGGAGTATCTATGTTTATGTCAGAAGCAATCAATGTTCCTGTACTTGGAATCATAGAAAACATGGCCTATTTCACACCAGAAGAGTTGCCAGACAATAAATATTATATCTTTGGTCAAGAAGGAGCAAAAAATTTAGCACAAGATTTAGACGTGCCTTTCCTAGGAGAAGTACCAATCGTACAATCAATCCGCGAAGCAGGAGATTACGGACGCCCAGCAGCAATGCAGGAAGGTTCCGTTGTCGCTAGTGTATTCGAAGAGATTACTCGTAAAGTAGTGCAAGAAACAATCAGTAGAAATGAAAGCTTACCAGCTTCTGAAGCCATCAAAATCACAACTATGGCAGGTTGTTCAGCAGTAAAAAAATAATCCCCAAACCTACTAGGTAGGGGAATAATATAAAAAAATATGACAACAGAAGAATTAACCAACAATGTGTTATTAGCACTAGAAGAAATTCGTCCCTTTTTGAACTCAGACGGAGGAGACATTTCATTGGTTTCCATTGATGATGATAAGCATGTAAAAGTTCGACTAGAAGGTGCCTGCACGAGTTGTAGCGTGAACCAAATGACCTTGAAGGCAGGTGTCGAAACTACCATCAAAAAATTTGCGCCACAAATCGAAACCGTTGTCAATATAGCATAATCACCTTGAGGGCGTGACCATTTTAAGAAACAAGGCCAAATGTAGTTTGCGCTCATGGGCCTTATTTCTTAAAATTGTCGGGCTATCCGCGCTACTTCGGTAGCCAGCTTCTATCCCTCACGCAAAACCCAATCCCTTAAAAAATGGATGTATTAATAAAAATTAAAGATAGAGAAGGCGTTGTACACGAGTTACAAGCTCCTACTGATATGGCCATGAACATCATGGAATTATGTAAAGCCTATGAACTACCTGTAGAAGGTACTTGTGGTGGAATGGCAATGTGTGCATCGTGCCAATGTTATGTAACCAATGACGTTGCTTTGCCAGAAATGGGAGAGGACGAAGAAGCCATGCTTTCTGAAGCTTTTTACGTAAAATCAAATAGTCGATTGGGATGTCAAATTCCAATCACACCAGAGTTAGAAGGACTAGAATTAGAATTAGCTCCAGAGAGTTAATTGTGTTTTTTACAAAAGTAAAAGCCTCCATTTACACAAATGGAGGCTTTTACTTTTGTTAGAATAGGATATTGTTAAATAGTCAGACGGAACTTGTCCCACTTAACTTGTCAAAGTATTTATATTTTAAAACTGATAAATTTATAATATCTCCTTGAAAAAGGTAAGCATTGCTTTCCAAGAGCGTTCAGCGGCTTCTTTGTTATAAGCAACTCCTTTACTATTATCGTTTCCTGCATCCTTGTGGGTGAAAGCATGTACAGCATTCGAATAATAATTCATTTGCCAGTCAGCTTTTGCTGTGCGCATTTCATTTTGAAAATCTTTTATTTCTAGTTCAGATTCATAAGGATCATCGGCTCCATGCAATACCAAAACTTTTGGGGTAATTGGGGTAATAGTTCTTGAAGAGTCACGAGCCAAACCTCCATGAAATGAGACAATACCTTTTACTTTCATGTTTATACGTGCCGCTTCAATAGCGCCGGTACCTCCAAAACAATAGCCAATTACTACGATTTTTTCTGGATTGGCTCCGTTTTTAATTAATTGGTCTAGAGCCAATTGAATTCTTCGGTGGTAGTTTTGAATGTCTTTTTTGTACGAGCCTGAAATTTTACCAGCCTCTTGTGGACTATTTGGCTTGTTGCCAATTCCGTAAATATCAGCTACAAAGGCATGATATCCCAAAGCATTTAGTTCTATAGCAGATTCTTTAGAGTGGTCGTCAATTCCCATCCATGCAGGTAGAATTAATACTCCGGCATTGTCTAGCAATTTTCCTTTGGCTTTTCCAAAATAGCCGGCCAAGTTGTCAATACCATCTTTATATTCAATAGCTTTTAATTGAGCAAATGTAAATTGTGGTACAACTAGTAGTACCATGACGAGTAGTGAAATCTTATTTTTCATATAGTAATATTTAGTACTATAAAGATAAACTTTTGGGTATGGAACAATAGTTAAATTATTCTAATTTATTACCTAGCTTGTTTTTTGTATAAATAGATGAGGATAAAGTGATTTTTGGTTGTCGATTTGATAGAGTTATAGTTATTGTTTTTCTTCTTGTAAGGTCTTAAATGCCAGCGGTAGCAGTCGTTCAACAAATAATGTATAAGCTGCTGCAGAAGGGTGTAAGCCATCATTGGTAACCAAACTAGGGTTTTTAATGCCGTCTCTAGTAATATCTGTTATGTTGAGGAATTGAATGGAATTATCCTCACAGTATTTTTTAGCGAAGGCATTGTAATGGTCAATTTCCAAGGAGGTGTTTGTTGGATTTCTATAATTTTGACCAAAAGGAGTAAAGGCATAATCGGGTATTGATACAACGATAACTCTTTTTTTGTTCCCATTTGCAAAGGCAATACTCTGATTAATTAATTGAGGTAACTCTTTCTCATAAACACTAAAATCAATATCCTGAAATTGATTGTTAACTCCAATAAGTAAGCTAACTAAATTATAATTGGTGCTAGGATTTTTATCTTTAATTGCATCTATTAAGTGGGTGGTTGTCCATCCTGTTCTTGCAATTACTTCAAGAGTATACTTATGATTTTTAGTTGTGTTTGTTAGTTGGTTTTTTAGTTGCTCAGGAAAAGAACAGATTGAGCAAACACTCTGCCCAATGGTGTAGGAATCGCCTAGTGCGAGATATTTAAAAGTCTCTTCCTTTGTATCAGATGGAGTAGTTGTAATTTTTGTAGCAGGGTTTTCTGCGGTACAGTTGCTAAGTAAAAAAGTGAGTACTACCGTAACTACAATGATTATTGTCTTTTTCATATAGGGATAATTAAAAGGTTTCCTATAGATAGTTACGGTAATACAAGCTTTAAGGTTTTATACCACTGCTACTTTTTGAGAAATGTGCTCTTCAATAGCATTCCATAATCCAATGCGTTTTTCAAGCGCAAGAATAGATACTTCTTCTACTTCTTTCCATTTTACAGTATCGTTTTGACACAATTCTGTAATCATTTCCATAGCCATTGGTCCGTGTTCATCGGCATCTAGTTCGATATGTCTTTCGAAATAATAAACCAATTTTGTCAAATCGGTTTCGAGTAAGTTTTCTTGGAAACGTTTGATAATGGAGGTAAACATATTTGGAATCAAATCTTCACGTCCAAAAGTAAAGGCTGCCGCGATTTCATGCGGTTTTCCGTGTTCAATTACCGTGAAAGTAAAATCAAGAAATGCTTTAATCCCTGGGTGTAAATGACTTGTTTTAATGGCTACAAAAATATTTTTAAGCGAATCAATTTCTCTTAAAAACTGTGAGATTTCAGTAGTGTCAGCACCACAATCTTTCATTGCTTCAATGTACATTTCATAGTGGCTTTGACGTCGGCCATCTATTGATAGATCAGTCTCCTCTGCAAGAACAATTTCGTTAATTAAATAGCGAGTTTGCGGATTCGAAGTAGGGAACCAAGGAGTTGTAGTACATGTTAGTTTTGACTGTAACGCCTTTAACAATGACATGAAGTCCCAAACAGCATAAACATGCCCTTCAAGGAAAGATTGAAGGTCTTCAATCGTTTTTACTTTATTGTAAAGTGGATGTTCCAACAATATATTTTTTTGACTCTCGATACTTTTGTTGATATGTTGAATGTTCATTTGGAATAATTTTATGTAAATATAAAAAAGCTACTAGTTATCATGAAGCTTTCTCATCATTTTATTAATACATTAATGTATATTGAGGAACTTCTGTTAGATAATATACGAATTTAATCAATAAACGGTTTTAGGAGAAGCAAATTTCGATGAGTTACAAGTATGTTTCGATTAAAAGAAATATATTGATCTTTTAATTATTTCTAATAAATAAAATAATTAAAGGACTAAATAATAGTATGTTGTATTCTTTTTAGGAGATAGAAATAATAATTTAGTTTTTTATCTTTTGGGTAAAAGGGGTTTAGTCTTGTCAACTATATTGGATTTCAATCCAAAGCGTAGTATAAATCTTGTTTTTGATTGCAGCCAAGCTATTTCTCTACTTACTTATGATTTATTAATTATTTAAATGCTGAAATTCCAGTAATATCCATTCCTGTGATTAATAAATGGATATCGTGTGTTCCTTCATAAGTAATCACCGATTCTAGGTTCATTATATGTCTCATGATGGAGTATTCTCCGGTGATTCCCATTCCTCCTAAAATTTGTCTGGCCTCACGGGCAATTTGAATGGCCATGTTCACATTATTGCGTTTTGCCATCGAGATTTGTGCAGTAGTCGCTCTACCATCGTTACGCAATACACCTAGTCTCCAAGTGAGCAATTGGGCTTTTGTGATTTCGGTAATCATTTCGGCTAGTTTTTTCTGTTGCAGTTGCATTCCCGCAATGGGTTTGTCAAATTGAATACGTTCTTTTGCGTATCGCAATGCCGTGTCATAGCAATCCATCGCTGCGCCAATTGCTCCCCAAGCAATTCCGTAACGTGCGGAGTCCAAACAACCCAAAGGGGCACCCAAGCCCGATTTGTTAGGTAAAATATTGGCTTTTGGAACTTTGACGTTATCAAAAATTAATTCACCAGTAGCAGATGCGCGAAGTGACCATTTATTGTGTGTTTCGGGAGTAGTAAAACCTTTCATTCCTCTTTCTACAATGAGTCCGTGTATGCGGTCCGATTCATCTTTGGCCCAAACAATGGCAATATCTGCAAAGGGAGCATTAGAAATCCACATTTTGGCACCATTCAAAACCACGTGATCGCCCTTGTCTTTAAAATTAGTTATCATACTACCTGGATCAGATCCGTAATTAGGCTCTGTCAAACCAAAGCAACCGATAAACTCACCCGTAGCGAGTTTGGGCAAGTATTTAGTGCGTTGTTCTTCGTTTCCATATTTCCAGATAGGATACATGACCAAAGAGGATTGTACTGATGCGGTTGAGCGAATCCCAGAATCTCCACGTTCTAGTTCTTGCATGATTAAACCATAAGAAATTTGGTCCAGTCCTGCACCGCCATATTCTGTTGGTATATAAGGGCCAAAACCACCAACTTCCCCCAAGCCAGGAATGAGTTCTTTGGGGAACTCGGCTCGTTGAGCATAGTCCTCGATAATGGGTGAAACTGCTTTTTTGACCCAAGCTCGTGCCGATTCCCTAACTAATTTGTGCTCTTCGGTCAATAAGTCGTCCAATAAGTAATAATCTGGGGCTTGAAATAAGTCTGGTTTCATACAAATGAAGTTTTGATAGGTTTTCAAAACTAAATTTAAGGAAAATATATCAATCAATGGAGGTTTGCTATGGTACTCTGCAAAAAAAAGAGGAATCGATGTCTATTTTATGGTGAGCTTAAGTAATGAGTAGAATTTTTTTAGGTTCAATCTGATAAGTTTATATGAAAATGACTTGCCAGCGATTTTATTCCCAAAATAGATCAATACTAGTATGATTTTTGGCTGGCGATAATATGTCCTACCAGATTTTTGCTTTTGTTAGGATAGAATTTAACCAAAGTATTAATTGGGGCATTACCATTTTTTTCTTTTCTATCAAATAAATTTTAAAAGCTTGTTAATACATTACTTACTTCGCCCCATTTGTATCCATCCTAATTACTTGTAAGTCTTTATTTTTTGTTTGAAACTGTTGTACTTTGAGTATAGCTACCATAAATTTTGCGGTCATAAATCCATGATGTAACAATAAAAATGAGCGCCAATATTGCAGGTGCAAATTCGCCATCACTTACCATAAGGTGTGCCGTTAAAGCTAAAAGGACATCAAATAGAAAACCTGCATAGGCCAGTTCTTTTAAGAAATTTGATTTTTTACTAAGTAAAGTTAAGACTCCTAGTATTTTTAGAGTAGCCAATGGATATATAATCCAAACCGGAAATCCAAGGCTTATAAAAAATTCTTCGGCCCTTGGGTAATTAAAAATATACATCATAGCACTTGCCAAAAATAGTAAGCATAGTAATCCAGTAGAGGTCCAGTAAATAATTTTATTTGTTTTCATAAGGTGGTATTTTTTTAGTTTTAATTTTAAAATTTGTTTGTTGCAAAGATCAATATAAGATCTTTTCTTTTGGATGTCTTTTTGAATAAAAAAATAGTCGATATCTAACCGAGTCTGCTTTTATTTAGATTTTCTTGGAATTGATTTGGAGTAAGGCCAGTGTAGTTTTTGAAAAAACGGATGAAGTTGGAAGGTTCTTTAAACCCCATTCTAAAGGCAATTTCTTGAGAGGTATATCGATTTTCTAGCAATGACCTTTTGATTTCGAGTAGCATCCAATTGTCTAGGAAGGCTTTTGCCGTTTGATTTGAAATCTGCTTGCAAATATCATTTAAGTATTTATATGAGATACTTAGTGTTATTGCGTAATCTTTGACATTGTGGGTTTTATGGTAGGAGGTTGCTATTTGGTTTTTGAATTTAATAAAATCTTTAAAACGCTGGTTTGGAACTATTTTTTCTTGGTCGAAAGTGAGCCGTTTGATTTGAAAAAGCAATGTCATAAAAGCAGTATTTAAAATTTCGGCTTTCATGTATGTTGTGTTTTCCTTATGCACTTTATCCAATAACATCAAAAAGGGGGCTAAAGTGGCAATCTCAACTTCCTTGATGTAAAGTCTAGGAGTGTGATATAAATGAAGGAAGTGAAATAAGTTTTTTTCACTTATAGTGTCTGTGATAAAATTTTCTTCAAAAGTGATGATATGCCCTTCAATTGTTTGTTTGTTGTCAAACGAGTGAATTTGTCCATTGGTCAACGGTATAACAACACCAGGTGATAATTGTTCTTTTTTAAAATCTACACAATGTGTACCATTGCCTTTTGTGATAATTAAAAGTGCATTAAACTCTATTCGATGCGGAGTAGATAAATCATAATTGTGTACTGCACAACGCTCATAGAGTTCTGTAATGGTTATAAATTCGAATGGAACAATTTGATTTACAAAACGGGTAAAATTGATATTTTCGACTTCTTTTTTCAATAAGCTAATTTTGTTTTTTGGTTTAATTGCTGCAATTTCTGTAATTGAAATGAAATTTAGTGTTTCTTTTTGGATAATTGCTAATTAAATAAAAAAAGTAAATTATGGTAAGAATGATGTTTTCTTGTTTTGTGTTTTAAAATAAAGGAGTAGAATTATTTATCTACTCCTAAACCATTAATTCAGCTTGAAGTTGATTTGCATTTTTTCGAGTTCGACCAATAGCTCATTGGAGATATTAATTTTAAGTCGGCGGCTTGGCATGCTTAGTCGCGTTACAACCTTAACTTCTTCCACTTCGGTCATTTCTGGTGTTTTGGTAGTTCCTGTTTCGCCTTCATCGTCATCGTTTACGTCTTCTATAAAATCATCTTCGGTTTCGATAGTAATCGGTTCTACTTCGACCATTTTTTTGATACGGTCCAATTCCATAATGTCAAAAGTGACTTGGTGCTCGCCTTTGTGTTCTTGGAAAATGCGATTCAAGTGGTGAATGAAATCCGCTTGTAAATCAGTAATATTTAGGATAATAACGAGTCTTTTGGCAAAAGCAGCTAGCACATCTTGCAGTTGTCGTACTTCTGTAAAGGCAATTCTAGGGTCACTTTTCTTGCCGGTGTCTTGGTTTACCCAACCGTCTTTGACCATCAATTTGATGTAGACAAAATTGTTCTGCAAAAAGAAATGACGGAACTTCAAATATTCTTCTCCAAAAATTTTGAACTCATAACTTTCATCATAACCTTCGAGAGTAAATATACCCCAACCTTTTCCGTTTTTGGCGACTTTGTGCTGCACATTGTTCACGATTCCTGCAATAGCGAGCGGCTTGCTCACATGTAGATGAAGGTTTCGGAGTGCTTCTAGTCGAACATTGCAAAAGTTTTTCATTTCGAATTTGAAATCATCTAGAGGATGCCCCGAGATGTAAATTCCAACCACTTCTTTCTCTTTGGCTAGTTTTTCCATGGTACTCCAGTCCTCGCAAGGCGGTACAACAGGCTCGGCAATTTGAACTTCAGAGGCTTCCCCAAATAAACTAACTTGCGAGGAGTTTTCGTTTTCCTGAAATTTAGCTCCATAACGTATGGCTTTTTCGTAGAATGTAATTCCGTCACCATCATCATGAAAATATTGCGCTCGGTGTGTATCCTCAAAACAATCCATTCCTCCGGCGAGTACAAGATTTTCAAATGCTTTTTTGTTGGCTGCGCGCAAATCAATACGTTTTGCCAGGTCGAAAATCGATTTATAGCGACCATCTTTTCTATGTTCAACAATGGTAGCAACCGCACCAGAACCCACACCTTTGACAGCGCCCATTCCAAAACGAACCGCATACTCTTCGTTTACTGTAAATTTATAAAATGATTCATTTACATCTGGTCCCAAAACTTGGAGTCCCATACGTTTACATTCTTCCATGAAAAACGAAACTTGCTTGATATCGTTCATGTTATTCGAAAGTACCGCTGCCATATATTCGGCCGGATAATGTGCTTTTAAGTAGGCAGTTTGGTAAGCAATCCAAGCGTAGCAAGTGGAGTGTGACTTGTTAAAGGCGTAACTCGCAAAGGCTTCCCAGTCTTTCCAAATTTTTTCTAATACCTTGGCATCATGACCTTTTTCAGCCGCTTGTTTGACAAATTTAGGTTTCATTTTATCAAGAACCTCTTTTTGTTTCTTACCCATCGCTTTACGCAAAACATCGGCCTCACCTTTGGTAAATCCAGCCAAAGATTGAGACAAAAGCATCACCTGCTCTTGGTAAACGGTAATTCCGTAGGTTTCTCCAAGGTATTCTTCGCAGGCATCTAGATCGTATTTGATTTCTTCTTCGCCATTTTTTCGTCGAACGAAAGAAGGAATATATTCTAAAGGTCCCGGACGATACAAGGCATTCATGGCAATTAAATCTCCAAAAACCGTGGGTTTTAATTCCTTCATGTATTTCTGCATTCCGGGTGACTCGTATTGGAAGATTCCAACTGTTTCTCCGCGCTGAAAGAGCTCATACGTCTTGACATCATCAATAGGGAAGGTGTCGGGATCGAGCGTTATTCCGTTTCTATATTTGACCAGTTTAACGGTGTCTTTTATCAGGGTAAGGGTCTTCAGACCCAAAAAGTCCATTTTTAACAATCCAGCACTTTCGGCCACGGAGTTGTCAAATTGGGTTACGTATAAATCGGAATCCTTTGCTGTTGTAACTGGAACATAATTGGTAATATCCGATGGGGTGATGATCACTCCACACGCGTGAATACCCGTGTTACGCATCGAGCCTTCGAGGATTTTTGCTTGCTGAATCGTTTCGGCAGCCAAATCATCTCCGTTGGCAATGGCTATTAATTCTTTGACCAAGTCAAATTCGTCCGGACCTTTCAATGCTTTTCGAACATCATCTTCAGATTCGGAAAGGAAACGCGCTAGATTCCATTTTCCGGGCATCATGGCCGGAATCAGTTTTGCAATTCTATCAGCTTCAAATAACGGTAGATCCAGGACACGCGCCGTATCACGAATTGCCGATTTGGTTGCCATCTTACCATAAGTGATAATTTGTGCTACCTGATTGGCTCCGTATTTTTTGATTACATAATCCATAACGCGACCACGACCCTCATCATCAAAATCGATATCAATATCGGGCATGGATACACGATCGGGATTCAAGAAACGCTCAAAAAGCAAGTCGTACTTAATGGGGTCAATATTCGTAATTCCGAGACAATACGCCACGGCAGAACCCGCAGCCGATCCACGCCCAGGTCCTACAGAAACATCCATCTCTCTAGCCTTGGCAATGAAATCCTGTACAATCAAGAAATAACCAGGATAACCTGAGTTCGAAATGGTTAATAATTCAAAATCAAGACGTTCCTGAATCGATTCGGTTATTTCGCCATATCGTTTTTTTGCACCGACCATGGTCAGGTCACGCAAATAAGCGTTTTCTCCACGAACCCCATTGTCAACATCATCTTCGGGGTCGACAAATTCTTGCGGAATATCATATTTAGGTAGCAATACATCTCGGTACAAGGAGTAAGCCTCGACCTTGTCTACAATTTCTTGTATGTTGATAATTGCATCAGGTAAATCAGCAAACAATTGCTTCATTTCGTCACCCGATTTGTAATAGTATTCTTGATTGGGCAAACCATAACGATAACCACGACCACGCCCAATTGGTGTGGCTTGTTTTTCTCCGTCTTTTACACACAACAAAATATCGTGTGCATTGGCATCTTCTTTATTTACGTAATAGGTATTGTTGGTTGCAATTAATTTGACATCGTGTTTTCGAGCAAATGCAATCAAAGTTTTATTGACACGATTCTCGTCCTCTTGGTTGTGACGCATGATTTCGAGATAGAGGTCAGCACCAAATTGCTCCTTCCACCAAATCAAGGCTTCTTCTGCTTGGTTTTCTCCTAAGTTCAAAATCTTACCCGGAATTTCTCCGTATAAATTTCCAGACAAAACCATGATGTCTTCCTTGTATTTTTCGACTAATTTCTTGTCAATACGAGGTACATAATAGAAACCATCAATATTGGCAATAGACGCCATTTTGGCCAAGTTGTGATATCCATTTTTGTTTTTGGCTAAAAAGACCACTTGGTAGCCATTGTCTTTTTTGGATTTGTCTTTATGGTTTTCACAAATATTGAACTCCAATCCCACAATCGGTTTGATTTCAGTTTCGGTTGGTTCTTCACCATTTTCAATTAAAGCTGCGTTTTTGGCTTTAGCTGCTTTGGTATGGTTCATTACCGCACTCACAAAGTGAAAAGCTCCCATCATATTGGCCGTGTCGGTCATTGCAACCGCTGGCATTTTGAATTTTGCTGTAGCTTTTACAATATCGGCGACACCAATTGTTGACTGCAATACCGAAAATTGGGTATGATTGTGCAAATGCGCATAAGGCACATCGGTCAAAACCGCTTTGTTCTCGTTTAGTTCCTGCTTTGAAACGGTTTGCGTTGTTGTTTCCCCAAATTGCTGACGAATTTTATCCGAAGCTTGTTTGAGGTTGATGTGTTTTAATCCAATGAGCTGAATCTCTCTTGGATTTTTATTTTGAAAATCTACAAAGTAGGAACCAGGAACATCTAGCTCTTCTTTGGTGAAAATTTCTTTTCGAATTAATTCTAAAAAACAACGGGTCGTTGCCTCCACATCGGCAGTCGCGTTGTGCGCTTCGCCAAAGGGAACGTTGAATAAATATTGGTGTAACTCGGTTAAGGTTGGTAGCTTGAATTTTCCACCACGACCTCCGGGTAGTTTTAGCAAAGAGGCAGTAACCTCAGTACAAGTGTCTAAAACCGGCATCGAAGCCATCGGACTTTCAACTGAAAGTCGGTGGAATTCGGCTCCCATAATATTCACGTCAAAACCTAGATTTTGACCCACAATAAATTTGGCTTTACCCAAAGCAATATTGAATTTCTCCAAAACCTCAGCCAACGGAATTCCGTCATGCTGCGCCAGCTCGGTCGAAATCCCGTGAATACGCTCAGCATCATACGGAATGTTGAATCCGTCAGGCTGCACCAAATAATCTTGGTGTTCGATAAGTTTTCCCATCTCATCGTGCAATTGCCATGCAATCTGAATACAACGCGGCCAGTTAGCCGAATCGGTGATGGGTGCGTCCCAACGCTTTGGTAATCCTGTAGTTTCGGTATCGAATATTAAGTACATAAATCCTCTTCCCAACCCTCTCCAAAGGAAAGGGGGCCAAAATCGCTTAGATTTTGACTGTGTATTTTGCGGGTTTTTAACACTTTAAGATTAGTAAAAGTCCAAAAAAATGAATGTCAAATTTAGCGAATTTTTTAGCGATTCGAAAGGGAATTTATCAACAAAAATTAGCGCTTCCTAATTGGTGTATCAAGAAGCTTCGTGGCTAGGGTAAAAAGCGGGTTTCAATGTATTTTGCAGTTACAAAGCACCTTTTTTAATGCTGTTCTGCTATTTGCTCCGCTGCGGCGGATTACTTTTATCAGTTTCGCATGAGCGACCAAATCGTATTAAAAAACCCCGCTAAAGTTTAAAACTCTAGCAGGGTTGCTTTGTTACTATTTCAGAGAAAATTGAAGTGTAAAATTATTGTTTGACAACTTTAGTTACTGATTCTCCGTCTTTTGTTTTGACTTTGAAAATATAAACACCTTGTTGCAATTGTGAAAGATCAATAGTATTTGAAGTTTCAGAAATATTTTTAGATATAAATGTTCTTCCAGCAATATCAGATACTTGAATAGTTGCGTTTTCCATAGTACTAGCTTCAATTGTTACGTTATTTCTAGTAGGATTCGGGAATACTTTTATACTGTTGGATTTTGTGAATGATTTAGTACTTAGTGTTGAACATGTAACTCCTGTAATAATTGGTGAACCTGCCAGCCAGTTGCTTGTTGCTCCTGCTAAGGCGAAGTTTGATATTGTACCATTATTTGCATGTGCAGTAGCATCTGTTAATGTTGTAATTCCAGCATTATTTGCAGAATCAATACCTTGATTGAATTTATAGTAAGATACTAAACCAACTTCGTTTCCTTGTAATTCACAGTTTTTTGTCGCATTAATTTGCTCTGCAGTTCGGGCCGTATTCCAAATACGAATGTCATCAATACTACCATCATAAAAGTGCTGGTAATTACCTTGGGATCCTATTTGAAGAGATCCATTACCTGTATAAGGTGCTACACCTGTTTGGGAACCTACTAAAATTCCATCTTGATATACTTCTCTAGAACCAGTAGTTATGTTGTAAACACAAGTCCATTGATGCCATGCATTATCTGAAATGTAATTAACATCTGAAACGTTTAAGTCATTGTTGTAAAATGCAAATAGAAAATTATTGTTATCTCTAAAACCAATATGTAGGTTATTGTTAGTATAGTAGTACCCTTGATTAAAAACATAATCATTAGTGTTGCTTAACGTACGTTTAACGTAAAATTCTATTGTAAAAGAGGAATTTGAAATATTTATTCCAGCTGGAATTTCAGCATAATCATTAACCCCATCAAAATTTAAGTGAGTAGCAGCGGCATTAATCTTAACAATAATTTCAGTTCTAGCACTTTCGCATCCGTTTGCATTTGTACTAGAAACCCAGTAAGATGTACTTCCTGCAGTTGCAGTACTTGGAGTAGTTGCAGTTGTTGATCCAGATCCACCAGTTGCAACAATATACCATAATAAACCTGTGCCATTTGTGCCTGTTGTAGCTGTTAATGCTGTTGCTGTAGCCCCTTTATTGTATGTAATAGGTGTTGTTACAGTAGGCGATGAAGGTATAATTGAACCTGTAATGACAGGTGATCCAGCTAACCAGTTGGATGTTGTACCCGTTAATGCAAAATTGGTTAATGTTCCCGTATTACCAGTAGTGGTTGCGTCAATCAAAGTGGTATTGCCAGTATTGTTTTCAGCATTAATACCTTGATCGAATTTGTAATAAGAAACTAAACCAGCTTCATTTCCTTGTAATTCACAGTTTTTTGAAGCATTTAATTGCTCTATAGTTCTTGCAGTATTCCAAATGCGAACTTCATCAATATTTCCTTTAAAAAAAACATCTGTTAATCTACTTGTTCCAATTAATAGTGGTCTTGTTGATGTTATGTTATAACTTGAACTAAAAGAAGTTGTACCATCTAACTTTCCATCTACATAAAAGCTTATTGTGCTTGAAGTTCTATTGATGACACAAGCCACATGATGCCATAAGTTGTCATTTAAATGAGTTGTTCCAGACCCAAATACTACAGCATTTTGACCAAATTCTATATACAATTGATCACCATTAACGACCCATTGAAACCCTGTAAAAAGGCCTGAATTATTTGCTTTTGAAATTAAGCCACTGAAATTTTTTTGTAATCCATCAAGTTTAATTGTTGCTTCTAAGGTTACATCATTAGTACCAAATTGTAAAGAACTTGAATTATTAATATTAACATAATCATTAACCCCATCAAAATTTAAATGTGTTGCAGGTTGCGTAACATCGACTCTTTGAATTGTTGTTGCTAAACTACCAGAGAATCCACAAGTTGACATTGATGGATTTGATACTATAGCGTAATAATAATATGTTCCTACTTGTGTGGTATTTGGAGTAAGAGTTTTGATATCTGCTAAATTATATTGTGCCACGGTTGTTTGATTGGATGATGACAAGGCAGTTCCTCCAACTGTTGAGTTAACTGTGTTTACATACCAAGTTAGGGTGTATTGTGTTGCAACTTGAGGTTTTGAAGTCCCGCAACCTAAGTAATTGATGTTGAAGCTAAGGTTGTTTGCGGCTTGATTAAGTTCATAAGTTTGTCCGCCATTTAAAGGGTCTAGGCTTGATATCTGAAAATAGTAAGTGCAGTATCCTTGATTGAAAATCAGAAGGAAAAATGTGATTAAGAAATAATTTTGTTTCATAATAATTTTATTTGACGTTAATTTTATTTGCTACAAATGTATTTGATGGTTATTATTTTTACTATCCCATTCGGACATATCGATAGCCCATTCAGACATATTTTACCGATAAAATGCATATTAATCGGGCTAAGTGCGGTTTTTTCGTTCATTTGTATAAAAAAACCATAGCGAATGGCTATGGTTTAGATTTGGTTTTTAAAATGAAAGTGCTTTAAAATCAACTATTTTCTGGTCGAATATCGGAAGGTAGTTTATCAAATTTCTTTTTGAATGCAGCACTAAATTTGCTTGGGCTGTCATATCCTACTTCTTGGGCTATTTCTTTTATTTGCATATCAGTGGTCGATAGCAAATTCATCGCAAATTGCATTTTTTTGTCAATATGGTACTGCAAGATGGAACTTCCGTAAACCATTTTGAAATCCTTCTTCAGTTTTGAGGTCGAAAGATTTACACGTTCTGCTAGTTCATCAATTCCGTTAAAAGGTTTTGAAAAATTTAAAGAAATCAAGCGCTCACATTTGGCCATTTTTTGATAATCTATGGATTCTTTTGTGTTGTAATCTTGTGTACGCAAATCGGTGAAAGCATTTTTGAAAAAAGAAGTGACTAAGGTTAAGGTTTCTGCCTTCAATAAGGTTTCACTAAACACATCATAATTAAAAGTTTTGAATTTATGTAAAATGGCATGTGATAGTTCCTCTGCATTTGGCACAATATCTTGGTAGGATATAAATCCTTTGTCTGAATCTAAAAATCTCTTGAACGGAATGCTATTGTCTAATTTGTCAAAAGGTATGTGCTTTTTAATCCAATCGGGACTGAAGTGATAGATGTAAAATTGGCATTTGGAACCTTTATAGAAATAAGCCCCAACATCAGTTCCTGGTTTCTTAAAGCCCCAAAATTTATTTTGAAACGGAATCTTGTCTAGAAAGGTATTGCTTAGCATCACGTCACTTTCGAAAATAGTGAAGGTAAGGGTATAATATTCGCTTGGAATTCCTTCGGCATAAACCGATTTAATCAGGGTATTTTGTTTGAATTCGATAGTCGAAATGGTGAGCCATAAACCCTCATCAATTTCTCGGTAACGCATTTCACCTTTGGTAAAGGGGTTATTTCTATAAACGGTTTGTTCCTCAGGAACGTGTCTGCTCAGTGGCGTTTTGATAGTTGACTCAATCATTAATTGAGGAGAATTGGCTAAGAACGGAAATTCAAAAAATCCATCTTTGTAGAAGTTTACATTGGGTTTTATAAATTGAAGCCATTTGGTAATGTTCATATCAATAGTCAGTGATTTGTGGTATTTAGGTATTCTATTTACTAAGCTGTTTTAATTCAGTTAGTTGGTGTCGTTTCTGTATGTTTCAAATTCCGATGTAAATTAACGAAATTCATGCAAAAATAAAAAAGTATATCCCTTTTTTTAGAAAGAGGCTCTATTTTTATGTTTCGTAAAGCTAAATATACTGCACAATACTACTAGTGTTTAAAAGGTTCAGTTAATTGGAAAAATATTATCTCGTAAAATTAATTGTTGATTTTTTAATTTTCTTAGAAATATGTCATGAGATCCCGTTTTAGTGTCATGAGTTTTTTATCCGTTTGAAGTGAAAGGCTATATCTACATGTTATAACTAAATATAGATCCAATTTTAAAGAAGTTTTTTTGGTAAAGGGTAGATAGCGCGGTGCTAAAGAATAAAACATATTTCTTTTTGGATGTCGTAGTATTTCGGTAGTATTTCGGGCTGTTTTTTTAGTCGAAAACAGGGGTATTCGATTAAAATTTTTATCGAAAGGAATACTGGTATACCTTCTTCATTTTTGTAAAATGAAAGTATAATTATCTGTAAGAAGTGCTATTTTTAATTTTTTGTTACTTTATTTAAAGTTTTTTAAGATAATGGATAAGAATATCATATTTATTATCGAAAATAAAATAGCCGAAATCTATGTTGTATTTTGACGACTTGCTGTTGAAAGAAAAATGAGTTTTAAAACTGTAAACCAATCAAAATAAGTTGGATTTTAGTTCAAAAGCGTTTTGGGTATCGTATATAATCAATAATTGTAATAACCTCTTATATTTCTTTTTAGTAGTTTTGTTTTCTTGTTATAGCAATTACAGTTCATTAACTGGTATTGTGAATAGAATTACACTTAAAAAACAGTAAAAATGAGTACTACATTATTTGACAAAGTATGGGATTCGCACGTGGTGCGTAAAATTGAAGATGGACCAGATGTGTTTTTTATTGACCGTCATTTCATCCATGAAGTAACAAGTCCTGTGGCTTTCTTAGGTTTAAAATCTAGAGGTGTTACCGTTTTATACCCTGAGCGTACTTTCGCTACAGCAGATCACAATACGCCTACAATCAACCAGCATTTACCTGTTGAGGATAAACTGTCTGCTAATCAATTACAAGCATTAGAAGATAATTCAGCTGAATACGGTATTTCACACTGGGGATTAGGGCACCAAAAAAACGGAATTGTACACGTTGTAGGTCCAGAAAACGGAATTACATTACCGGGTGCAACTATTGTTTGTGGTGATTCACATACATCAACTCACGGTGCTTTTGGAGCGATTGCTTTTGGAATCGGAACTTCAGAGGTAGAGATGGTACTTTCTACTCAATGTATCATGCAACCTAAACCAAAGAAAATGCGTATCAGCGTAAATGGAACTTTGAGTAAAGGTGTGGGGCCAAAAGATGTTGCACTTTATATCATTGCTCAATTAACAACTTCTGGAGGTACTGGTTATTTTGCTGAGTACGCTGGAAACGTTTTTGAAGAAATGACAATGGAAGGACGTATGACTGTTTGTAACCTTTCTATCGAAATGGGTGCTCGTGGTGGTATGATCGCTCCTGACCAAAAAACATTTGATTATTTAGAAGGTAGATTACATGCTCCTAAAGGAGAAGCTTGGACAAAAGCAGTAGCATACTGGAAAACGTTGAAAACAGATGCTGATGCAATATTTGATGCTGAATTAAATATCAAAGCTGAAGATATCGAGCCAATGATTACTTACGGAACAAATCCAGGTATGGGAATTGGTATATCTAAGCACATTCCTTCTGCAAACCAAGTTGAAGGTGGTGCTGAGACTTACAAAAAATCGTTAGCTTATATGGGCTTCAGCGAGGATGATGTAATGATTGGTAAAACAATTGACTACGTTTTCTTGGGAAGTTGTACCAACGGACGTATCGAAGATTTTAGAGCCTTTACAGAAATTGTAAAAGGTCGTAAAAAAGCAGATAACGTTACCGCTTGGTTAGTTCCAGGATCTCACGTTGTAGAAGCGCAAATCAAAGAAGAAGGATTATTAGATATTCTTACTGAAGCTGGTTTCGTTTTACGTCAACCAGGTTGTTCTGCTTGTTTAGCAATGAACGATGATAAAGTACCAGCTGGAAAATATGCAGTAAGTACCTCAAACAGAAACTTCGAAGGTCGTCAAGGTCCAGGTTCAAGAACTTTGCTAGCATCTCCTATCATGGCAGCAGCAGCAGCAGTTACCGGAAAATTGACAGATCCAAGAGAGTTGATGTAGTATTTTTTCACCGCAAAGACGCAAAGACGCAAGGAATTATGGAAATATACCGTTACGAAGAGTTAGCAAAAGAAATATTTTTAGCTAGTCTAGAGGTTCATAAAATTATGGGTCCAGGTTTGTTAGAGTCCGTATATGAAATGTGTCTTTTGAGAGAATTGCAGTTGAGAAATATTTCAGCAGAATGTCAAGTTGCTATTCCTTTACAATTTAAGGGATTCAATTTGTCAAAAGAATATCGAATTGATATTCTAGTTGAAAAACAAATAATAATTGAATTAAAGTCGGTTGGTTCGATTTTACCTGTTCATGAAGCACAAATAATTTCATATTTGAAATTAGCAGACAAAAGAATGGGATTTTTAATCAATTTTAATGTTCCATTAATAAAAAGTGGTTTTAGAAGATTTGTAAATAAATATTAATCTTCAAAAACTTAAAATAATATAGCATTGTGCCTTTGTGCCTTTGCGATAAAATATAAAATAATAATGCATTTGCGCCTTTGCGCCTTTGCGGTAAAACAATAACAATGGCATACGATAAATTTAATATCCTTACCAGTAGTGCAGTGCCACTACCTATTGAAAACGTAGATACAGATCAAATCATTCCAGCTCGTTTCTTGAAAGCTACGAAACGTGAAGGATTTGGTGATAACCTTTTCCGTGACTGGAGATACAATGGAGACGATACTCCAAAAGCAGATTTTGTATTGAATGATGCTACTTACTCTGGGAAAATCCTAGTTGGAGGAAAAAACTTTGGTTCAGGATCTTCTCGTGAGCACGCTGCTTGGGCAGTGTACGATTACGGATTCCGTGCAGTAGTTTCTTCTTTCTTTGCTGATATCTTCAAAGGAAACTGTTTGAATATTGGTGTTTTGCCAGTTCAAGTTAGTGCTGAATTTGCAGATAAAATCTTTGCAGCTATTGAAGCAGATCCTAAAACAGAATTAGAAATCAACTTGCCAGAGCAAACGATTACTATAAAAGCGACAGGTGAGAAAGAATCTTTTGATATCAATGGATACAAAAAGAACAACATGTTGAATGGTTTTGATGATATCGATTATCTAGCAAACATCAAAGAAGACATTGTTGCTTTTGCTGACAAGCTTCCTTACTAAATCAAAAATAATTAATAAATACGCAGTTACTAAGCTTGATTGATTCAATTGAGTTTAGTAACTGCTTTTACGATATATAATGTTATTTCTTTTTAGCATCAAAATCGTATTAGCATCTAATAGATAATGGAGAGAAGAAAAATTGAAATAATGGATACAACGCTTCGTGATGGTGAACAAACCTCCGGAGTATCTTTTTCTGCTGCAGAAAAACTAACCATTGCCCAATTATTATTAGAAGAATTAAAGGTTGATCGTATCGAAATTGCTTCTGCTCGTGTGAGCGAAGGCGAATTTGAAGGCGTAAAAGGCATTATGTCTTGGGCAGAAACAAAAGGATTTACGGATAAAATCGAAGTATTGACATTTGTTGACAAAGGACTTTCAATCGAATGGATGAAAAAGTCGGGTGCCAAAGTACAAAACTTGCTAACCAAAGGATCTTTGAATCATTTGGTACACCAATTGAAAAAAACACCAGAACAGCATTTTGCCGAAATTGCCGAAAGCATTGCTTTGGCAGCCGAAAACGGTATTGCAACCAATGTTTACCTTGAAGATTGGAGTAATGGAATGCATCATTCGCCTGATTATGTGTACCAATATTTGGATTTCATTAGTACCCAACCGGTAAAAAGAATTTTGCTTCCAGATACTTTAGGAGTCTTAATTCCATCGGATACATTCGAATTTATTTCGACCATCACTCAAAAATACCCAAATATTCATTTTGATTTCCACGCACATAATGATTATGATTTGAGTGTGTCAAATGTAATGGAAGCCATTAAAGCAGGAATTCATGGGTTGCACGTAACTGTAAACGGAATGGGTGAGAGAGCAGGAAATGCTCCACTTGCAAGTACAGTAGCGGTAATTAACGACTTTATGCCTGAGATTACTATTGGTGTAAAAGAAACTTCCTTGTACTCGGTGAGTAAATTAGTAGAAGCTTTTACAGGATATAGAATCCCTGCCAATAAACCAATTGTTGGAGATAATGTTTTTACCCAAACTGCAGGAATTCATGCTGATGGTGACAATAAGAAAAACTTATATTTCAATGATTTACTCCCTGAGCGTTTTGGACGTAAAAGACAGTATGCTTTAGGAAAAACTTCGGGTAAAGCTAACATTGAAAAAAATCTTCAAGAATTAGGTTTGAAACTTAATAATGAAGATTTAAAATTAGTGACTCAACGAATTATTGAGTTAGGGGATAAAAAAGAAACCGTTACCAAAGAAGATTTACCTTATATCATCTCGGATGTTCTGGGAAGTCATGCATATGAGGAAAAAATCACTTTTGAATCCTACTTATTATCTCATGCCAAAGGAATGCGTCCCTCAACGACTTTATGTATGAAAATGGATGGTCATGTCATCGAAGAGCATGCTCAAGGGGACGGCCAATTTGATGCTTTTATGAATGCTTTGGCGAAAATCTATAAAAGCAAAAAAATAGAATTACCTAAGTTAATTGACTATGCAGTGAGGATTCCTCCAGGAAGTAGTTCCGATGCTTTGTGTGAAACTGTTATTACATGGCTATTCGAAGGAAAAGAATATAAAACACGTGGTTTGGATTCAGATCAAACTGTAGCGGCGATTATCGCTACTCAAAAAATGCTGAATGTAGCCGCAAATTAAAAAGAAGTGCTAAGTTGCTAAGCGACTAAGTTTCTAAGATTTTAAAAAGACTTAGAAACTCAGAAACTTAGAGATTTGGAACCGTAATATACTAAGCTATAAAGTTGTAAAAACTTAGAAACTTAGAAACTCAGAATCTTAGAAACTTATAAATATAAAATAGATGAAATTAAATATCGCACTTTTAGCAGGGGACGGAATCGGACCAGAAGTAATTGATCAAGCAGTAAAAGTATCTGATGCAATTGCGAAAAAATTTGGACACGAAATCACATGGACACCAGCACTTACAGGAGCTTGCGCTATTGATGCTGTTGGTGTTCCTTATCCTGATGAGACTCATGAGATATGTTTAAATTCTGATGCAGTTCTTTTTGGAGCTATTGGGCACCCAAAATACGATAATGATCCTACTGCGCCAGTTCGTCCAGAGCAAGGATTGTTGTTGATGCGTAAAAAATTAGGTTTGTTTGCTAATGTACGTCCTACATTTACATTCCCTTCTTTGTTGGATAAATCTCCTTTAAAAAGAGAACGTATCGAAGGTACTGACTTGGTTTTCTTAAGAGAGTTAACAGGTGGTATTTACTTTGGTGAAAAAGGAAGAAGAGATGATGGTGAAACGGCTTTTGACAATTGTGTTTACACGAGACACGAAGTACAACGTTTGGCTAAAAAAGGTTTTGAATTGGCAATGACTCGTTCAAAAAAATTATGTTGTGTAGACAAAGCAAACGTACTTGAAACATCTCGTTTGTGGAGAGAAACAGTACAAGCTATGGAAAAAGATTATCCAGAAGTGACTGTTTCTTACGAATTTGTTGATGCTGTAGCAATGCGTTTGGTACAATGGCCAAACTCGTATGATGTATTAATTACGGAGAACTTATTTGGAGATATCCTTACAGATGAAGCTTCGGTAATCTCTGGATCTATGGGATTAATGCCATCTGCATCTATGGGAGACAAAATAGCTTTATTTGAGCCAATTCACGGTTCTTATCCACAAGCAACTGGATTAAACATTGCAAACCCAATGGCTACAGTTTTATCGGCTGCTATGATGTTCGAAAACTTCGGATTGATGGAAGAAGGTCAAGCTATGAGAGATGCAGTAAACAAAGCACTAGAAGCAGGAATCGTTACTGAAGACCTTGCAGATGGTGGAAAAGCACACGGAACGAAAGAAGTTGGAGATTGGTTAGCAGCTAATATCTAATATTCGAAATATATACTATTCAAAAAGCTGTCAATCGCAAGGTTGACAGTTTTTTTGTTTTTTATTAGAAGCAGAATAGTTGTGCTATCAATAACGACTGTTCCCGCTATTCACTACAATCTTGTGGCGGCAAAATGCCAGCCCCCACAAGGATTTCCGTTTCTATCGGGGCTAGGATTTAAGATTGTATTTCTATTTATGTTCTTTTGATCGGCTTTATGAAAACAACTCCTTTTTCACCATTTCATAATAACTATCGCTCACCGGAATTTGAATAGTTCCCAAAAATAAATCCCTACTTTTTAGGCTGGTAACTTTGGTTTTGTTAACGATAAAGGAGCGGTGGACTCTAATAAATAGTGATGGGTCTAATATTTTTTCTAACGATTTTAACGACTGTAAACTCATTACTTTTTTGTCGGCAGTATAAAAAACAGCGTATTCGCTATCACTTTCGATATGGGTAATGTCGGCGTATTTTAATTTGAATAAATCATAACCCGATTTTACGGTGATGCTATCTTGTAGTGAATTATTTGGGGTATTAATTTTTTGGACCGCTTTCAAAAATCGATCAAAACTAATAGGTTTTAATAAGTAGTCAGTCGCACTTAGTTCAAATCCTTCGATAGCATAATCAGAATATGCAGTTGTAAATATAATTTTGGTAGTGGACGGAATCAATTTCGCAAAGTCAGTTCCTTTAATTTGAGGCATTTGAATATCTAAAAAAACGACATCAATAGTTTCTTTTTTAAGAAGATTAATAGCTTCCAAAGGATTTTCGAACGAACCTGCAACAGTCAAAAAATCTAATTTTTCGATATAGCTTTCAATTAATTTTCGAGCCAGTTCTTCGTCATCAATAACGATACATTTAAGCATTAGTGTTAATTTTTAGTTCAACTTTAAAAGTACTATTAATTTCTGAAATGGCTAAGGTATGCTTGTCTGGATATAATAAGTTTAAACGTTTTTTTACATTTTGTATCCCAATTCCTCCAACGGCATCTTGAACTTTCGGGCCTTTTCTAAACGTATTTTCAACACTAAAGAGAATGGTTGAGCCGGATGAATGGATACAGATTTTTATAAATGCTTCTTCAATGTTTTCGATATTACTGTGTTTGAAGGCATTTTCGATAAAAGGTATTAGAAGCATAGGCGCAATCTGTAGGCCTTTATTTTCGATAGAAAACTTCGTTTCAACTGGATATTGTTTACTGCTTTTCAATAAAAATAACTGAATAAAATCTTTAATATAAGTTACTTCTTTTTCGATAATAACCATAGGCTTTTCGCATTCGTACAAAACATAACGAAGCATGTCTGACAGGTACAGGATGCTCTGCTGTGCTTTATTCGAATCAATCATGGAGAGCGAATAAATATTATTGAGAGAGTTGAATAGAAAATGTGGATTGATCTGAGATTTTAAAAACTTCAGTTCGTTTTCGATATTTTCAGTTTTACTCAACATTAAGTCTTCTTCTTTTTTTTGTGCAAAAGAAAAAGTTTCTAAAAAAATAGCCAAAATATAGGAAACACTTAGCATCAAAAAGTTAATCAACACAGGGGGTGGTAAACTGTTTTGCTGTGAGCCACGTAAGTTACCTCTCTCTGGGCCTTCGCCTGGAGGAGGAGGAGGTAGCTCCATTTCTGGTCTTTGACGTCGCATTCTACCATCATTGTGAGGGTTCATAACACTAGTAGATATAAATGCTGAAATAATTAAAGCTCCTAGCGATATGAAGGTGAAAGCAAGGTGCTTCTTTTTGAATAGAAATTTTGGAGCAAGTTGGTAAGTAAGTATAACAATTAGTACTGCTTGCAGTAAGTAGGCTAACCAATTTTCGCTAAAAAAATGCATGATTTCTCGCTGGTTAAGCCCAAGGATGATCCAAATGGCTGCCCACAAAAAAATCTGGAAAAGAGTTCTATTCAATTTTGTCATAGTACAAATAAATAAAATAAAAATGAATCCTTTTTTGAAAATGGGACAATTAATAGGCTGAAATTAAACATTTACTGATTGTAATACAATGTTTACCGATTAGTTTGGGTTATTGGTTGAATAAAAATTTCATGCTAAAATTGTTTTACGAAATTTGTCCTCAATAGTAACTTCAAAAACCAGAACTATGAAAAAAATAAGTATCCTATTAGTCTTAACAATGCAGCTATTCTTTGTGTCATCTTGCTCAAAAGAGGATGCAGTTGTAGGTGAAGTGGCAGAAGTAGAAGTTGATGACACTGTATTTGACATTCCAGATTGGACTACAGAAACACATAGTAAGAAAGTAGATCCAAATTTTGCCGAGATTTTTGATGACAATTCGGTAAAGCGATTGGATATTGTGATAACGAGTACACGTTGGAAAAAAATGCTAGCCGATATGACAGCTACTTACGGTACTTTTGGTAAAAGTTCTGGAGGTCCTGGACTTGTATCGTCAGATGAAGATCCTATAATGGTTCCTGCTGAGTTTTTTTACAAAGGCAAAGAATGGTATCGTGTAGGCGTGCGATTCAAAGGAAATTCCAGTTTGCAATCTACTTGGTCTAGCGGAAATTTAAAGTTGTCGTTTAAATTGGATTTCGACGAATATGAAGACACGTATCCTCAAATTGATAACCAACGTTTTTATGGTTTCAAGAAATTAAGTCTAAAAAATAATTACAATGACAAGTCTATGTTGCGCGAAAAAGTGGCTACCGATATTTTTAGAGCGTCTGGGGTTATAAGTTCACATGCTGCAATTTACGAGGTATATGTAGATCATGGTGATGGTCCTACTTATTTTGGAGTATATACTTTGGTAGAAGAGGTTGACGATACATTGATTGATGAGTTCTCGAACAACGATGGTAATTTATACAAGCCAGATGGTACTGGGGCAAGTTTTAGTAATGGGAGTTTCACAGAATCTGTTTTTGTTAAAAAAACCAATGAAGACGCTGCTGATTACACTGATATCAAAAATCTATTCACTGCCTTGCATGCTAGTAATAGAACAACAGATGCTGCCGCTTGGAGAACCAATCTAGAGTCGGTATTTGATACAGATACTTTCTTGAAATATTTAGCTGTCAACACCGTTATTCAAAACTGGGATACCTATGGTAGAATGACGCATAATTATTTTCTATACAACAATCCCGATACCAAAAAACTATCTTGGATACCATGGGACAACAATGAAGCGCTACAAACAGGAAACCAAGGCGGTGCTTATGCTTTAAATTTTTCTGGATTAAATACAGCTTCGTGGCCAATGATCGGGTATTTATATAATGATGCAACGTATAAGACCAAATATGATACTTATGTAAAAAGTGTTATTGACAATGCTTTTAATGAAACCACCATGAAAGCTAAATACGCAGCTTATGGAGCGCTCGTGAAGCCATATGCTATAAAAGAGGTAAAGGGTTATACATTTTTAAATAGTACTTCTGATTTTCAAACAGCGATAGATGCTTTAAGCGCTCACGTTACTGCACGTACTACAGCGGTAAATGCTTATCTTAAATAATTATTGTAGAACATCTGTTTTATAATCATGTAAAGAGCCTAAGTTTTGGAAAACTTAGGCTCTCATTTATGAAGTAGTTAATCCTCTTATGGCATTATTTCAGTTATTTCTTAGGTTTGAGACATATTTAGGAATTTTGACCTTTACACTGATAACTATTGGTCATTCACTGAAAGTACAAAAAGCACCTTAAAAATAACCTCACCTTTGTTTATCTAAACAATTTTAAAAAAAATAGACTATGAAAAGTATAAAAATTATTTTAACTGTTATGTTGTTTTCTGGATCAGTTTCACTTTTTGCGCAACCACAAGGCGGGCAAGGGGGGCAAAAACTACCAACTGCTGAAGAAGCTATAAAAAAAATGGATGCTGATAAAGATGGTAAATTATCTAAAGCAGAGGTAAAAGGTCCGTTGAAGGATGACTTCACAAAGATTGATACGGATAAAGATGGTTTCTTGAGTCTGGATGAATTGAAAAAAGCGCCTAAGCCAGAGCGTAAAAAACCAACAGAATAGATTTTGAATACACCTCACCAAATTAAATTAACTAATTTAACAATAATGAAAAAATCGAATATAATAATTGCCGCAATAAGTATAATTACTTTATCAATAGCGACTTACTCTTGTAGTAGTAGCGATGATTCTACCACGACAGTAGAAGGCACTGCAGATGTTCCTGCGGTATTTAGTACTAACTATAAGTCAGCAGTAACTTTATCTAGTACAGGGACTACAGTGACTATGAAATCTAATGGTACTCCAGACCACGTTACGCCTTATTGGGGTTCAGGTAATTCGTTATATGAGGAACAAACTACTGGTCAAGTTGTAAACCCAGGGAATTTGCAATCGCAAGTTTTTGTAATGACAATTCCAGTGAATCCTGTTGAAGCGAGTTCTAAAGAAGAAACCTCTTTAGGTCCAATTGGAATGGCTCTAAATGGTGTGGCAATTTACAATGATAGAGAAGGAGGGAATGTGCCAGTTGATGCAGGAACACTGAAATCGTTTGATCGAGCTGGGGCTCACAGTGGCCCTGGGGGATTGTATCATTACCATTTTAATGGCGATTTTACCTCGGATGACGATGCAAAATTAATTGGCTGGTTAAGAGATGGATTCCCAATTTATGGTCGTAAAGATAAAGACGGTTCTTATCCTTCAGCACTAGATTCAAATGGTGGACACACTGGCGCAACAGTAGAGTATCCAAACGGAATTTATCATTACCATTGTTCGAATGTCAATTATATGGACTCTGGTTTTTATGTATTAAAAGCAGGAAGTTATTATGGTACAAAAGGAACTTTTACTTTTTAAAGTATATTTTTTAGCCGTAATTGCAGTTCTTGTTACAAGTTGCAAAAAAGAGATTAAAGACGAAGCTATGATGCCATCGTCTTTAATTGTTTCAACGGTAGGGATTCCAAACGATACTATATTAGTTACCAATCCAAATTTAGTTTTAGACAACGGAATATACTATTTTCATAAAAAAGTCTATTCAGGTTATGTTAAAGAAATGTATGCTTTAGCATTTACCAAATGCATTTTTAGTTTTTTCGGGGGAAAGCAACAAGGCTTGAGTTTGATTTATTATGTAGATGGGAAATTAAAAGAATCTAGAAGTTATAAAGAAGGTAAGTCATTTGGAAGGCATTATGGGTATTGGGAGAATGGAAACCCCAGATTTGATTATATCTATGTGAATGATCGAAGAGAAGGTTTGCATAAACAATGGTATGAAAGCGGAGGAAAATACTCCTTTTTGACCTATAAAAATGATAGAGAAGAAGGGATGCAAAGAGCTTGGCGTGAAAACGGAAAACCCTACATCAGTTACGAAGCAAAAGACGGCCGACGATATGGTTTGCAAAAATCAAACTTGTGTTATACGCTCAAAGATCAAAAACTAAAATCCAAATGAAAATAAAGTATTATATCATCGCATTGTTGGGAGTTTTGGTAATTTCTTGTCAAGAAAAAACGAGAAAATTGCCTTATTACAAATCATCAGATTTTGTGCCTGTTTGGAATACTCCAGAAACTGAATCTTTTCATAAAATTCGACCTTTTGATCTGATAGATCAAGAAGGGAAAGCGTTTTCAGAATTAAATTTGGATGGAAAAATTACTATTGTAGATTTCTTTTTTACTAGCTGTCCTGGGATTTGTCCAAAAATGACCAATAGTATGACCAAAATTCAAGAGGAGTTTAAGAATGATAATCAGATACAATTGGTGTCACATTCCGTCACGCCAGATAAGGATAGTGTTTCTGTAATGGCAGCTTATGCTAAAAAAAATAATATTCAATATAGTAAATGGAAACTACTTACTGGTGACAAAGAGGAGATTTATAATTTAGGGCGAAAGTTTTATTTTGTCGAAGAAGATTTGGGAGAAAACAATGACAGCTCCATTTTCTTACATACAGAGAATTTTGTCTTAATTGATGAAAATCGTTTGATTCGCGGGATCTATAATAGTCTTGATCCAAGTAGTATGCAGGCTTTAATTGAAGACATTAAAGTCTTAGAAAAAGAATAAGAACATTTATGCTACAGTAGTTACTTTTCAATTGAAATTAGGTAAACAGAATTAATAAAAATAAAAAAGGGTGTCAAAATAAATTGACACCCTTTTTATATATTGTAGAAAAAAATATTAATATCCTCCTCTGTTTCCACCACCACGGTTTTCTCCACCACGGTTGTTTCCACCATAACCTCCGCGTGAATCTCCTCCACCACGGTTGTTATTAAAACTTCTTCTTTCGCCTTCTGGTTTTGGCTCAGATTTGTTAACAACGATTGTACGTCCTTGAACAGTTGCACCGTTCAATTCGTCAATTGCTTTTTGAGCGTCATCATCACTTGGCATTTCAACAAAACCAAATCCTTTGCTTCTTCCTGTAAATTTATCTGTGATAATTTTAACTGAATCTACTGCTCCGTAAGCCTCGAAAGACTCTCTTAAATCTGCTTCCTCAATACTGAATGGAAGGCTTCCAACAAAAATATTCATATGTGCTTATTTATAATAATTGTAGCAAATGTAGTTTAAATATTTTCTAATCTACTATGAATAAGCTTATTTAATCAAATATTTTTCAATTAGGAGACTTGTTCCTTCTCTTTTGGTGGGATTAAATTCATTATGAAGCATTAAGGTGTTACTGGGATTTTATAAAAGACACCTTGTTGAAAATTTAAATTCGATTGAGATTCAGGATTTGTTATTGTATTTATGGCGTTAAATTTAAAGGTACCCGTTATTATTTTGTTTGCAATGTCGTATTCAGTGATTTCAATTTGGCCGTTTCCGGTATTTGTTCCTGTTGAGTAAGTCGTTACCGTTGTGTCTTCTGTGAGCGTATAAGTTGCTGTTGAGATGTTGTCTTCACCGAGTGTATAGGTGTTTATGTCGTCTGAGGGAGTTTTTAGTACAATCTGTTCCTTGCTTGTGTAGGCCGTAATAATTAGTTCGTTACTGCTGTTTATCGTTGCAGTAGTGGTAATGGCTCTCCAAAAAACATTATCTTTTAGCCCTTGAAAGGAAGGGTTGTTGAACTTTACATTTTCTTCACAAGAGAAGATGCTCAAAGTTGTAAGGAGAAATAGAAAATATTTTTTCATGTAACCTGTTTTTTAGACAAGCAAAAGTAGTGTATTATGAGGGCAAATAAGAATTATAAATTAAAAACATTAGCTAACTACTTGATTAATATAGTGAAAATCGATTGGTATTATTGAAATAAAAAGTATATCTTTGCGCCCTTAATTAATAGAGGTCGAGTACCTCAAAATTTAATCACACGATTATGTCAGTAAAAATTAGATTACAAAGACACGGTAAAAAAGGAAAACCTTTTTACTGGGTTGTAGCTGCAGATGCACGCTCAAAAAGAGATGGTAAATACTTAGAGAAAATCGGTACTTACAATCCAAACACTAACCCAGCAACTATCGATTTGAATATTGATAGTGCAGTTCAATGGTTGCACAATGGTGCTCAACCAACAGATACTGCTAGAGCAATTCTTTCTTACACAGGAGCTTTATTGAAACACCACCTTGATGGAGGTATTCGTAAAGGTGCTTTAACACAAGAACAAGCTGATGCTAAATTAGCAACTTGGTTAGAATCTAAAACAGGAACTGTTGATGCTAAGAAAGATGGTTTATCAAAAGTGCAAGCTGATGCTAAAGCTAAAGCTTTCAAAGCAGAGCAAGATGTAAATGCAAAACGTATCGCAACAGCTGCTCAAGCAGAAGCTGATGCTATCGCTGCTGCTGCACCTGCTCCAGAAGTTGAAGCTGAAGAAGCTCCAGCTGCTGAAGAAACTAACGAAGAAACTCAAGCTTAATTCCACAGCGATAATGCGTAAAGAAGATTGTTTCTATTTGGGTAAAATCGCTAAAAAATTTAGTTTCAAAGGAGAAGTTCTGGCCTATTTGGACACGGATGAACCTGAGTTATACGAAAACTTGGAATCAGTGTTTGTTGAATGCAACAAACACTTGATTCCTTTTTTTATTGAAAATAGCTCCATTCATAAAAACGATTTTTTACGTATTCGTTTTGAAGAAGTTAAAAACGAAGAAGATGCTGATGCCATTATGGGTAATGAGCTTTTTCTACCCCTTAATATGTTGCCAAAACTTAGTGGTAACAAATTTTATTTTCACGAAGTAGTAGGATTTGAAATCGAAGACCAACGTTTGGGGGTTTTTGGTGTGATTCAATCTATTAATGATACTTCTGCTCAGCCACTATTTGAGGTGTTGAACGGAAACGTAGAAATATTAATCCCGATGATTGACCATTTCTTGGTTAAGGTAGATCGCGAAAACAAAAAAGTCATCATGAACCTTCCAGAAGGTTTAGTGGAAATGTATCTTTAGAAGGTAGAGGTTAGAAGTTAAAAATTAGAGGTTATAAGTTTTTGGCAGGTGTTAAAAGAACCGTTTCTTATAATCTTAATTCTTTAATTACATTAACTGTAAACACTATTTGTTTTTATTTTGGAGTAAATCAAAAATCATAATTTGTTACTCGAGAGCTTTGCTCGAACTGGCGAAGCAATCAACAATCTTAAATCTTTTCATTTTGTTTCAATTTAAGCAATTTTCTATCGAGCAGGATAAAACTGCTATGAAAGTAGGTACCGATGGCGTTCTTTTGGGGGCTTGGGTCCCTGTTGGTCATCGCCCTTTTAGTATTTTGGATATTGGTGCGGGTACGGGGCTTATCGCTTTGATGTTGGCACAACGCACGACTGCAGAGCAAATTGATGCTTTGGAGATTGACGAAGATGCGTACGAGCAAGCCGTGGAAAATTTTGAAAATTCGCCATGGGGAGATCGTTTATTTTGTTATCATGCCGGATTAGATGAGTTTGTAGATGAGCCCGAAGATGAGTATGATTTGATTCTTTCCAACCCACCTTTTTACAGTGAAGATTTTAAATCTAATGATGAACAGCGTGATTTAGCTCGTTTTCAAGATGCGATGCCTTTTGAAGAATTGATTGAGGCAGCTGATTTGTTTTTGTCCGAAAAGGGGGTTTTTGCAGTAATAATTCCGTTCAAAGAAGAAGCGAAATTTGTAGCTTTGGCTAAGGAATTTGAATTGTATCCTTTTAAGATCACTCGTGTAAAAGGAACTGCGCAGTCAGAAACAAAAAGAAGTTTGCTGGCCTTCGGTCGTGATGAAGTTCTTGAAGTTGATGAAAATGTATTAATTATCGAAAATGGCAGGCATGATTATACCGACGATTATATTGAATTGACAAAAGAATTTTATTTGAAGATGTAGGTCATAGCCCTGATAGAAACGGCATCCTCTTGTGGTAGCGATAGCGGACACAAGAGATATAGTGGATAGCAGGATTAGCTCCAAATAAATTTTATCAATGAAGAAATAGTTAAAACTAATGTAAGAATGGTGTTTGATTTGGTTTTAATTTATAAATTTGTACTTCAAATTAGTAATAACACAAAAAAATTGCTCCAATATAGTGTTGGGGTTAACATATAAAAGAAAAAAATTATGGCATTAGCAATAACAGATGCTACTTTTGACGAAGTAGTTTTGAAGTCAGACAAACCAGTTTTAGTAGATTTTTGGGCAGCTTGGTGTGGACCATGTAGAATGGTTGGACCAATCATTGAAGAATTAAGCAATGATTACGAAGGTAAAGTTGTAGTAGGTAAAGTAGATGTTGATGCAAATCAAGAATTTGCAGCCAAATATGGTGTAAGAAATATTCCTACTGTATTAGTTTTTCACAACGGAGAAGTAGTTGGGAAGCAAGTAGGAGTAGCTCCTAAGCAAACTTATGCAGATAGTTTAGACGCTTTGTTGTAATCGTAAGATTATAATTTATATAAAAAAGGTTTGACGTTAGTCAAGCCTTTTTTTTTGTGATTTTTTTGTTTCAAATAAGTAGATTGTGATTTGGGCGTGCCCCGCCGAAAAAAAGCGGGTCAGGCTATTCGTTTCAATCTTTTTTGGGCCAGAAAAAGCCCAAAAAAGGATTTTTACTACTATCCTTCACGCAAACCTGTAGTGTTATAATTGAAAGTGGGAATTAATGTAAATTGTGTTTTAGAAATGATGTTTCTGTGAAGGTCGTGATTATTTTTAATATATTTGAGATATGAAGATGGAATCACAATTAGAGAAAATAGCTCGTTTCCAACATTTGGAGCTTTTGGCGAATCAAATCGTTGAAGGATTTATTTCGGGCATGCACAAAAGTCCGTTTCATGGGTTTTCGGCTGAGTTTGCAGAACATAAATTGTATAATGTAGGTGAGAGTACTCGCCATATAGATTGGAAGTTGTTTGCGAAGACAGATAGGCTGTATACGAAACGATTTGAGGAGGAAACCAATTTACGTTGTCATATTATTTTGGATAACTCCTCGTCCATGCATTATCCAAAGCTGAGGTCTAATCAAGATTTTCACGAAAATAAAATTGGATTTTCTGTATTGGCATCTGCAGTTTTAATGCGTTTATTAAAAAAACAACGTGATGCGGTTGGTTTGAGTGTTTTTTCGGATAGGTATGATTACTATGCACCTGAAAAAGGAAGTGACCGACATCATCGAATGATATTGAATCAACTGGAGTCTGTTTTGGATAAGCCAAAAGTTTCTAAAATTACTAATACGGTTTCTTTCTTGCATCAAATTGCCGAAAAGATGCATCGTCGCTCGATGATTGTGTTGTTTACAGATATGTTTCAGTTAGAAGACGATGAAAAATTATTTGAAGCCTTACAGCATTTGCGTCATAATAAGCACAAAGTGATTCTTTTTCATGTGTGTGATCGCAAAACAGAGGTTAATTTTGAGTTTGATAGTACGCCCAGGAAATTTATTGATGTGGAAACGGGTGAAGAGGTGGCTCTTTTTTCGGATAATGTCCAAGATGTTTATAAAAAAGAAGCTGAAGTTTATTTTAATAAAATAGCATTAACCTGCGCTCAGAACCGAATTCGGTATGTTCCTGTAAATGTGGCCCAAGATTTCGAAAAAATAATGCTTACTTATCTTGTTGAAAAACAAAAGTTTGGGTAATTTATATAAAATTATTTAAAAATAATTGGTAAAAATGCTTGTAGAAACGGAAATCTATTGTATCTTTGCCACCGCAATAGCGCAGTTGGTCTGGTAGTTCAGTTGGTTAGAATACCTGCCTGTCACGCAGGGGGTCGCGGGTTCGAGTCCCGTCCAGACCGCGAGTATTGGGAGAGCCTTTCAGTAATGAAGGGCTTTTTTTTCCAATCAAAGATTAAATTTTGTAGAGTGATCAGTCGGTTAATCTGATCTTGGTTTAGGTGTTAAGCCAAAGAATATCTTAGTATTTGATATTGTAAGCATATTCAAAAATTAAAATATATATAATGATTAATTTTAAACAATAGTGAAGTAGTAATTTCGAGTTTAAAATTGATTTTAAAGAGCGAGTTGGTCTGGTAGTTCAGTTGGTTAGAATACCTGCCTGTCACGCAGGGGGTCGCGGGTTCGAGTCCCGTCCAGACCGCGAAATTGAGGAAAGCCTTTTAGAAATAAAAGGCTTTTTGTCTCAATAAAGGTTTCTAAAATTAGTTGTGTTGCGATCAGTCTAGTTAACTGATCCTGGTTTAGTAGTTAGGCCAATGAAAAGCTTTTCACTTAATTGTGAATGGCTTTTTTGATTTTAGAAAGGTTTTTGGTTTAAATGATTTACTTTTTAGGAATTGTTTTGTTGTGTTTTGCAAAATAGTATTTGCTTTCGTTCTGGTAATTATAGCGACTTTGCTATCTTTCTTTTACCTGCTTTGTTGTTTTAGATGATATAAAGTACTTCTTTCAAGGGTGAAGTTTTATTAGTTTGTAAATATTTGTCTTGATTTCCAGAGATGAAAAACCATTGTTTGTTATGTTGTCTCTTACCTCGTATTTTGGGGTTGCTTAAAATCTTTAACTATTTTGAGAGTTTATGTTTGTAGTGTTATTAAGTGAAGCGATATTGGTATAGTGTCTGTTGTTTTTATTAATAAAGACGTATATCCTTGTGTTGTTGATTTTCGTCTGTTGCTAAGTTTTGTCTTGATAGTATTGGGATTAAATTCGATCTGTCTTGTATTCTCATAAGTTGTTTTCTGTGAATGATGTACAGATGTTCATGAATTGAGCAGTCTTAAATTGTTGTCTCGTTAATTTTTTTTTGTAGTATTATTTGTGATGATGTATTTTGGGTGTTGAGTAATCACTTTTAAATATAAGCTCAGATACAATATGTTTATTTTGTGTGATGAAGTATTTATACTTTATGATGGTAGTTGTAGGTAATGATACTCTAGGGGGCTCAGTAAAGATTTCTTATTTTCTATTTGGTTGAGATGATTAAATATTTGTCTAGAAAATTTTGTGTAAATACCTGATTTATTTAACTTAAAAGAAAGCTGTGGAATGGAAGAGGGAGTTTTTTATAAAACAAAAAACCCAAAACACTCAGTGTTTTGGGTTTTTCTGGTGCGGATAATAGGACTCGAACCTACACGCCTTGCGGCACCAGATCCTAAGTCTGGCATGTCTACCAATTTCACCATATCCGCGTGCAATTGTGGGTGCAAATATAAGGATTGTTTCTAATATTCAAAGCTTTTTTTTAAAAAATTTATTTATCATTTTTTTGTATTTTTGAAAGTACTAAAAGTCAACACATAAATGGATAATATTAAGCATTACATAAACGAAAATAAAGATCGTTTGATCAAAGAACTTATCGAATTATTGAAAATACCATCTGTAAGTGCAGACGCTGCCTATGCGCAAGATGTTATCGACACCTCCGAAGCTGTAAAAATTAGTCTAGAGCAAGCAGGCTGCGATTTTGTAGAGATTTGCGAGACAGATGGCTACCCAATTGTTTATGGACAAAAAACAATTGACCCAGGACTCCCTACCATTCTCGTATACGGACATTATGATGTTCAACCCGCAGATCCTATCGAGCTATGGAATTCGCCCCCATTTGAGCCTGTAATCAAAGTTACAGAAACACATCCCGAAGGTGCTATTTTTGCTCGCGGTGCTTGCGACGACAAAGGACAAATGTACATGCATGTGAAGGCATTCGAATATATGATTAAAAATGATTGTTTGCCTTGTAACGTCAAGTTTATGATCGAAGGAGAAGAAGAAGTAGGAAGTGTTAACCTCAAAACTTTTGTTGAAAACAATACTGAAAAGCTTAAGAATGATGTAATATTAATTTCAGACACTGGAATGATCTCAAACCAGCAACCGTCTATCACCACTGGATTGCGCGGACTGAGTTATGTTGAAGTAGAAATTACTGGCCCAAATCGTGATCTTCATTCTGGATTATACGGTGGAGCAGTGGCCAATCCGATCAATGTTTTATCAAAAATGATCGCCTCACTTCACGACGAAAACAACCACATTACTATCCCAGGTTTCTATGATAATGTCGAAGAACTATCTACTGAAGAAAGAGCTGAAATGGCCAAAGCACCTTTCAGTCTAGAAAATTATAAAAAAGCACTAAACCTCAACGCCGTGTATGGTGAAGCAGGTTACACAACCAACGAGCGCAATTCCATTCGTCCTACACTAGACGTTAACGGAATCTGGGGAGGATACACTGGTGAAGGAGCAAAAACTGTTATTGCCAGCAAAGCATTTGCCAAAATCTCAATGCGTTTGGTACCCAACCAAGACTGGGAGGCCATCACCGACCTATTTACCAAACATTTTATTGCCATCGCTCCAGCAGGTGTCACCGTAGAGGTAAAACCACACCATGGAGGACAAGGCTACGTAACCCCAATTGATAGTATTGGGTACAAGGCAGCCAATATGGCTTACACCGAAACTTTTGGTGTCCCCGCCATCCCAGTTCGTTCTGGGGGTAGTATTCCGATTGTAGCCCTTTTCGAAAAAGAATTAAAAAGCAAAACCATTCTTATGGGATTTGGACTCGACAGCGATGCTATCCATTCTCCAAACGAACATTTCGGCATCTTTAATTACCTAAAAGGAATCGAAACCATTCCACTATTTTATAAATATTTTGTAGAATTATCAAAATAGAAAAATCAAAAAAGTCCGTTACTATCTGTAGTAACGGACTTTTTTTTATGGGGTTCCCTACGGGCGGGCTATTCGCTGCAAGTCCTCAACAAGTTCTGCTATCGCTTCACTTGTTTCCGGGCTTTCCGCTTCTATCCCTAACCCAAAGAGTAGTTGCGATAAGATCTTTGTTCAAAATAGCTTCGATTGTCAATTAAGAATTAATCACAATTTTTAAAATAACTTTTTACGTCCCAGTCGAACCTTCTTTTTAAACACTTCAAAACGATCACCTCCCCTTATATCAATGCGCTGAATTTCATATTGATTCTTTAACGGAAAAACATTAATTCTATTTCCAATGCGCAAACCATAGCGTATTCCGTATTTTTTCAACAAGTCAAAGAATGCTTTTTGTTCATGACCCCTCTTTCTGTAATATCCGCCATACGCATATGCCAAAGCAGGAAAAACATTCAAATTCTCTTTATCAATCACTTCCTGACACAGTTTCAAATCAGATTCAATTTCTATTAGCGATAATAGTGCATAATTATCATGCTTAAAGGTATGGTAACCTAACTCTATATGTGTACCAATAGTATCCAACTGCACTCTGTTCATCAAACGCATGTTATCATTCTCATTAATAAACTTTCCACCCCAATCAATCTTTTGCCCTATCTTTCCAAGCACAACAAACAGCACTGCTTTAAAATCATACTCCTTTAATAGTGGATATAATTCGGTATAATTATCCAAAAAACCATCATCAAAAGTCAATACAATCGATTTTGAAGGTAGTGATTGTTTATTTTTAAGCATGGTCTCTACATCCGAAAGCCACAATGTTTGATATTTATTCACTTTTAAATATTCAAATTGTGCAATCAATGTTTCTTTCTTGATGGTAATTTGATCTGCAAAACCATTTGTAGAAATAGAATGATATTCTAAGATTCTCAATTTGTTTTTTGATGCATAAAATAATTTAAATTGCATGTTTAAAACCACTAGAAAAATAACCAACAAAAAAACAACCCCCAATAAAAAATATATCATAACATATTGATAAAACATTGTGTTCCTGCGCATCTATTTACTAGATATAAATTATTTAGAAATATACGCCTCACAAAAATTCAAAATAAAAGAGTACAAGAAGCATTCCATGCACCAAATAAAAAAGTATTTCCTTAAGCAATAACATAATCATCGAGCATAATTTGACTTAACACTTCATTAATTTTATATCCAATAACAACTCTAGAGGCTGTTTTCATTAAAAAATCATGTCCCTTGGTGATGTATCTTTCTTTACTTTCTTTGCAATTAATCAAGAATTCCACTTTGTCTGCAAAATCGATTGCATTACCCACCTCAGCCAACAATCCAGTTTCATTATGTTCCAATACAGTCGGAATACCACCGGCTCTAGCAGCAACAACAGGAACCTTACATGCATAACTTTCTAGAATCACCCCGCCTGTAGCTTCGTTATTTGAAGTAAATAAAAACAAATCAAATTCAGGGATGCACTGATGAACATCATTCCTAAAACCTGCAAATATTATTTCATTTTCTAGACCTTTAGATTTAACATATTCCTTAATTTCAGACTCTAATCCACCTTCGCCAATCAAAATGTATTTTGCTTTAAGGCCTCTTTTATAAAGTTCTTCAACAGTATTGACCCAAGTATAATGATCTTTTACTTTACAAAAAGCTGAAACGTTCCCTACAATTTTATAGTCCGATGGGATATTAAATTCCTTATGTAAGAAACCATTTTTAACCTGCCCGATAAACTTCTCAGTATCAACTACACTCCCTACTACAACCATTTTTTGATGGTTTTTGATTGTAGCTTTTAAGATATCAACCACTGGATCAGAAACACATACTATTTTTTTGATTCCTTTATAATTGTACTTAAATTTTCGAAAGAAGTTGGTGCCTACATTTTTTATGAGTGTTCTAAAAAGTACCAACGGAATTTTTAATCCACAAAATACTGAGGAGATCACACCAACAGTATGGGCTTTGCTATTGTGAAGTAAAACAATGCTAGAACTATTGATATCCACAATATGCTTTAATTGTTTTGCGATTTTAAGATTGTATTGTGATTTAAAATCAATACCAATGACTTTCAAATTTCTCTGTGTAGCCACTTCAAAAAGCTTAGAATTAGTAGGACATACAATGATTTGATTTTTCACCAACTCATTATCTCTCAATGACTCATAGATATCTATAATCATTTGCTCGTGTCCTCTCCAAACAGTTGAGCATGTAAAATGTAGTAGTTCCATAATTGAAGTTTAGACTACGAAAATATTTTCGTAAACTTCATTTAAGCTTAAAATTAAGCTTAAAAATGCCTTAAAAATATCTTAACAAAAACTAAATAAAATCCTAAACAAAAATTCTAGCAGAACAATATTGAATGAGAGGTGCTACAAGACCGTTTATACCAGGATAATTGGATGTTAATTTCCCTACGCTTCAGGAAATAAAGTATTCATCAGCGAATTAGTTTGTTTAAAAGGATCATTATTAGTTTTATAAATAGATTCTGATATCGCTGTTAATTGAATTAATTTGTAAGTTTCAATTCTCATGGAATAAACATCATTTGGAGTCGCAACTCTAAAAAACAATTCAGAATAAGAAAAATCTCCCTTGTAAAAAGTTTTTACACATAGATTCTCTTGGTACCCGGGGGGGGGGGGAGTATTGTCAGTAAAATAGCAAATAGGGCGTATGCTATAGTAAAAATGATAAGGATCACCAGTACAATAATTCAAGAAAATGAACAATATAATTTAGATGATATAACTCAGGGAATCATATGTTTTTTGGGGGAAACATTTATTACACTTTGTGTCTAATTGAAGGGATAATTTCCTCCTTGAAATGAACTCCATAATTTTCTAATTCTTTAAGTATAGGTTCATAGACTTCTTTTCGAATAGGAAGTTGAACTCCATATGTTTTGATTTTACCATTTAAAATCAATAAACTGGCAATCGCTACGGGTAATCCAACTGTTTTCGCCATGGCGGTATAGGTTTGATCATCACCTATACAAACCATTTTGGAATCAATTTGTTTTTTTATACCTTTCAATTCAAAACCAAACTTATGATACATCACGATCATATCTTTATCATCAGCTTGTAATGTCCAACTATCGCCTAAGATTTTTTCAAGAATTTGAGCGGGTGTCGCATTGGACAACGCAACGATTTTTTCATCATTGAATAAGTCCAATTCAACTAGTTTCTCCCACATGATATCGTCTTGGTCAATTTTAAGAAGTAAACGCATCTTGATTTCGACTGAATCGGTTGCATGGTACGGCAAAAATGCGTTGATATAATCACGGTAACTCATTGTTAAGGAATCTTCCATCACATAACTATCATCGGTCATACCCAATTGCACAAACATATTCCATGCCTTGGAGAAACCAACTTTTCGAATGGTTCCGCGATATAAAGTCAAAGCATCATCAAGACCATAAACCGATTTGTATTTTAAAGAATCCCTGTTGGGATAGGCTTCAAATTTTCCGTAGTCAGCGACTTCTAAAAATTCAGTTCTGCGAAATAAATTACAATATGGAATGTATTTGTACGTACCCTCTTGAAGAAACTTGGCAGCGCCACCTTGACCAGCCAAAACAACATTCCGAGGTGCCCAAGTGAATTTGTAATTCCACAGATTCGTATCAGATTCGGGTGCAACTAGACCACCACAAAAAGATTCAAATGTTAGGATTTTGCCTCCCTGATCTCTTATTTTATCAATGATTTTCATAGCACTCATGTGGTCAATGCCAGGATCAAGTCCGATTTCGTTCATGAAAACCAAATTATTAGCTTTCGCTTCTGCGTTCAAGGCCTGCATTTGATCGCTGATATACGAAGCGGTTACCAAATGTTTTTTGAAACGCATACAGTCTTTGGCTACTTCGATATGCAAATGAGCAGGCAGCATCGAAATGACAAGATTTGCTTTTTCTATGGCTTGGGTACGCTGTTCTTTGTCGAATATATCTAATGCTATTGCTGTAGCATTGTGATGATTTAATGTTTTTTTTTGAGCTAACTCCAAGGATATATCGGCTATGACCAAATGGAGTTTTTCGACGGTTGAATGATCCAGAAGATAACGAATCAAAGAGGAAGCAGATCGCCCAGCGCCTATAATAAGTATATTTCTCATATTGATTTTTTTAATGATGTCCAAACCATGTGATTTGGTATGGAGTTGATAATGATTGAATCGGATCAAACTAATTTGTATAATCAAATTGTGCGTAACGAACTCGATTTAGAGCCATGACACTTTTCCCTCTCATGATCGATTGAAAATAGCACCAAGTGCTTATCTCAAAAAAGAGGGCCAGAATGACTTATGGATATAAAACAACAATAAGATTTCATTTTAAAAATAGTACTGTAAGGATAGAATCATATTTGTGTTTAATCTGGACGTACTGCATTACTACCTAATTTTAACTGTTGGACTGTACAAAAAAAGAAAGTTAGGTTTATCATTACTCTTTTCTACACATTTTATCCTTACTGATTTATACTAATGGTTCTTTTAAAGGAATCATTTTGCTTACAATCAATCACTTCAATAACAAATTTACAAAAAGAGATTTTGATTATAACCTTTTTCAAATGATAATAAATGGTTGATTTGTGAACGGCTGCGTGAGTGGTAGGAGCGGTATCCTTTTGGGATGCGATAGCAAACCCAAAAGATATAGCGGATAACACGACACCCTCTTATAAAAGGGTACTACCCGCCAGCAAAATTGCCCTTTTGTGAGAGGGTGGCACGCCCAAATTAATGTTAAATCAGCATGATTATGATTCCTATTATAGGTGATTCTTGTGGAGATATGATACTTTTGTATTTTATAAATACAAACAAAATGGAAAAAAAGATTATTTATACGGGCGCATTGATGGGAATGATAGCTATAATTTTTGGTGCTTTTGGTGCACATGCTTTAAAAAAAATATTGACACCAGAATTACTAGCTACTTTTGAAACAGGAGTGCGATATCAAATGTATCAGGCGTTTTTCTTGCTATTATTACCCAGTTTCAAACTTCTTACTGAGAAAACAAAAAAGACTATTTACTATCTTATTGTTGTAGGTGTTGTTTTGTTTTCGGGTTCAATTTATGGGTTGGCGACAAATTACTTGACTCCTTTTGATTTTAAAACGATTGGATTTGTAACTCCTATTGGAGGCCTACTAATTATTATAGGCTGGGGACTTTTGTTTTATCGATACTTAAAAATATAAAATTTTAGCACTATTTTGTTATATTTAGTTACCTTTAGTATGTGCAATATCAAACGCTAAACACAACTATATTATGAACGAGAATACCTTACATACAATACCATCGATTGACTATCTTGGCATTGAGAATACTCAAATTCATTACCAATTATCTCCTGAAGAACTGCAGGAAAGAACCATAGCAGCAGGACAAGGATCAGAAACTAGCACGGGAGCTTTGGAGATTAACACCGGAAAGTTTTCTGGCCGTTCACCTCTAGACCGCTTTATTGTAAAGGATGTTATTACTGAAAAGGATGTTTGGTGGGGAAATGTAAACATTCCTTTTACTCCTGCTAATTTTGATGCATTGTATGATAAGCTAACGGCTTACTTGTCCAACAAGGAATTGTATGTACGTGACGCTTATGTGTGTGCAGACCCAAGTTACCGACTCAACGTGCGAGTAGTTACCGAGACCGCTTGGGCAAATTTATTTTGTCACAATATGTTTTTGCGTTTAAAAGAAGATGAATTAGCCACTTTTACCGCTGATTGGACGGTACTGTGTGCTCCTAGTTTTCTAGCTGACCCAGAGGTTGACCATACTAGGCAAGGTAATTTTGCGATATTAAATTTTACTCGAAAAATCGCCATGATTGGAGGTACGGGATATACTGGCGAAATGAAAAAAGGAATTTTTTCTGCTTTGAATTTTATACTTCCTGTGACCCGTAATGTACTCTCTATGCATTGTAGTGCCAATGTGGGGACTAATGATGAAACGGCAATATTTTTTGGATTGTCTGGAACGGGGAAAACTACTTTGTCTGCGGATCCAAAACGAAAGTTAATTGGTGACGATGAACATGGGTGGACTCCAGAGAATACCATTTTTAATTTTGAAGGGGGATGCTACGCCAAAGTAGTTAACTTATCTGAAGAAAATGAGCCTGACATCTTTAGGGCTATTAAAAAAGGTGCTTTACTTGAGAATATAGTGTACAAAAAAGGAACAAACGAAGTAGATTACACTGATGTTTCAATCACTCCAAATACGAGAGTGAGTTACCCAATTGAGCATATTGAAACAATTCAACCCGGTTCAAGCGGACAAAATCCTAAAAACATCTTTTTCTTAACGGCAGATTCGTTTGGTATCTTACCTCCAATTTCTAGATTGACAGCTGGGCAAGCTGCTTACCATTTTATATCGGGTTATACCGCAAAAATAGCAGGAACTGAAGCAGGGATTACTGAACCCACACCCAATTTTTCTGCTTGTTTTGGAGCTCCTTTTATGCCTTTGCATCCTACTCGATATGCCGAAATGTTAAGTGAGAAAATAAAAGATGAAGATGCAACTGTTTGGCTAGTTAATACAGGTTGGACAGGTGGTGCTTATGGAACGGGATCCAGAATGAAGTTAAAATATACCCGTGCTATGATCGATGCAGCTCTGCATGGCGAGTTGGATGAAGTAAATTATGAAAACCACTCGGTATTTGGAATGGCAATTCCGCAATCGTGTCCAAATGTTCCAGATGAGATTTTAAATCCAAGAAATACGTGGAATGATAAAGATTTATATGATAGTAAAGCTAAAGATTTAGCTAATAAGTTTAGAGTCAACTTTGAACAGTTTTCCTCATATGCGAATGAGGAAATTTTGGCAGGAGCGCCAAAAGTTTAGTTTGCTAAAAGGCGTAACACTTTTTGAAAGCACAAAGTAACTTACACAAGTAATAAATTTTGTTTTTTTGAAATTAATTGTTGATTTTAAATAAAAAAAATGCCTTATTTACGAAAATAAGGCATTTTTTTTATTCTAGAGATTACATATAACTCATAATCTCTTTTTTCAACGTATCATATTCTCCTTGAAGAATCAAACCATTGTCTAATAATTTTTTGAAATTCTGCAATTTTTCAAATAGTTCTTCAGAAGATAAATCTTTCATTGATTTTTCCTGTGATATACTATCAGTCTGAATGTTTTGATATTGCGGTGGTACTACAGAAACGATTTCGGCATAATTTGTAACTTCTTCGGTTTCCACTTCCTCTATATCCACTTCTTCTACTTCTTTATAGTTTATTGGTGGAGGGATAATTGCTTCCACAACTACCGAAACATTTTTTAAATTATCCATTTGCTCTTTGGCAAAAGTATACAATTTACGAGCCTGTGTTTTTGGTATGTAATCTATGGATATTGTTAGATCTGTTTTGGTTGAAAATGAGAACTCCGACCCGAGTATATTTTCTTTCACAAAAGTACCAGCCACATCTTCCCAATCATAATCTACAAAATCCATTGATAGGCCTAAGTTCTTAGGTTTGCATAAAATGATACGTTTATTGGTCAATACAATACTATCAGGTAAAACGGTTATCGCGGGTTTTTTTTGAACACCAATATAACCGACTTCTTCATTTTTCATTAAAAGATCCTGCAATTTTGAAGTTATTTTTTCAATTGCTTTTGGATCTTGATCCTCATTTAAAAACTTTTTTATTTGATCTTTCATAGTACTTTACGCAGCTAGTTTCTTTATTTAAATCAAAGCTAACGATTTTATCTGTATTGTATATCAATTTATTCTAAATGGAAAATAATTTTTAAAGAATATTCAAGGGAAAGTATTGATCTTTTGGTATAAATCCAAATTTTAAAGAGCTGGTGATATAATAATTTCTTAATTTATCCATCGCGGTAGATTTTTTCATATGCATAAAAAATGCTGCATCAAATAGCCACTTTGTTAAGAACTTATTTGTAATTTTTTTGATTATCACTTTATACATCTATTCTGATATAGCGCTAAGTTATTATTTTTAATAAATTGGAAAAAATAAACGAGATTATATTAAAATTAGAACTGAATTTTTTATTATAAACAAAAAAGACTGCTCGTGGCAGCAGCCTTTTCAACTACGCAAAATAGTTGCCAATTAATTTGTTTTTGGAATTATTTGGTTATTATAAATGTTAGAAATTGATATACATATACTTAAGTTTGAAATTCAAATGTACTTACTACCAGTTTCTTTTACAAAGATAAAAATGTTTTCAATTAATAATACGAATTTTCGTTAAGCGAAGGATAGGTCTTCGGTGAATGGATACTTATTGAAGTTGAAAAGGTTGTTTTTTTTTCTAATTTGCATACTTTAGAGTATCAGTGTCAAGGCCTATTTTTTTTCGAACTTCTGACGTATTTGGTACTACAAACTCATTCTTTTCGAATACTAAAAAAGGTTTTAATATCGCGTAACTTACCGCAACTGTTGTTTCTTTGTTCTTATTTAGTTTTTCAATTTCGGATTTATCTATTGGACCAGCCCATTTTAAGTTATAACAATAACCTAAAGATTTTTCTCTTACAAAGGTTATGTTTTTATCGTTATCCATTGTCCATCGTTTCGATATCAAAAAGTACCCTGCAATATCATTGACAGAATTGCTTGTTTCTATGGTCATTGTAGTTTAAGATTTTGTTTCCATCGGTTTTCTTATATACTAACCAATATAGATAAAAATAGATAAAACAGCTATTGTAATCGATTAAATGTCAATATTTGTTTAATTAACAATATTATACTTATATAATATTGATTCTATTAAGTAATTCTAATCTATTCGATCTACTTATTGGAACAATATCGCTCCCTATTAATACACTATTGTCTTCAATATCAATGATTTTTTTAATATTTATAATAAAAGAACGATGTACTTTTAAGAATAGATCTATAGGTAATTTGACTTCTATTTTTTTTAGGGTTGAATGAACAATATAATTTTTGTTGTCAGTTTTAATATGAATGTAGTCTCCTTTGGCTTCAATAATAGTTACCGATTGAAAATTTATTTTAATTAATTTTCGATTAACATTTATATAAAAATCATTTGAATTCTTCTCTATTTCTAATGAAGTAGTAGCCAATAAAGGAGCTTGTATAGCTTGTAGTTTTTGTATAGCTTTTAAAAAACGAGCTTCGGTAATAGGCTTAACCAAATAGTCAACAATACATTTATATTCAAAAGCTTCAATAGCAAAATTCCTATCAGAAGTTATTAATATAATATTTGGAGGATTTTTTATAGTTTGAATAAAATCAAAACCTGAAAATTGAGGCATATGGATGTCTAAGAAAATTAAATCAACAGGATTTTGATTTAAATACTTCATAGCATCAGTAGGAATAGAGAATTCAGCCACCATATCTATAAGCGTATAATTACTTAAAAATTGGGCTATAATTGCTCTAGCCATTTCTTCGTCATCAATAATAATACATTTCATTTATACGAGAATTATAATTGTATTACAAACTCTTGAATGTTTTTTAAAATGTTTTGAAATTCATCTTGCAAAATTAAAGAATTGTTTTTCAGATTGTCTTCATAATCTGAAGCAATATAATAACTTTTTTCGAGACCTAGAATAGAAATTTTGTGCTTTAATTTATGAACAGCTAGGGCGACCTTTGAAAAATTATTATCTTCTAATTCTTTAAAATATTGTTCGATCTCCAATGGGAATTCTTTTTTAAGTATAGTAATCAATTTAAATTTGAACTCGTTATTATCACCTGATAATTTGTTTATATAGTCTAAATTAGGGTTTTCCATTGTCATTAGTTATTATAAAACAGGAGTTTATGTAAACTTAAAACACTGTTAATTTTGCGTTATTTATATAATTTAATAAAGAAAGTTGTCCCTACACTTACTTCACTTTCGAGCCATATTTGACCTTTGTAAAATAGCACTATTTTTTGGACAATTGAAAGTCCTAAACCTGTAGAATGTTTACTAGTGGTAAAAATTTTAAAAGTTTCGAATATTTTTGAATGAATCTCTTTTGGTATTCCCTCTCCATTATCTTTTACTGAGAAGATACAACAGTCATCAAATTCTTCTGAAGATATTTCGACCAAACCTTTCTCTTTATCAATATAATTTACAGCATTACCAATTAAATTTTGAAACAACTGCTGAATTCGAAAACGATCCGCTTTAATAATAGGCATTGGGTTCTTGATTAGGACCTGTATGTGATCTGGAATATGGATAATATCAATTATAGTAGATACGATATCGTTTGTGTTTACACTTTCGCTTCTAGTTTCCTCCTTGTCAATTTTTGAATAAGTTAAAATACCTTCAATTAAATGGTCCATTTTTTCGACCTTACTTTCAATTAAGGAAAAATACTTAGTGGTGTCATTTGTGAAATTACCTTCGTTTTCATCCTTAATCCAAGTAATTAATGAATTGATACTTCGTAAAGGAGATTTTAAATCGTGAGAAACAATCTGAGCGTATTCCTCTAATTCTTTATTCGTTTTAGCCAAATCGTTAATTAAACCTTCCTTTTGTTGTTCTAGCATTTTTTGAGATGTAATATCTTCTTCAATGGCAAAAAACTTAGTAATATTGCCCTTTTTGTCATACAGAGCTTGCCCTTGTAAACGTACCCAATATTTTCTTTTATCTTTTGAGTAATTAATTATTTCACATTTAAACGGTAATCCTTTGGATAGTTGCTCCGACAAGTAAGCAATTGTTTCTGGGGCTGATTCTTTACCCTGTAGTAAAACACCTGGATTTTGGTTCAAAACTTCCTCTTCGGCATATCCGGACATTTTTAAGAAACTACTGTTTACCCACTCAATTCTACCCTTGGCATCACAGATTATTACGGCATTTATATTTTTTTGTGCAATTAACGATAGTAGATACAACTGTTCTTTTTGCTCTTTTTGTTCGGTGATATCCAAATGAATCCCGATAGAACCAATTATTTCACCATGTATATTATAATTGGGTGCCCCACTAATAAGCCATGTTTTACTATCTCTATTCTTATTAAGTGCTTTTACTTCATAAGAGTCTGTAATTCCTTTAGTACGCATTATTTGTTTAGATTCCAAAATTTCTTTGCTTTCAGTATCTATTAATAGTGTTTTGGCTCTGTTACCTAGTAGTTCCTCAAGAGAGTATCCACTCATTTCTATAAAACTGAGGTTAGCTAAAGTAATATTATCGTCTAAATCTACTTCTAGTAACCCCAAATTCATATTAGCAATAATACTACGGTATTTTTCTTTTTCTATCTCTAAACTTTCATCATATTTTTTTTTAAGTGAAATATCTTCTAAGATTGCAAAATACTGTGTTACGTTTCCTTTTTTGTCATATATTGGCTGTCCTTTTACTCTAGACCAGAAGGGTAAATCATTTTTTTTAGCATGTAACAATTCTACTTCAAAAGAATCGCCCGCGTAAAAAGAATTGACCATTTTTGTGATTTCCGCTTTATCTGTATCCTTAATTCTACCAATTTGGATGGGTGTTTTACCTATGATTTCTGGTCTAGAATGGCCTGTCAAAGAGAGGAAAGCATCGTTGCACCAACTGATGGTCCCGTCCAGGGTCGTAAATACTACACCATTAATGTTTGCACTGGCTACATAAGAAAGTCTATTCAACTCTTCTTGATCCTTTTTGAATTGATTTTTTTGAGAATTAATAGTTGCAAGCATTTCGGTTAATTGCTTGGAAGTGTTCTCAACCTTATTAACAAACTGTAGTAAATCAAATGTTGAATTGTGGTGAGCAAAATCCTTTTTTGACAACCCGGCCTCATTAACCTCATTCATCGAAGTAAACCACGGTGCCCCTACAAATAAAAGCGTATCTTCAATATGTTCAAACTGACCTCTTAATGTTAGTTTAGTTTGAATATGTTCAATTACTACGTCTTTGTTTGTGTAATTTGTTATTTTGTCAAATAAAATTAAATGTATTCTAGGCTGTCGGATTATAAATTCTGAATTGAAAAGTGATTTTTCTTGGAGGTTTAAGCAATGTTTTCTAAGACTTTTACCAAAACTCAAAACTTCCATTTTTGAATTTATTTGGATATAAAAAGGGAATAATCTATTAAAACTATCTTCATCAAAATTCAATTTTAATCCTGCCATCTTTTTAAAATTTAGATAAATTTATTTAAAATCGAATAAGAATGCCAATTAAAGTTACCTAATTTGTAATTAACTCATTCAAACTCCAGTACTCGACGAGTTTGGTGATTCTCTCTACATAATCCTCATATTTTAATGGTTTGATAACATATCCCGCAATACCGATACGGTAACATTCCAATAAATCCTTTTGATGGTTTGAGGTAGACAATATGATAATGGGTATGTATTTTAAGTACTCATCTGCTTTCAAAATACCTAGGAACTCAATTCCATTGATTTTAGGCATATTTAAATCCAGAACAATAATATCTGGAACTATGTCTTTGGTTTTTAAAATTTCAATTGCTTCTTCACCATTATTTGCTTCTATGATTTTATGATTTAATTTTAATTTGCTCACCACACGATTGAATTTCATTACTTCAATTTCATCGTCTTCTATTAAAAGTATGTTTAAAGCCTTGTTCATTGAATTTGAATATCAGTTTGGATTTAAAGATACTTATATATTTTAAAGGCAGTAAATCTATTCGCTGCTTTTTTTATCCTGCTAGGTGAGACGTTAAAATGTATCGACCAATGGAAAACTATAAATTTTGAAGCTCATTTCGAAGTTTTTTGGTTAGACTTCCTATAACAAGCTCATACGAATGATCTATTAATTCTTTCACTAGAACATCTTGTACTTCTTGATTGATCGCAATCGTGTTCCAGTGCACCTTACTCATGTGATATCCAGGTACGATAGAATCATATTCTGCGCGTAACTCTTGTGCACGCTCTGGATTACACTTTAGGTTGACCTTAGGTATTTCTTGCTCCCATTGACTTAATGAACTTAATGCAAACATTTTTCCTCCTACTTTAAAAACCAACGTGTTTTCGTCAAATGGAAAGTGCTCGGTTACACCTTTTTTGGATAGGCAATATTCATAATAATTTTCTAAATTCATAACGATATTAGTTTAAACTTAAGATATAATGAAAGAGAAAAGTTCATAATCATTTTTTATAAAGGTAAGATACAAAGAAGTTACTTGAAATTAGGAGGAATTGAAACAGATTACTTTTGAATATAATAACGCTAACCATTCTGATCATCGTATTTATACTAGATAAAACAAATCACTCGCAATTCCATCCGTTAGGAATTTTCCTTTTTGTGTTGGTTTTAGAATATCATTTTCTATAAAAAGTAAATCATCAGATAAGAATTTCTGAGAATGTTTTTTCAAATACTCAAAATAACTTGATCCAAATTCGGTTTCAACCCGTTCTAATGAAACACCCCAAATCGTTCGCAATCCAGTCATAACATATTCATTGTAACGGTCTGCAGTGGATAGAATTTCCGCTTCACTAGGTAGCGCATCATTTTGAATAGATTTGAGATATAATCCATTATTAGCGATATTCCAACTGCGCAATTTACCGTCATAACTGTGAGCGGAAGGACCAACACCTATATATTTTTTACCCAACCAATAGCTAGAATTGTTTTTCGAAAAATAATTTTCTTTACCAAAATTAGAGAGTTCGTAATGGATAAAATTATTTTTCTCTAAGGTGTCGACCAAAATCATAAAGTGCTCTTGAGCCACTGCATCACTAGGTTCGGCAACCTGACCGGTTTCTATCAATTTCTTGAGCGCCGTTTTGGGCTCTACAGTTAAAGCATAACTAGATATGTGCGGAATGCCAAAACTCAAAGCCGTTTCAATATTTTGTCGCCATTTATTGTTGGTCATTCCTGGGACACCATAAATCAAATCAAGTGAAATATTATCAAAGTATTGTGTGGCTACTGCCAGACATTTGATGGCTTCTTCTGAATTGTGTGCACGATTCATCATCTTCAAATCATCTTCAAAAAACGACTGAACACCAATACTTAGTCTATTAATTTTACTTTTCGAAAAAGCTATAATTCGTTCTTCAGATAGATCATCCGGATTGGCTTCTAGAGTGATTTCGGGATTATCGACAACAGCATAGTTTGCATAAACTGTTTCAATTAAAAAATTTATCTCATCTAAACTCAAAACGGAAGGTGTTCCTCCTCCAAAATAAATGGTTTCAACCTTCGACAATTCGTCCTTATTTTGCCCCTCATTTTTGCGCAACCGAATTTCTTTGGCAATAGCCAAAACCATTTCGTCTTTCTTTTTCATAGAAGTCGAAAAATGAAAGTCGCAATAATTACAAGCCTGCTTGCAAAAAGGGATGTGGATATAGATTCCGGACATTTTTTTTAGTGTTCAGTTATAGTCGCAGTTTTCAGTACAAGGACCGAAAACTATTTTTTTACACGAGATTCATTATTTTTCACAAAAGCATCCCAACCAGAATAGCTTTTTTCGCCAATGACTTTTCCTGAATTGAAAAAGTGACAAACCGCAGCTGCCAATCCATCGGTTGAATCGAGGTTTTTGGGTAGTTCTTTCAAACCCAAGAGTTGTTGTAGCATTTTGGCGACTTGTTCTTTGCTGGCATTTCCGTTACCGGTTACTGCCATTTTTATCTTCTTAGGTTCGTATTCTGTGATCGGAATATCTCTCGAAAGTCCCGCGGCCATAGCCACACCTTGTGCGCGACCTAGTTTCAGCATCGACTGCACATTTTTACCAAAAAAAGGAGCTTCAATAGCAATTTCGTCTGGATTATGTGTGTCAATCAATTCGATCGTACGTTCAAAAATTATCTTCAGTTTTTGATAGTGATTGTCGTATTTTGAAAGTTGCAATTCATTGAGTTGCACAAATTCCATTTTTTTATTAATCACGCGAATGATTCCAAAACCCATGATTGTGGTTCCGGGATCAATCCCTAATATGATGCGTTCGTTTGCCAAAAGTTTTGTTTCAAGTTTAACGTTTCAAAGTACAAAGTTTTGTTTCTTTGCCCTAATGATTTCGATTCCTCACAAAACTAAGCAATTCCTTGTACTTCTAGTCAAACTTTTGATTGTAGGCGGTGCTTTTTATTTTATTTATAGTCAGCTTGCAAACAATGACAAACTTGATTGGCATCAATTTATTACTATTTTCAACAAGAACAAATCGATTACAGGCGTTGGCTTTATTTTGCTATTGAGTATTTTAAATCGCTATTTCGAAATCTTGAAATGGAAGAATCTCGCATCCTATATTCGACCAATATCAACCTTAGAATCGACCAAACAAGTTTTGGCTGCTTTGACCGCTGGTGTTTTTACTCCAAATGGCGTGGGCGAATATGCGGGTAAAGCGCTGTATTTTGACAAAAGTGATACCAAGCAAGTAATTTTTCTAAATCTCATTTGTAACGGAATCCAAATGGTATTAACCGTTATTTTTGGTTTTTTTGGCTTGTTTTATTTTAATTATAAATTTCAAGTTCTTCCAACCCAAACTGTACTTTTTATCCTGCTAGGATTTATTAGTTTGGTAGTTGTTTTATTTTCGATAAAAAAAATCACTCTAAAAGGCTATTCAATAGAAAAATTGGTAGCCAAAATAAATGCTATTCCTGAAGGAATTCACCGTCGCAATATCTTTTTGGGCTGTTGCCGCTACTTCGTTTTTTCGCATCAATATTACTTTTTATTTTTAGGCTTTGATGTGGACTTGCCGTACCTAACCTTGATGGCAGCGGTAACGAGTGTCTACTTTTTAGCTTCTAGCTTGCCTAGTTTTCAGTTTTTAGAATTTGCGGTAAAAGGTAGTGTTGCATTATACTTTTTTGGTGTTTTGGGCGTGAATGAGTGGATTATTATTTTTGTATCCACATTAATGTGGTTTTTAAATGTTGTGATCCCTGTTATTTTGGGTAGTTTTTATGTGCTAAATTTCAAGACCAAAATTCCTAGCGACAGCATAACATAACAGACAATCCTTTCGAAAAAAATGATGCTACTACTTACTATCATACTCCTTTTATATGGTCTTTCTATTTTAGGACTTATTTATGGCTTTTCGAAAGTAAAAACATACACTAGTTCATATTCGATACCAAAAACAAAATTCAGTATTCTGGTTCCTTTTCGAAATGAAGCCAAAAATCTACCTCAACTATTAGAAAGCCTTACAAAGTTGGACTACCCGACTGATTTATTTGAACTTATTTTAATTGATGACGAATCAGAGGAAAAATTCGTGATTCAGGATTTTGGATTCAGGATTAAAGTGGTACAAAATAATCGAGTTTCGAATTCCCCTAAAAAAGACGCGATTACTACAGCAATGCAAATTGTAAAAACAGATTGGATTATTACTACTGATGCCGATTGTATTGTACCCCAAAAATGGCTGTCTACCCTAGATGATTACATTCAAAATCATAACGTAGAGATGCTTGCAGGAGCGGTGCGTTATGAGTGTGGGAATTCGTTTTTACACCATTTTCAGCAATTGGACTTGGCTAGTTTACAAGGAGCAACAATAGGTAGCTTTGGTCTAAACAAAGGTTTTATGTGTAACGGAGCAAACTTTGCTTATTCAAAATCTTTTTTTGTAGCACTAAATGGATTCGAAGGAAATGACGCAATTGCTAGTGGTGACGATGTTTTTTTACTCCAAAAAGCTATTGCCCATGCGCCCGAAAGTGTTCAGTATTTAAAATCGAAAAACACGACAATCACAACAAATCCAGTAGACAATTGGCAAGCGCTTTTTTACCAAAGAGTTCGCTGGGCAGCCAAGACAACTGCCTATAAAAGTCAGTTTGGTAAAGGATTGGGAATCGTTGTTTTTTTGGGCAACCTAACAATCATTCTTCTGCTCTTTTTTATGCATTATCAAACAGCATTATTTTTAATTGGAATAAAAATAGCTATCGACGCAGGATTGATTTTAAAATCGAATCGCTTTTTAAGCTTAACTACTCGTTACCTAGTTCTCAGTAGTGTATTGTACCCGTTTTGGGCTGTGACGGTGGCACTTTACAGTGTTTTTGGGTCGTATGAATGGAAAGGGCGTACGTTTAAGCAATAGCTTTTGACCGACCGAAGAGCAAGCCAGATACCACAAGCCCACAAACAAAGGATGCTAGTAAAACCACCAAATATATTTGAACTTGTGCCACTTCAATCATTCCTTTTGTCCATCGCCAATAAAAAATAGCAGCTGTAACAATTGCCGTTGTCAACCAATACCAAACGTTTATCTTAGAGAAATTTTGCTTGACTACAGGTAACTTATAAAAACAGTACATCATGTAAAGCATACCGCCAATAGAAACAAAACGATACACATACATAAATAGTGAAATGCCAAAAAACGATTTACTATACGCATCGTACCGCATAACAAAATACCCATTGTTGTGTGTTAAAGAATCTAGTACAAGATGTGTGAAAGCTCCAAAAACATAAGAGAGTAACACCACCGGTACATTCCGTTTAAAATAGAACAACCAATCTGTATGTAACAACTCTTGTGTTCTTGATTGAAAAAATTTAGGTAAATTATGAATTAGTACCTTCTTTATAATTAAATGAAAGACAAAAAGGAGCAAGAATGCATACAAGAAATCTATTGTAAAAACGCCTTTTAAAGTATGACTGTATTTACTATCTAAATTCATGTTGAAAAAGTACACTAAATCTGGAGCGACAGAACCAACTATAAGCCCCGAAATAGAAACTTTTCTACTTTTGAAAAATGGCAGTACAGCCGCAGCATGTGAAAATGTAAAAGGCATTTTGGTGCTTTAAAGATTAATTATGTAAAAACTTTTTTATTGCATTTAAAACAGATATAGTTTAGATTTTATATTAAACCTTCAATGTTTTAGAATACAAAGATTAAATTTCTAATTAATAATCAAAGCTACTTTAACTAATTATTTCATTTTTAATGCTATTTTATTAAGTATTATATTTATTTTTTAGGTTGGTAACTATAGTTTGAACTGCAATTAGAGCAGAGTAGCCATGTGTTTTAGGGTGAAAAAGAAGATAAATCTGTTGAAGAACCTTTTTAAACACAAAAAAAGTAAGGATAAAATTAACAGGTTCAAGGCTAATTCAACTATAAAAATACTAAAAGCTATTATTGCTTTTGCTTTACATTTTCATTCGAGAAAAAAATCCAAATCGGGCGAAAAAAGGCCATTAGGTAACGTGGATTTAGAAATATTTTTGTTTTTAAGAAATGGCATAATAACAACCGCATCCGTAAATAGATTACTCAATTTTTAGAATAACAGGTAAAACAAATTGCGTCTTAACTGGTATTCCGCGTTTGATAGCAGGACTTACTTTTGGAAATCCAACCAATCTACGTTTTAAAATACTATCAATTTTAATGCGGTCATAAGTAACGGAGTCTTTGGGGAATAAAGGCTCAAACTGAATTCTAGAATTAGGAAATATGGTTACTTTGACCTCAATAGTATCTAGTTCTGGATATAGGGTAGAAAGGGTGTCTATGCGTATTTTTTCTTGTATTAACTCGGTTAAAAACTGGAAAAAACACTGTTGGCGCTCGGTTTTACCTTCAATTTTATTACAATCTACAAAAGAGGGGTATTCGTCCACTTCTTTCCAATTTATAGACTTCAATTCCTTTTGCAGTAATTCTTTTTCCGAGGGAACTGATTTGTCAAAATACTGACAGGAATTAAAAAATAAAATAACGAATAAAAGTGTGTAATACTTCAAGGTTTTGAATTTCGATTAGACTTAGTATCGGATAAAAATACAATTATTTTATTAGTAAAAAATTGAATAAGGTTACTTTTTTTACTTGTCTCTATCTTTGAGTGTGGGATCTGTCTTTATAATTAAAATCGGTATGAATTTTAAACTATGATAATGGGTATGAATTTATGTGGAATTGTTATCTTGAAGAAGTACAAATCTATCTGGGTACTTTTCAATAATTTGCCTTATAAAAGGGGTAGTTGTGTAAGTCTAAAATTAAAGCTAGATTTTGTTGTTGATGAAAAATCTAGCTTTAATAAATAATAGGTGTTGTTTATTTCATTTTTAATTTGTCAACAGCACCATTGTAACCTGTTTTAGCATTTTCTTTTGCATCGGCAGCAGATTTAGCAGCATCTTCCTTGGCCGCTGCTGCTGCTTTATCTACATTTTCTTTTGCAGTAGTTGCAGATTTCACCACGTTTTCCTTAGCAGTTGTAGCGCTGTTAACAGCATCAGTTTTTGCGGTATTAATCGCAGCTTTGGCATTAGTTACAGACTCGTTAATGTCTTCTTTTGTTTTTGCAGCAGCAGCATCTATTTTTTCACTTGTTTCTTCAAGGTTTTCTTTTAAGTCAGTACCCATTTCTGCTGCTTTGCTTTTCGCTTCTTCCCAGGAATTTTTTGCATTATCTACAGCTTCTTGAGCTGTAGCTGTAGCTTCTGCATCTCCACTTTTCTTAGCTTCCTCTAATTTAAGGACAGCATCATTATAAGCAGTTTCTAGTGTTGTAGTGTCTGCTGTTTCAGTTGTTCCAATTTCAGTTGAAACCTCTTCGGTTGTTTCTTTTTTACATGATGTAGCAAAAATTAATGCTACAACCGCCATACTTAAGATGATTTTTTTCATTGTATTTGTTTTAATTTAATAATTACATTTCGTCTTGCAAAATTTGTGCCAGAGATTGTGTGATTAAATTTACAAATAAAATCAATTACCAAGCTGCTTGTTATCAGTTATTTGATTTTTTTTTGTATAGGATTTAGATTTAAAAGTTAATTGTTGTTTTCTAATAAATTTAAAATGAACGGTGATTTAAAAAAAAACCCTCATTTCCAGTGCTTTAGGATAATGAGGGTTTCTATAAATCGTTAATCAACAATCAAAAATAAATTTCAATGGCAATTTCAAAAATCAAATAATCTTCTTGAGCCAAATCTGAAATCAATCCCGAAGGGTCGGGACGTTAATCAACAATCAAATATTATTTAGTATCTGTAGTATTCCGGTTTGTATGGACCATCAACACCAACACCGATATAGGCTGCTTGCTCTTCAGAAAGAGTTTCAAGTTCAACACCTAATTTAGCAAGGTGTAACATCGCTACTTTTTCGTCAAGAATTTTTGGTAACATGTACACTTCATTTTTGTAAGCAGCACTGTTTTTCCACAATTCGATTTGAGCCAAAGTTTGGTTAGTAAATGAGTTACTCATTACAAAACTTGGGTGACCTGTAGCGCAACCAAGGTTTACCAAACGACCTTCAGCCAAAAGGATGATGTCTTTACCGTTGATAGTATATTTGTCAACCTGAGGTTTGATTTCAATTTTTGAAGCACCGTGGTTTTGGTTCAACCAAGCAACAGCGATTTCGTTATCAAAATGTCCAATGTTACAAACGATAGTTTTATCTTTCATTTGCTCAAAGTGACTTCCTTTGATGATATCTTTATTTCCAGTCGTCGTAATGATGATATCAGCATTAGCAACAACAGTGTTTAATTTTTTAACTTCAAAACCGTCCATTGCAGCTTGTAAAGCACAAATTGGGTCAATTTCAGTAACTGTAACAATAGAACCAGCACCTCTAAAAGAAGCTGCAGTACCTTTACCTACATCACCGTAACCACAAACGATTACTCTTTTTCCAGCCAACATAATGTCAGTCGCACGACGAACTGCATCAACTGCAGATTCTTTACAACCGTATTTGTTATCAAATTTAGATTTAGTTACCGAGTCATTTACATTGATAGCTGGCATTGGCAATGTTCCTGCTTTCATTCTTTCGTATAATCTGTGAACTCCAGTAGTAGTTTCTTCAGATAATCCTTTGATTCCAGGAACCAATTCAGGGAAACGGTCAATAACCATATTTGTTAAATCTCCACCGTCATCAAGAATCATATTCAATGGTTTTTTATCTTCACCAAAGAATAATGTTTGCTCAATACACCAGTCAAAATCTGCATCGTTCAAACCTTTCCAAGCATAAACCTGAATTCCAGCAGCAGCAATTGCAGCAGCAGCTTGATCTTGAGTTGAGAAAATATTACAAGATGACCAAGTAACTTCAGCACCAAGAGCGATCAAAGTTTCAATCAAAACCGCTGTTTGAATAGTCATGTGCAAACATCCTGCAATACGAGCTCCTTTAAGAGGTTGTTCGTCTTTGTACTCAGAACGAAGTGCCATTAAACCTGGCATTTCAGCTTCTGCTAATTCAATTTCTTTTCTTCCCCAAGCCGCTAGAGAAATATCTTTTACTTTGAAAGCCACATAAGGCATAGTCGATGTACTCATTTATAGTATATTTGTAATTATAAAATTCGATGCAAATTTACATAATAAGTTATGATTTAAAAAGGATTAGTAAACATTTATGAATTGTTTACAAGTCTAAGTTTTTAAAAACCAGCAAAATAAAAAAAATTTCATCTAATTATTTAGGAGCTATTTCCCGCTATCCGCTTCAATCTTGTGGGGGCATAATGCCCGCCCCCACAAGGATTTACGCTACTATCGGGGCTAAAAAAACCAGCAAAACCAACAAAATGCCGTTATTCAAAAACTTTTTTTTCGATTCTCAAACCCAAATTCTCGTTTGGAAAATCACTGAAACCTACGAGCAGCTTTTCTCCGAAGTAGTGTTGAACATGAAAAACCGCGAACGCCTAATCGGAATGAAGTCAGAACTACATCAACGTGGATTTTTGAGTGTTCGTAAACTCCTTCAAGAAGCAGGTTATAATGATTTAGACTTGTACTATGATGAGTTTGGGAAACCACATCTCGAAGATGATAAATACATTTCTATCACCCATTCTCATGAGTTTTCGGCAATTATCATCAGCAATAGATCCGTTGGAATTGATATTGAATTGCACCGAGAAAAAATAATTAGAATTGCAGATAAATTTATTACATCTGAAGTGAAATTCCTGTCTATTGAGGATGTAAACGAGTACATTCAAAAACTAACAGTAATTTGGGGTGCCAAAGAAGCAATATTTAAAATCCAAAACGAAAAAGGAATCAGTTTTAAAGACCATATTCAAGTATTACCTTTTGATTTACAAGAAATAAAGACCACTGCTAACCTTAATTTTGGAGACATTCAAAAACAATTTGATGTTTATTACGAAGCCGTGGAGAATTTCGGTCTAGTCTATGCTTTTGAGAAAGAGTGGTTCTAAGTTACGAGTTAAAGGTTCGAGACGCAAAACTTATGTATCACGATTTTTCTTATACCTTTAAATGTTTTTGAGCTTCAATCTGTCCGTCTGAGCTTGTCTAAGATCACGCCAACCGAGCAATTTTTGGATACAAAGACTACATTGTTAAATTATAACATTTTTAGGCTGCACTTTCTTCATCTAATCTTGTCAAAGACTGCACCAAATGAGCACTTTAGCAATGTTATTTTTTCATGTTTTTAACTACAATAATCATTTGTTTAATAGAGAGAATTTCATACCCCAATCTGTCCATCTGAGCTTGTCGAAGACCTGCCGACCCACCACTTTTTGGATATCATAAATAATTACATTTTAAGTTCGAAAACCTATATACTTTTAAATCTCTTGTAGGTTTAATGCTTTTGTATCTCTGCAAAACTTAACTACGACTATTAAACATTCCCATATAGATAAAAGTCCCCATTTTTCTAGCCCTACGTTTCAATATATCTACATTTTCGCCTTCAAAAAGTTCGTCCAAAGTTTGTGCCCAATGGTTTAGCCAAATACCAAATTCATTCGGGCCAATTTTGCCTCCAAAATGCTTGTCCACGTTTACGTGTGCTTCTAGCGGATTGCCTTTATAAAATTTATTACCAAAAAGATTCATCTCCCAGAAATCGGTCAATTTATCCAAGTGTTCGTCCCAATCATTAATCATTTCGTTAAAATAGAAACCAATTTCTTGATCTGCTCTTATTTTATCATAGAAAGTACGAACAAGTAGTGATATGTCTTCTCTGTTGGTAATGTCTTTTAGCTCTTTTTTCATTATAATTTATTTAAGGAAGAGATCCGTTGACACAAAGGTAGCTTTATAATTAAAGTCATTATATGATTATAATCATGTCTTATAAAATAGAAATAGATTAAAGTCATTTGAAAAACGCTGTAAATCTTTTAGAAAAAAACCGCTACTTTTACAACCAGATGCAAAAGAACAACAAGATATACCAAGAAATATTAGAATGTAAATTTACTAAAAAGAAGTTGTTAGTCATATTGTTAGATCCAGACAAAATTGTTTGGGATACCCTAGATTCACTTTCTGATAAAATAAATTATTCTCCTGCAACCCATGTGTTTATTGGAGGAAGCCTAGTTACATCCAAAAGAATTGATGAATTGATTATTCGATTAAAACAAAAAGTTAGTTTGCCAATCATTTTGTTTCCAGGAGATCCTTCGCAAATATCTAATGAGGCAGATGGAATATTATTTCTCTCGTTACTTTCTGGCCGCAACCCAGATTTTTTGATTGAACACCAAGTAAAAGCAGCACCGTTTTTGAAAAAAACCCAACTCGAAATTATTCCAACTGGTTATGTTTTGATAGAAAGTGGTACAAAAACAGCAGTCGAAAAAGTAAGTAAAACCAAGCCTTTGAATCGTAGTGATTATGATATTGTTCTAGCGACAGCATTGGCTGGCGAAATGTTAGGAAATAAATTGATTTATTTAGAAGCAGGAAGTGGAGCAGAGCAGTCTGTTCCTCTTGAAATGGTTCGGTTGGTGGCAGATAATATTGAAATTCCTTTAATCGTAGGAGGTGGAATCACGTCTATGGACGAAATAAAGATCATGTATGAAGTAGGTGCAGATGTGGTTGTTATTGGGACAGCCTTTGAAAAGGATAGTTGTTTTTTTGAATATCCCCCTCAATTTGATAATTATAAAATTATATAATGTTAGACTTTTTTTTAGATGCATATCAAGATACACCACAGTATCAAATAATATTAGAATTTATAGCATTCGTTTGTGGTATTTGGAGCGTACTATTGGCCAGAAAAGAAAATATATTAGTCTATCCCATTGGATTAATAGCAACAGTGATTACCATGTTTTTGCTATTTGTCGCTGGTTATTTGGGAGACATGTTAATTAATGCTTATTTTAGTGTGATGAGCATTTATGGTTGGTATAAATGGTCTGCAAAAGGTAGAGCTGGAGCCGTTTTGCCAATTTCGAGGACTAATAGAAAAGAAAAAATAGTTGGTTTCTTGCTTTTTGGCTTAACAATTGCTGTAGTGTACGCAGTTTACGCGGTTTTTGATTACAAAATTCATTGGGACAATTATATCGACATCTTTACATCTGGATTATTTTTTACGGGAATGTGGTTCATGGCCAATAAAAAAATTGAAAATTGGACATTGTGGATTGTTGGAGATGCAATTGCAGCTCCTTTATATGGATATAGAGGCTTAGGAATGTTGTCATTACAATATTTGATTTTTACAGGATTGGCGGTAGTTGCTTATCTTGAGTGGAAAAAAATAATAAAAAGTGAGTAGCGTATTTTGAATACAATACAATAAAATGTTAAATTTGAATTATTATTTAAGAAAGGTATTTCGTAAATAAAATTATAAAGATAAAATTAAGATGGAAGATAGTAAGATAGATTTGGCTGAGTTAGGTTTTTCGGAAGCAGATGGTAAACAACTTGAGGCACACGGAATTTCGTTAGAAAACGTTGAAAAACAACTAGATTTTTTTAAAAATGGTATTGCTAAAACGAATCTTGTAGAACCTGCTAGATTAGGTAACGGTATCATTGATTTATCAGATGCTGATTTTGAAAATCGGGCATTATTTTTTGATGCGAATAAAACTAATCTTAAACTTCTAAAATTTGTTCCAGCATCTGGTGCTGCTACTAGAATGTTTAAATTCTTGAATACATTTTTGAATAAGTTTGATGTCGAAAAAGATTCCATCAATGCTTATGTCAATCGTTACATGGCTTACGATATTGCTATTTTTATTGTAGGTATGGATAAGTTTCCGTTTTATGATGAGGTGTATGCTAAGTTGAAAGAAGTTTATCCTGATTTTAGATCATTTACGAGAGATAAAAAAAATTACTCTTTTATCAAAATGTTAATGTCTCCAGACTATTTTGATTATTCAAATAAGCCAAAAGGAATTTTACCTTTTCATGTTTATTTAAACAATATTGCAACTCCAATTGAAGAACATTTATACGAATGTGGTTATTATTCAAGCGTAAATGGAATTTCGAACCTGCATTTTACAGTTTCCGAAGATCATAAGTCGTCATTTGAAGGCATTATTAATACCATTAAACATTTGGTTGAGAGAGAAACACAGACATCTGTAGATGTATCGTATTCTTTTCAAAATAAAAGCACAGACACTATTGCTGTCGATATGAACGATGAGCCTTTTAGAGATAATGTAGGTCAGTTGGTGTTTAGACCAGGTGGACATGGAGCTTTGATTGATAATTTAAATCAATTTGATGCAGATATAGTTTTTATTAAAAACATTGACAATGTCATTCTTCATAATAATGAAAATGTCGCCTTGTATAAAAAAGCACTTGCCGGGATTTTACTGGATGTGCAACAAGGCGTTTTTGGTTATCTAAAACAAATTGAAAATGGAGAACTGACGGAAGATCAGATTCCAGAAGTTGTTGCATTTTTCAAGGAGAAGCTAAACCGCGATATGGGAATTAATTTTTACGATTTCACTTTTAAAAGTCAATTGAAATCAATCAAAAAAGCCTTGGACAGACCAATGCGTGTATGCGGAATGGTGAAGAACGAAGGAGAGCCGGGTGGAGGCCCTTTTTGGGTTCGAAATGAAAAAAACGAAATCTCATTGCAAATTGTGGAGTCTACACAAGTGGATCTTGGGAGCCGAAAGCAATCGAATATTCTTCAAGAGGCGACACATTTTAATCCTGTAGATTTGGTTTGTGTAATCAAAAACTTCAAAGGAGAGAAATTTGACTTGAATAAGTTTGTGGATCATAATAGTGGATTTATTGTAGAGAAAAATATTGGAGGTAAACCAATCAAAGCCTACGAACTTCCAGGTTTATGGAATGGTGCTATGGCAGAATGGTTGACTATTTTTGTTCAAGTACCTTTGGTTACATTTAATCCGGTAAAAACAGTCAACGATTTGTTGAAAGAAGCGCATCAAAGACCTTAAATAATGGATGTTCAAAAAATAATAGCAGAGCTGCAGTTCAAAGCAGTACGAAGTAGTGGGGCAGGGGGGCAAAATGTAAACAAAGTCTCTTCAAAAGTTATTTTGACTTTTGATTTAAATCAGTCACAAGCACTTACAGAAAGAGAAAAAACGCTATTGGAATCGAAGTTGCAATCTAGACTGACGGCTGAGAATATATTGATGTTGCAATGTGATGAAGACCGTTCGCAACTAAAAAATAAAAGCATCGTTATCAAACGTTTTTTGAAAATTATTGAACAAGGGCTAATTATACCTAAGATTAGAAAAGTGACCAGAATACCCAAATCTGCTATTAGGAAGCGGATTAAAGATAAGAAAAACACATCAGAAATAAAGAAAACTAGAAAGACGCCAGAGCATTGATGCTCTGGTTTTTAGTTTTCTTTATTTTTTAATTAAGAAAAAATTAAGAAAAAAGTTTTTTTGAACGGTTTCTTTTTTACCTTTGCGCCGTCTCAAAGGGGTGCTTTAATTCTGAAAACAATCCAGAAGGTTAGGCTGAGATTATACCCAACGAACCTGGACGAGTAATGTTGTCAAGGGAAAAAGTTTTGTCAAATACTAATGTAGTTGATGAATAAGTGTGAAAAAGCAATTAATAATTGAATAATTGCCCCTTTTATTCGTAATATTTTTACGAATGATTACAAAGTTTATTTCTTCTTGCCTCAAAGGCACAAGGGCACAAAGTAAGCCTTTAGTATTATCTGTTATCTGTTATCTGTTCTCTTTTTTTTCTTTCGCTCAAGTAAAAGATTCTACCAATCTGAATAAACTAGATGAGGTGTTGATTTCGGCTATTCGTGTCAATGATAAAACACCCATGAGTTTTAGTAATTTAGACAAGAAAGATATTGCACCTCGAAATCTAGGACAGGATATTCCAATTTTGATGAATTATATGCCTTCTGTGGTAACGACTAGTGATGCTGGTACTGGTGTGGGGTATACAGGAATCCGAGTGCGTGGTAGTGATGCGACTCGTGTGAATGTAACAATCAACGGAATTCCGTATAATGATTCAGAAAGTCATGGTACTTTTTGGGTAAATATGCCGGATTTTGCTTCATCAGTTCAAAGTTTGCAATTGCAACGTGGTGTAGGGACATCGACTAATGGTGCCGGAGCTTTTGGTGCTAGTTTAAATATGTTGACCGATAATTATGCAAAAGCAAGCAATGGTGAGGTTTCCAATTCTTACGGAAGTTTCAATACTCAAAAACATACTGTTAAATTTAGTACTGGATTAATGAATGATCACTTCGAACTAGCAGGACGTTTGTCAACTTTAAAATCGGATGGTTACGTTGATAGAGCAAGTTCTGATTTAAAATCTTATTTTTTACAAGGTACTTATATAGGGAATACAACTTTAATAAAGGCCTTAGTTTTTGGAGGTACCGAAAGAACATATCAATCTTGGAATGGGGTAGATGCTGCTACGTTAGCAACTGATAGAACTTATAACTCTTCTGGAGAAAAGTTTGATGATAAGGGTAATTTGCAAGGTTTTTATAATAATCAAGTAGATAACTATCAACAAGATCATGCACAATTACATTGGAATGAAAAAGTGTCTAAACATTGGAATACCAATTTAGCTTTTCATTATACCAAAGGGAAAGGGTATTATGAAGAGTTTGTTGACGATTATAAATATACTTCTATTTATTATGAAGATGATGCTCAATATTCCTTTTTAGGGTTAGATCCAATAACAGTAAATGGTAAGGTTATCAATTCGACTGATTACACTAGAAGAAAATGGTTAAATAATGATTTCTACGGAACTACTTTTTCTGCTAATTACAAAGAAGAGAACTTGGATGTAATTCTTGGAGGTGGAGTGAATCGTTATGAAGGAATGCATTATACAGAGCTTTTATGGCTTCAATACCCATCAAATAGTCAATATGGAGATTTAAGAGATGTCAATAAATCTACTAAAAACGATGCTAATTTTTTTGCTAAAGCAAATTATCAAATCACGGATAAAATTAGTTTTTATGGAGATCTTCAATTGCGTAATGTGCATTATAAAGCCAATAGTGTAGATACGGGACTTGTAAATGATAGTTTTAACTTTTTTAACCCAAAAGCAGGATTAAATTACGATTTAAATAAGTATAATAAATTTTATTTCTCCTATGCACGTGCGAATCGTGAGCCTAATCGCTCTGACTATAAAGGGGGGAGTGTAAAACCTGAGAAATTAAATGACTTTGAACTAGGATGGAGATTTGGAACATCCAAATCTAGTTTGAACGTGAATGGGTATTATATGGGTTATAAAGATCAACTTGTATTAACGGGTAAATTGGATAATGTAGGAAACCCTATTCGTAAAAATGTAGGGAAAAGCTATAGATTAGGGTTAGAGATAGATGCTAATTTTCTATTGAATAAAAAATGGAGTATTCGACCGAATATTACTTTAAGTGATAATAAAAATGTAAACTTTAATTTGGACAATGATGATGGTACAGTGACCAATTTAGGGAATACAGATATTGCATTTTCTCCCAAATTAATTGCTGGAAATAGTATTTCATATACTCCAATAGCCAATTTACAATTGAATTTGCTTTCTAAATTTGTTGGAAGTCAATTTTTGAATAACATTGAAGATCATCAAGGAGAGTTAGCGAATTACTTTGTTAATGATTTTAATGTGAGTTATACTATTTTTCCAAAATCAGTTTTCAAATCAATTACAATCAATGGTTTGCTTAATAATTTCTTAAACCGTTCGTATGTTTCAAATGGAGCCGATTATGGAGGTGGTTATGTTTACTATTACCCTCAAGCAGGTATAAATGTCTTAGTTGGAATGACATTAAAATTCTAGATTAACTACGAATAAAACTAAAAAAGCCCGAAAATATTATTTTCAGGCTTTTTTAGTTTTAATTGGTAACTCTTATAATAGCTCCATTTATTTCAACTCGATATTGTTTTAGAGGGTATTTTAATGTGCTAAGTCCAGAGAATAAGCTGTATTCTTCGTTATCGCAAGGACAAACGAGGTTAATTCCTTTGAGAGTCATGGTGGAGCAAGCGCTTAAAGATTGATTAGGACAAGCAGCATCAAAAGCATTGTAGCCACTTCCTGTATTGAATATGTAGATGCCTTTGGCGCCAACACCAGCATAATATATGGCATTACTTGCGAATGTTAACTTGGTGTAAGCAGGTAAATCTGTGTTGATGCTTAAGTTGATTGAATAGCTGGGGATATAGGGATTGTTATTGCTAATTCCATTGGTGGAACAGCTCGAAATAAATCCTAAAAAGAGTAGTGCAATAAGTATTTTTTTCATCTGTTTGTTTTGAACTTGGTTATGGTATTAACTCCAAATTTGATCATTCATTGTAGAGTTATTATATTTTATTTTAATAATTTGGTAGTATTACAAATAAAAAACATAGACAATGATTATCTTGTTGTTTAAATATGACGAAACCATTAGTCAAACAAATTTAATTTATTTAACTTTGATTCTAGTCGTAAAGCTATTTTTTATCAAATTAATTTATAAATCAACAGAGATTATTTAGCTAAGAGACCAAAAGAATATTAAAAAAATACCAACCAATCCGATGATATTAAATATTGAATCGGTATAATTTTTGACTAAGAAAAATAATACTATCTTTGTAAAAAGAAATCCCGTCCTGATGGGATTTTTTCTATTTATATAAACCATACAACTATGAGCGCAATATCTTATTATACAGCTGAAGGATTAAAAAAATTAAGAGAAGAGTTAGATTACTTGAAGTCGGTCATGCGTCCAAAAGCATCTGCTGATATTGCTGAAGCAAGAGATAAAGGTGATTTGTCTGAAAACGCAGAATATGATGCTGCCAAAGAAGCACAGGGAATGTTAGAAATGCGTATTTCAAAATTGGAAGAAGTACATTCGAATGCGCGTTTGATTGATGAAACAAATCTTGACTTATCTAAGGTATTGGTTTTGTCGAAAGTAAAAATTAAAAACCAAGCAAACGGAATGGAAATGAACTACACTCTTGTAGCTGAAAGTGAAGCCGATTTGAAAACAGGAAAAATCTCTGTAACTTCTCCAATTGGAAAAGGATTACTAGGGAAATCAGTAGGTGATGTAGCAGAAATTACTGTGCCTAACGGTACTATAAAATTTGAAATTGTAGAGATTTCTAGAGACTAAGTTCAAAAGACAATAATCAACCTCAATTGGTGAAATCAATTGGAATATTGGATGGTGCAAATTAAAAATAAAAAAAGATGAGTTCTATTTTTACTAAAATTATAAAGGGCGAAATTCCATGTTATAAAATTGCAGAAAACGATGATTATTTTGCTTTTTTGGATGTAAATCCAAATACCAAAGGACATACACTTTGTATACCTAAGGTTGAAGTAGATAAACTATTCGACTTAGACGAAGAGCATTATATGGGTTTAATGCATTTTTCTCGAAAAGTAGCTTTGGCTATAGAGAAAACGATTCCGTGTAATAGGATAGGGTTGTCTGTGATTGGACTAGAGGTCCCACATGCCCACGTACATCTTGTGCCTATAAGTAATATGGAGGATATGCGTTTTATATCGAAAGTGAAAATGACTAAAGAAGAGTTTGAAAGTTTGGCAGCAGCCATTCGGTCAAATTTATAAGAGGTAAAAAATGAAGCTTCAATTAATGGTACTCTGTTTTCTTGTTTCTTTTGGTGTTTTTTGTCAAATTAATCCAAAATATGATAGTGTAGATAAGAAAATGGCTGTTATTCCAGCCGATTTTATAACTACTACTGCAAAAATAGCCACTTATATCAATGCCAATTTTAAAACGGACGAAGATAAACTTCGAGCCGTTTTTTATTGGACGGCAACCAACATCAGCTATGATGTGAAAAATATGTTGGTCGATAATAGCCTCGAAACGAGTCAAGAAAAAATTAACAATACTTTGAAATCACACCAAGGTGTATGTATTCATTATGCAGAGGTTTTTCATGCCATCACTACCGATTTAAAAATAAAAAATTTCATTATTGATGGGATGGTAAAACAAGGAGATAAAGTGAATACTCTTGCACATGCATGGTGTGCAGTCGAGATGGATGGTAAATGGTTTCTGGCAGATCCTACTTGGGGTGCTGGTGGTATACAAAATGGTATTTTTGTCAAAAAACTAAATAATAGTTATTATAAGGTAGCGCCAAGTTTGATGGTGGAATCTCATCTTCCTTTTGACTATTTATGGCAATTTTCAGCTAGTCCGATTACTTTTGATACTTTTATTTCGAATAAAATAACAAAAACTGCTGCAAAAGTAAAGTTTGATTTTGAACAAGAAATTATTCGATACCAAACTTTATCAGAGATGGATCGTTTTTTCGAAGTCGTGCAACGAATCGAAAACAATGGGTATAAACTTCCCGTGGTTACTGCTTATTTAACAGTGATAAAGAAGAATGCATCTGCTGCCCGATTGAATTCAGGAGTTGATAAAATGAATCGCCTTGTAACAAATTACAATCAAGCCATTGTCTATTTGAATGATTTGGTTGTCTATCGAAATAAAAAATTTAATCCTATTATCTCAGATGAAGACTTGGTACTAAAAGCACGAGAATCCAAAGAAAAATTGACCAAATGTCAAGAGGATGTGTATGCTATAGGTGATGTTGGAGCTGAAAACAAAGTAGCTTTATCGACCTTAAAAAGACAAATTAATGATGCTTTGCACAACAGTGAAGAACAATATCAATTTGTGCAAGATTATTTAAAACATTCAAAAATAGGGAGAAAAATGATGTTTGGTAAATTGTCTTTGTTTGGTGTTGGAGCACATTAAATAGTAGTTTTGAAAGTGATTTGTATTGTGGTTCCCATTCCAATTTCGGACTTTAAAACTTTTATTTTTCCTTTATGGTATTCTTCTACAATCCTTTTTGTAAGTGATAATCCTAGTCCCCAACCTCTTTTTTTGGTAGTAAAACCTGGTTCGAATATAGTTTTGAATTGATTTTTTTGTATTCCGCTTCCAGAGTCGGATATGTTGATTTGCAGAACTCCTTTCTCTTCGATCATTTGTAGAGTCAATTTCCCACGTCCTTTCATGGCGTCAATCGCATTTTTGACCAAGTTTTCTACCGTCCAACTGTGTAATGTTGGGTTAATGTCGAGAAAAATTGCTTTTTTGGGAGCTTCAAAAGTAAATTCAATTTGTTTTGAAAAACGAGATTGCAAATAGGTATAAGCTTGATGCGTTTCTTCGATGATGTTTTTGTTTTCTAAGGTTGGCACTGACCCTACTTTAGAGAACCGTTCGGTGATGGTTTGTAGGCGTTGAATATCTTTTTCGATTTCCGTTGTAATACTTTCATCAACATCATCTGCTTTCAGTATTTCAACCCAACCGATTAAGGATGATAGCGGTGTCCCTATTTGGTGTGCCGTTTCCTTTGCCATTCCTGCCCACAATTTGTTTTGTGTGGCCGATTTGGTACTTTTGTAAAAATTATAAACGAGTAGCCCAAACAAAAAGATAATCAACAGGAGCGCAATAGGGTAATATTTAAGGTTGTTTAGTAATGCCGAATTACCATAATATAACTTTTGAAATTTCCCTGGTACATATTCAATTACAATAGGTTCGTTTTCTGTTTTTAATCGGGTCAAAATACGGTATGTCGCTTTGCTGTTCAATCCCAGGCTTTCGTCAATATTGACGGTATTAATAACAGTATCATTTTCGGTAAGGATAATAGGAATTGAGGAATTGTTGCTCAGGATTTCGAGAGGTAAGTTTACATCCGTATCTTCGTCCGCATTAATAAGTGTTTTTTGAGCACTGGCCCAAAGATTCATTTTTATGCGCTCCTCATTTTTGAAGGTTTGAAAAAATGTATAAGTGTTCCAGAGAATTAAGGACACAATCAAAAAAGAGATAAAAATAATAACCCAGCGAGTTGTGTTTCTTTTGTCAGAAAACTGCATACTTGAAATTTAAAGGTATAAATATAGTAAAATATACGTTGGAACATTACTTTGTGTATTTTGCTTTAAACCTTTTTGGATATCGTGGGTCATAGCTACACTTGTACTATTGTTTTTTATTATATAGTAGTAATAGAAACTCTTAATACTTGTTTTTATTTCAAATTTCACCGTTTTTTTTTACCATTAATGAAGAAGTCTATAGCCGTTTATACAAAAATACCTAATGTAACCGATATCAAAATTGAACCTTTTGATGTAAATAAAAGATATACAAAGCCTCATCGACATAATAAATATATAGAATTAGTTTATTTTAGAGCTGGTTCTGGTTTTCATTACATGGATTCGACTGCCTATGAAATCAAACCTCCATTGGTATTTGTGATCAATAATAATGAAGTGCACCATTGGGAGATTGATACTATTCCAGAGGGTTTTGTTATAATTATAAAAGAGGGTTTTTTGGAGAAAATAATTGATAAACACATCAATCAACAATTATATAGGTTAAAGAAACAACAAATGATTACACTTCAGACTGACGAATCGATTGACAAGTTGTTTGAGGTGTTGTGTTTTGAAATGAAGCAGCCTTCAATCCAGAAAGAAGTTATAGAAGGTGGTTTGAAAGCCTTATTCGCGAAGATTATTGGGTACTCCAACCGTACTGAAAGGTTTGAGAATTCAGATAAATCAATTTATTTTGAAGAATTATTGAAACAGGAATTACGAAATGACGTTTCTTTTTATGCCGATTTGTTGAATGTTACTACACAACAATTAAATGTTATTTGTAAAAAGAGTTTTTCCAAAACGGCGTCGCAAGTTATTATCACTTTTATTATTCAAGAGGCCAAACGACAGTTAGTTTATACAGACCGTACCATATCTGAAATTGCATATAGTTTGGATTTTAAAGATGTCTCTCATTTTGTCAAGTATTTTAAAAGACATACAGAGATTACACCGCTCGTTTTTAAACAATCTACTAGTATTTAATTAAAATACATTTATATACCTTAATTATATCATATGTACCAAAATTAATCATTTGATAATAGTAATTTTGGCCTTATAATCAAAAATCAAAAAAATAATGAAACTAAACCAATTTTTTGCATTCATCACATTTTTAGTCACTACTGCTACATTTGCCCAAGTTAAGGGTAAGGTCGTGGATGGAGACTATCCATTGGAGTATGCTACAGCCACACTTTTTTCAACCCAAAATAAAACAGTTGAGGCAGGTGTTGTGACAAATAATGACGGAACCTTTAGTATCGGTAACTTGAAAAATGGAATTTACTATCTGGAAGTTTCTTTTATTGGTTTTGAAAAAAAGATATTCGAAGACATCATTATTAATGGTAAAAATAAAACCTTTGACGCAGGAATAATTCGTTTGGTGTCTGGTGAAAACCAACTGAACAATGTAATGATTAAAACAGAAAGGAATACGGTTGTAAACAAGATTGACCGACAAGTTTATGATGTAAAATCTTTTCAAAATACCCGAGGTGGATCAGCGATTGATGTTTTGAAAAACTTGCCATCTATTTCGGTTGATGCTCAAGGAGACGTGAGTGTAAGAGGAGCAACAGGGTTTAGAGTTTTATTGAATGGGAAACCTACACAAGGAAATATTTCGACCATATTAGGGCAATTGCCAGCCAATGCAATTGATAGAGTAGAAGTTGTTACGGCACCATCTGCAAAATATGATCCGGATGGAAAAGCAGGACTTTTGAATATAATCACTAAAAAAGGTGCTACAAATGGGCAATATGCACAGTTGAATGTTAAAGGAGGTTTTCCTTCGATTCAAAATTATGGTAATAAAGAACCTGCTCAACGTTATGGTATTGACGGTACTTATACAATCAAGAAAGATAAATGGGATATCTCACTTGGAGGTAGTTACGGACGCAATGATATACAAGGACGTAGAGAAGGTAACGTATGGACCAATAATATAGCTCAGAATTACAAAACACAATTTCCTTCAGATGGAGAACGTAGTACCAATGAGTTAAACTATAGCGGACGCTTTACAGTAGATTATACACCAAGTACAACTGATAATTTCTCGGTAGGTTTCTATGGCGGTAAGCGTAAAGTAGATAGACAAGCAGATATTTATTACAACAACACGAGATCCTCTCTTACTGATGGGTCAGTACTTAAAACTTTCAATTATTACAATTCGAATTTAAGAGTTCGTGATGGTGATTTCGCATTGGGAAGCTTTGATTATTCACATAAATTTGTAGATAAATCAAAATTGACCGCTTCATTTTTATACGAATATACCTTGTTAGGAGGTCCCACAACCAACTTGAATTTAGGATATACCGATCCTTCAATCGTGTATCAAGACGAATACAATAGCAATGATAACCCATTGTATGGTACGAGAGCCCAGTTGGATTATGAATTTAAACCTTTTTCTTTTGGTAAATTAGAAGCAGGGTACCAATTTAGAAAACTAAAAAACAACGGAGATTTTATTTACGAAAGACGTAATCTTTCCTCTGGAATTTATGAAATAGTTCCTGAGTTTACTAGTCAAGTTAACCTAGATCGTTTGATTCATTCAGGGTACTTGCAATTAAACGGGAGTAAAACAAAATGGGAGTATGCCGCAGGTTTGCGTTTGGAATCTATGAATCGTGATTTTTATCTAAAAGGGTTTAATTCACCAGCAGAAAATTTATCGTACGATTATGTTAAGTTGTTTCCATCAGCTTCAGCTCAATATACAATGGATAATAATGTGAAGTTGAAAGCAGGATATAGTAAAAGAGTCGATCGTGCACCAAGTTACCAAATGAATCCGTTCAAAGAGAGAGAGCACTCGGAGACTTTTGAACAAGGGGATAAAAATCTTCGTCCAGAGTTTACAGATTTAATAGAATTGGGTATCAGTAAAAACTTCAAAGGCGGAAATACACTTTTTGCAACCGCATATTACAGAGATGTTCACAATTTGATCAACCGTGTAAATACTTTGTCCTATACTACTGCGGGTGTATTAAATGATACTATTTTGGATAGAATTTATACCAACGTTGGTAGAGGTAAAACGCTTGGGTTAGAAATTGGATCACAGTTCAAACCGTCTACAAAATGGACTAATTTTATTGGAGCAAATATTTATAACTTCAATATTGATGGAAGCTATAATGGTAAAGCCATCAATTCAAATGCTATTCAGTATTCTATAAATGCCAATAGTACTTATAATTTTTCAAGTACAACTTCGATGCAGTTTACTTTGAATTATTTATCGAATAGAATAACGGCTCAAGGTGAGGATTCTCGTTTTTATTCGCCGAATCTATCTTTAAGAAAATCTTTTTTAGACAACCAATTGATTGCTACCTTGCAATGGCAAAATATCGATATGGGAATGTTAAAGACCAATGAGCAGCGAATTTCTACTCAGAGTCCAGGTCAGTATTATACAACAACCAATTATGTATATGAGGTTGATATGGTTCTTCTTAATTTGTCCTACAACTTTAATAAAACCAAGAATAGTGCTAAGTTTATTGAAAGTGAATTTGGTAAAAAGGAATTCTAGTCAGTTACAAAAGCAAATAATGTTTTTGTTTTATAACTATATAAGTAGCATCGTTTTATAATGAGGTTAATATAAGGCTGTAATTCAAAATCAAAATATTCCTAACGCGCATTTGAAATACTTTTTCAAATGCGCTTTTTTTAGATCGAAATTTCCTCAGCTACTGATTCATTAGGGCTATAAATATAAAAAGGATTGTTATATGTGCCTTTTGTGATTTGAATATTCTATTTTTAATTTGTTATTCTGTGGTTATAAAGACTTGTTTAATCTGTTGATTATGAATTAGTTTTCAATTGTTGATAATTTTTTTAATTTCCATCAAGGCTATTTTTGTATGCGTCCAAAGAACTTAGTATATTTGTACACTAGAATTTTCCCGTTTAGGGATTTTTTTGTCTAAAGCAAAATTATCTAGCGAAAAAACGAATATAAACAAGAATTAAATATACAAAGAGATGGAAGTTATAGGTAGAGTTAAAGTGATTAATCCAGAGCAACAAGTAAGTGCGGCATTCAAAAAAAGAGAATTAGTTGTTACTACTGAAGAACAATATCCACAACATATTTTAGTTGAGTTTACTCAAGATAAATGTGATTTGTTAAACAATTACGGAGTTGGTGAATCGGTTAAAGTTTCTATCAACTTAAGAGGTAGAGAATGGGTTAACCCACAAGGTGAAACTAGATACTTCAATAGTATCCAAGGATGGAGAATTGAAAAAGCAGGTGCAGAAGCTCCAAATGCTCCAGCAGCACCAGCGGCTCCAGTTTTTGCTCCAGCAACAAATCTTAATGAAGAAGAAGCAGACGATTTACCGTTTTAATACAAAACAAAAAATCTATTTGAAACCGATAAATTAATTTTTATCGGTTTTTTTATGCGTTTTTGTGAAATGTAAACTCCAGATTAGGGTTTTATAGCTATTATGGATGTAATGCAGTCTTTACTTTAAATTTTTAAATTTTTTTAAAAACATTATAACCTATTGTTTTTTAGGTGTTTGTATTTTTTTTTGGGTTTAATTTTAATTTTTTTTTTAGTTTTTTTTAGTTTTTTAAAACCATATCTGTTCTTCTCTCGTAAATGATAGAAACAAACAATAAATAATTGATATTATGATTAAAAAACACTTACTCCTAATTTTGGCTGTAACAACATTCGGATATGTTAACACAGCTCATTCTCAAAGTCCAATCAGTGGATTTATGCAAGGTAAAGGAAAAGGAAATGTTTCCGTTTCTTTCAGCTCAGAAAAGTACGATGATGTTTATTTCATTCCAGAAAAAGTAGAAGGCGTTCCTGTCTTCAATAAAACGACTATTTCTAGTACTTCGATTTATGCTACTTATGGTATTAGTGACCAAGTAGATGTAGTGATGGTTTTGCCTTATGTAACAGCAAAAGGTCATGCTACAGATGCCGTTTTAACAAACTTAGGTTTAGAAAACAAACGACAAGGTTTTCAAGATGTGTCAGTATTTGTAAAATACAATCCATTTAATTTTGATTTTGGTTCTTCTTCATTGCGCCTTATTGGAGCAGTTGGAGTAAAAACACCACTTAGTAATTACAAAGTTGAAGAAGGTTTTCAATCTATTATTGCAATTGGAAACAGAAGCACAACGGTAAGTACTACAGGTATGGCTATGTTCAAAATGAATTCTGGTATTTTTGCCTCTGGACAAGTAGCAGGGAATTACGCTTCAAACAATGTACCAAACTCTGTAACTACAGAACTTAAAGTAGGGTATGCAGCAAAATCATTCTATGGTGATGTATTCGTTGCTAACCAAAAATCAACAGGTGGTGTAGATATCTTTGGTCAAGGTTTCAAAGGAATTTTTCCAACTACAAAGGTAAATTACACAAAAATTGGAGTTGATTTATACGCACCAGTTTACAAAGATTGGGGAGTTTCTGCAGGAGCAAGTACTGTGGTAGCAGGAAGAAATATTGGTCAGGCGACAGGTTTCTACGGTGGATTAGTTTATAAATTTTAATTACAAAAACAACAGACAAAATGAAAAATATCAATATAAAAAGTGCAATTCTAGCATTAACATTAATGGGAACTTTGGTTTCTTGTGATACAGATTATAAAGACGAAACACCAAGTATTGCAGGTATTGCAGTAGCCAACCCAAACTTTAGTACACTTGAAGGTGCTGCTGTACAAGGTGGTTTAGTAGGTGTATTGAGTAATAGTAACCCAAATGACCCATCAGGACATTATACCGTTTTTGCTCCAACAAACGATGCTTTTGCAAGATTAGGTTTGGTAGATTCTGGTTCACTAGGTGGATTACAAAATAGTTTCTTGACAAACACATTATTATACCATGTTTCAAATGGAGATTTAATGGGAAGCGCAATTAAAGCGGGTGGTACAGCTCCATCATTATTAGGTGTTAACAGACGTTTCATCAGTAGAGGAGCAGATTTGTACATCAACGGATCAAAAATTATTCTTACAGACGTAAGCGCAAGCAACGGTACTATTCACGGAATAGATAAAGTAATGATTGCTACAGGTGTAAACATCGTAGACTCAGCAATTTTATTAAAAGATGCAAAAGTTTTTAAAGCGCCAGAATTAACTTTCTTAGTGCAAGCGGTAATTACTTCTGGTTTGGCAGGTACTTTGTCAAATCCTAGTGCTAATTTCACAATTTATGCACCAACAGATGCCGCTTTTAAGGCAGCAGGTTTTGCAACAGTACAAGATGTAGCCAATACTTCTCCAACCGTTTTACAAAAAGTGTTGTTAAATCACGCTATTGTAGGTGGCAAATTTACCTCTGAGCATTCAGGAACAACTGCAGCAACTGCAGGTGGTGGAATGTTAACATATAGTGCTTTTACAAACGGTATTTTTACTGTAAAAAGTAATGGAATAACAACTCCAGCCAACATGGTTATTCCAGACATACAATGTAGCAATGGTATTGTTCACATTATAGATAAAGTGTTGTTACCATAATTATTTTTGTTTGATTTCTAAGCCCTACAGTTTCTGTAGGGCTTTTTTTTGGTCTAAAAATTAGGTAGGATGACAGCACCAATACCAATTTGATTTCCAAATTGTGGATAGACCAAAGCAGTTCCTTTTTTCTTTCTTCCCAAGTGCAAATTTTGTAGGGGATTCCAATAGGTAACCAAAAATCCCGAAGCCAATCCAATTCCCGCACCCACTAGAACATCTGAGGCAAAATGCTTATTATTGGCAATTCGCAAAACTCCTGTAGCCGTCGCAAATAGAAAACCACTACTGGCATACCACAGATTATCATCTTTATACTCTTGAAACAATAACGCAGCATTGGTAAATGCAATCGCACTATGTCCCGAAGGAAAACTCAATTGATCAGAGGCATCAGGTCGGTGTGATTTTACTGCATTTTTTAGAATCGTTACCAAACCATAGCTTAGTGCATTGGCTGTAACAATTGAAATCGTTTGGTGTTTGACTGTGTTTTTTGACTCAAAGCCAAACAACCTACCCGCATATATTTGACCCAATGGCATAAAAACAGTAAGATTATCCAGCTGCGTATGAAACTTTGATCCAAAAAAACGATTTGCATTATTTTGTATGTCGCTATTCAACTGGCTGTTTAGCAATACCGTTCCTGTAGCTACCAAAGCAGCAGGTAGAATAAAGGTTTTATAGGATAGTTTTTTAGACTTGGATACAGAATCCATTATTTGCCCATTCATTTGAGTGATAAGCAAACAAAGAAAAAGTACAATAGGAAGCTTTTTCATAAAATAGGGGTTGACTATGTGGTTCAAAAAAGTAAATTTAGGTTAACTGTTTGTGTTTTTCTTCTTAAACTTGCAGTTATAAAAGTAATGCTTATTTTTAGGATGAGCTAGAGGCAGAAAAATAATAATAATTCATGGAAAATATACATAGTGTTCTAGAAAATATTTATAACAAATTTACGCATTTTGAAGACAAAGGACAACAAGCCACTTATATTCCAGAACTAGCAAATGTAAACGAAAATTTATTCGGGATAAGTTTAACAACTCTCAATCAAGAACAAGTCAATCTAGGCGATGCCCAACAAAAATTTTCTGTCCAAAGTATTTCCAAAGTTTTATTGCTCATTATGGCGTACAATATCGAAGGCGAAAAAATTTGGAAGCGAGTAGATGTTGAACCATCGGGTGCTGCTTTTAACTCCATGATTTTGTTAGAATTAGAAAAAGGGATCCCTAGAAATCCGTTTATAAATGCAGGAGCCATTGTGATTGCTGATATTTTGCTGTCTCATTATAAAAACCCTGAAAACGAATTTATTTCTTTCGTCAGGCGACTTACCAACGATACCTCTATTGATTTTGATCTCAAAGTATATGCATCAGAAAAAAGTGTGGGCTATCGCAATTATGCACTCATCAACATGATGAAGTCCTTTGGTAATATCACCAATCTTATAGATGAGGTAATGGATTTTTATTTCAAAATTTGTTCCCTAAGCATGAGTTGCGCACAATTATCAAAAACATTTTTATTCTTTGCTAATGATGGAGTAGATCCTTTTACCAACGAAGTTGTTTTGACTCCCAGCCGTAACCGAAGAATAAATGCGATTATGTTACTTTGTGGTTTTTATGACGAAGCAGGTGAGTTTGCCTATCGAGTAGGATTGCCAGGTAAAAGTGGTGTTGGTGGAGGGATTTTGGCCATACTACCCAATAAATATGCAGTCGTTGTCTTTAGTCCCAAATTAAACGAAAAAGGAAATTCCTATCGAGGGATGGCTTTTTTAGAATGTTTGACAACGGAGTTGAGCGATTCAGTTTTTTAAAAAATATTATTTTCTTTCCTTCATGGTTCACTTAACACAAGCTTTAAAATTTCCAAATGTAAATACTGCAAATCGAGACGGAATTGTAGCTATCGGTGGCGATTTGTCTACCGAGCGCTTACAATTGGCTTATCAAAGCGGCATATTTCCGTGGTTCGAGCAAGGTGATCCCATCATTTGGTGGTCGCCCAATCCACGTATGGTTTTGTTTCTTGACGAACTACGAATAACCAAAAGTATGCGGAACATTCTAAACCGTCAAGAATTCAAAGTAACCTTCAATCAGGATTTTAGAAGTGTTATCTCCAATTGTCAAAAAATAAAACGCGACGGCCAAAACGGAACCTGGATCACCAACGACATGATAGAGGCATACTGTGACCTTCATGTACTTGGAACTGCACAATCTATTGAAGTTTGGCAAAACGATCAGTTAGTAGGCGGTTTGTATGGCGTAGACATGGGACACGTTTTTTGTGGCGAAAGTATGTTTTCCAAAGTGTCCAATGCATCCAAAGTCGCTTTTATTAGTTTAGTCAATCACCTAAAAAGCAGCAAATACCAACTACTAGATTGCCAAGTTTACAACCCACACCTCGAAAGTTTAGGCTGCCGCGAAATAGAACGAAATGAATTCATGAAAATCATAAAAAAAGAAGTTTAGGTTTTAATCATCTTAAGTTTTAAAATTCAAATTCATGAAAGTGCTTTTAAGAGATTAATTTGTGCTAATTAATATCTTTTTTAGAGCCCAATCCAGCTGTTCGTTGCAAGTCCTCCTTCAAAAACCTTTTTTTCTATAGTCATAAAAGGAGCTTCCTGCCGGTCGCTCTTTTATGCCAAGAAAAAATAGGTTTTCTCAGTCCGGGCTTTCCACTACCATCTGGGGCAGCAAATCCTGAATTCATTTTTTATTTGTAGGAATATTTTAATATATTTGGAAAAGAAATAAAAGCAAAGAAAATCTTTTAATTAACGACAGTTATTGGGAGGCCATGTGAAGATTTGTCTAATATATGAGCTAGCAGCACGCAACCAAAATAATCTTTTACCATCTAATAGTTGTTAATCTACATAAAATAAATAAAATGAGAAAAATTCAATATTATTTACGTTTGCTGGCAATTATCTTACCTATTGCTATTATATCCTGTGAGAAGGACGATAGCGAAGAAATATCTAAGGAATGTAATGTATCAAATCCTGCTGAAGAATTAACTTGGCTGAGGGAAGCAATCAATGACGTTAAAGAAGATGAATATTCATATTATGGCTATTCATAAAGGAAAATCAGTGTTTTACTATGGTAATTGTAATCCAGCTATTAATTATGCATCAGATGTACGCGACTGTAACGGTGAAAATTTAGGTTATACAAATGACTTAGAGGATGACTTAACGAACAGAACAATAATATGGAAACATAAAAATTCTAAATGTAATTTTTAAAAGTTATTCCTCAGTTGGAGGAACTTAATTACTCATAAACGCTAATGTGAACTTCTCGACCATAACCACCTAGTTTGTCACGTTGAAAACGTCTCACGTAAGTGGAGCACCTTTGTTGAGACGCTTTCAGCGAGACAAAACGTTGAGGTTACAGTAATGTAGGTTGTGAGGACGAGTAGATTTTGATATTGCAAACAGCAAATAAATTATAATTAACCATACCATAACCACCTAGTTTGTCACGCTGAAAGCGGCTCACGATAGACGAGCACCATTGCTGAGACGCGTGTAGCAATACAAAACGTTGTAGTTATAGTAAATTAGATTGTGAGCATGAGCTAGAACCTCGCACAAGAGTAATGATAATAATAGTAGAATTGTAACAATAGTAAATAGTACGCTGATTATTAATGCCAAAATCATCTAGTTGGTCTCGCTGAAAACATCTCACGATAGACGAGCACCTTTTTTGAGATGCTTTCAGCGAGACAAAGCATTGTGGCTACTGGAATTGTAAATTAGCCAAATTGTGTTGCTACTTTATAACAAAAATTAAAAATTCAGTTTCACAAAACCCCATTCCAACGTTTTATACAAAATCAGTTCATTTCTCAATGTTGGCAATCCAATAATCAATTTTAAGGTTTCGTGCGCCATCATGGTGCCAATCATTCCTGGTAAAGTGCCCAGTACACCATTAACACTACAATTAGGAATATCCTTTGGATTCGGTGGTTCTGGAAATAGATCACGTAAATTTTTACTCCCTTGATAGTTGAAAACTGCAATTTGCCCTTCGAAACCAAGGATACTTCCATAGACTAACGTTTTTCCTAATGCGACACAAGTATCGTTTACCAAGTAACGGGTAGTGAAATTATCAGAACCATCAACCACAAAATCAAATTGGCTAATGATATGTGAAGCATTTTCGAAAGTTAGTTTTTCCTCAAAAGCCAGAACAGCAATCAATGGATTTAGTTTTTCAACGCTAGCCTTTGCGGTAGTGGCTTTAGGTAAACCCAATTGTTCTTCGGTATAAAGAATTTGACGGTGCAGATTATGAATTTCGATCGTATCAAAATCTACGATCCCAATCGTTCCAACTCCAGCTGTAGCTATATATTGCAAAATAGGACAGCCCAAACCACCAGCACCAATCACAAGTACTTTGGCTTTTTTTAGTTTTTCTTGTCCTTCGTCGCCAATTTCAGGTAAAATAACCTGTCGGTTGTATCGTAAAAAATCTTGTATTATGCTCATTTTGAATAGTTCGTGTAAATTGGTAATTAACTGTTTTTAATTGTGATTTCTGTCATACTGAGTTTGTCGAAGTTATTTTCTATATAATGTCGATGAGTAAACGGTTAGAAAATCTACAATCAAAAATTAAATGTAGCTCCTGTCCCAATCCTTCCAAACCGGTTCATAGCCTCGTTCTGTAATCATTGAAGCAATTTCGGCTACAGAGCGTTCGTCGCTAATTTCAAATTGTTCCAAAGATTGTGGATCTACCACATAACCGCCTGGATTGGTTTTCGAGCCAGCGCTCATGCTCGTAGTTCCGATCGGAATGATGTTGTTTCGAAATTTCTCATTCTCACGTGTCGAAATCGAGATTTCTAGATCTTCATTCCATAATCGGTAGGCGCAAATTAATTGCGTCAAATCCTTATCATCCATAATAAAGTTAGGTGGAACAGTTCCTTCTGCAGGTCGCAATCGTGGAAACGAAACGGAATATTTTGTCCTCCAATACGTTTTTTGTAAATAGTCCAAATGCAGCGCATTAAAAAAACTATCGGTACGCCAGTCTTCCAATCCCAATAAAACCCCCAATCCTATTTTGTGGATGCCTGCTTTTCCTATTCGATCAGGAGTGTCTAAACGGAAATCAAAATTGGATTTTTTTCCCTTCGTATGGTATTTTTTATATACTTCTTGATGATAAGTCTCTTGATACACCAAAACAGAATATACACCCGCCTCATGCAAGCGCTCGTATTCGTCTTGTGAGAGCGGTTGGACTTCTACCGAAATAGTTGAAAAATCATTTTTTATAACGTCAATTGCATTCACGAAATAATTGATGTTCACGGTGTAATTGGCTTCTCCCGCAACCAATAAAACGTGATCAAATCCCATATTTTTCAAAGCTTCAACCTCTTGTTTTATTTCCGAATCCATCAAAGTCTTGCGCTTGATTTTATTGTCCAAACTAAAACCGCAATAGGTACAAATGTTTTGGCACTCGTTACTAAGGTATAAAGGAGCATACATTTGGATCGTTTTTCCAAAGCGTTTTTTGGTCAACTCATGACACTCTTGTGCCATTTGCTCCAAATAGGGCTGAGCTGCTGGCGAAATCAACGCCAGAAAATCATCCAAGTTGCGTTTTGTTTTAGAAAGAGCTTGCTCGACTTGCTTGGAAGTACTAGCATATATCTTGGATTGGATATCGTCCCAACTGTATTGTTCAAAAACAGATTTAAATGTTGTCATTTTAATTTTTATTTTATTTTAACCCTATCAGGGTTTTAAACCCTGATAGGGTTAAAAAGGTAAAGAGCGTCAAAATCATTCATATAAAAATGCCGTCAACGGGCTAGACGCCACCGCATGTTTATATTGCTGTCCTAGCTTGGCTTCAAAAGCTTTTCTACCTGCAATAACCGCTTCTTTAAAAGCTTCAGCCATTAATTTTGGATTTCCGGCTACTGCAATGGCTGTGTTGACCAAGACGGCATCGGCACCCAATTCCATTGCTTTTGCAGCATCAGATGGTGCTCCAATTCCAGCATCAATAATGACAGGAACCTTTGATTGTTCGATAATGATTTCGAGAAAATCAATTGTTTTTAATCCTTTATTGGTTCCAATCGGGGAGCCCAAGGGCATTACTGCTGCCGTTCCTGCATCTTCCAAGCGCTTACACAAGACTGGATCTGCGTGTATATACGGGAGCACAATAAAACCCAGTTTTGCCAATTCTTCCGTTGCACGTAAAGTTTCAATAGCATCAGGCATCAAATATTTTGGATCGGGATGAATTTCAAGTTTCAACCAATTTGTTTCTAGTGCTTCTCTGGCTAGTTGTGCAGCAAAAATCGCTTCTTTGGCAGTTCGAGCGCCTGAGGTGTTGGGTAATAAATTGATTCTAGGATGTTTTAAATGCGATAATATTGCATCAGTATCGGTTTCTAAATCTATCCGTTTTAAGGCCACAGTCACCAATTCGGAGCCAGAGGCCAAGATCGCCTCTTCCATCTGACTGTTCGAACCAAATTTTCCAGTGCCGAGAAACAAGCGTGATAGCAATTCTTTATCTCCAATCTTAAATAAGGATGTGTCCATATAATTTTTCGTTTAGTTGTGTGATTAATTTTGTTTTCGATTCACTTTCTGTAATCAATCCAGAAACTGCAATACCATGAATTCCTATTCCTATAATCCCCTCTACATCATCCAATTTGATTCCGCCAATTGCATAAACGGGTATTTTTATTCCCTCTTTTTGTAATTTATTTTGAATGATTTGGTATCCTTCTAGTCCCAAAATCGGACTTAGTTTCTCTTTTGTTTTGGTGTATCGGAAAGGTCCCAAGCCTATGTAATCACAACCGTTGGATACGTGTGAGGAAATATCTTCGAATGTATTTGCAGTTCCACCAATGATTTTAAGAGCTCCCAAAATAGTTCGTGCTTCCACAATGCTGCTGTCTGTTAATCCTAGATGTACTCCGTCGGCATTAATTTCATGGGCAAGATTAACATCGTCGTTGATGATGAAAGTAGCCAAATATTCGTCGCATAAGATTTTTACAGCTTCCGCCAATTTTAAACGATCATTTTGTTTTTCTGGAATTTTGAACCGCATCTGAATCCAATCACAACCATGGTCCAATGCTTGATGAATGTTGTACAATTGTTCTTCGATTGTACTTCCCTGAGAGATGTATTGTAAACGATTAAACATAATGATATCCGAGTTGAGTAGTGTTAGACAATAAAAAACTTTCAATATATTTTTTACCTTTTTTACAGGCAACTAATAAATTATTTTCGGTGGCTAAATTGGCCGTTATGGCTGCTGATAAAACACAACCAGAACCATGTTTGGCATACACCTCTGCATTAATGGGTATGATCCTGAAAAACAGGTCTTTGGTATATAAATAATCAGTGCCAATTTCGTCTAGGTTATGCCCACCTTTTAGTAAAACAGAACAATACTTGTTCAGATTGTCTATTGTTTTCGAAATAGTATTTTCTTTGATTCCTAGTTGGGCTACTTCAGTATAATTGGGTGTGATTAGATCTATTTTACTTAACACAGATAATAATTCATTTTGATTTTCGATGTCCAAAAAACCAAACTCTGTTGATGACTTCAAGATGGTATCCCAAACAATTATAATGGAAGGAGAAAGCTGTTTAAGTAATAGAATAATTTTTTTTAAATATCCTACAGAAGGTACGATACCTATTTTTACGGCTTTGATTTCATAGTTCGAAAATAAAGTTTGTATGGATTGAAGTACCAATTCGATGGGAGTCCATTGAATGGAAATGAATTCATTTTCGGTTTGGATAGTATTGGCTGTAGTAATAGCAAATCCATACACTCGATGTTGTTCAAAAGTTTTAATGTCTGCCAAAACTCCTGCACCAGCTGATGGATCAAAACCTGCTATGCTTAATACGAAAGGACGGCTTGTTGGCATAGTTTAAATTTTTTTATAGGTTGGTCGCTCATCCAAATAGCTCCCAAAAGGGCTACGTTATTAAAACCATATTGCAATGTTTTTTGAACATTAGAGGCTTCAATTCCTCCTAGTGCAATGATTTTGGTTTCGAATTGGTTTCTTTTTTTTATAGCTTCAATTAAATTTATTTTTGAGAAATAGTTTTCTTTCGAAATGGAAGAATAAACTGGACTTAAAAAAGCATAGATGAAATTGGAATCCAGTGCATTAAAATCTTCAATACAATGTGTTGAAGTAGACAGGAAAAACCCTTCCTCTCTATACCTTTTAATTTGTTGTACTGTAGTTGAATTACGTTGTCGTTCTGTAAAATGTATTCTTTTGATTGGGTAGGTATTCGCCAAGTGATGATGACTGTGCAAAACCAATTTAGAATAATATTCCAATCCAATTGCAGTAATGAAAATTTTCATTTCCTCTTCAGAAAAGCAAGGTTTTCGAACATGAAACAGCTCCATTCCTGCCTCAAAAAGGGCATGGATGGTAGTGATTTCATTTGGTACCACTGTTGGATTGGAAATTATAATCATTTTGGGTTTTTATTTCTAAGTCAGATTAACTGTAAATCTCTTTTCCTTGTTCAATAAATTCTTCGGATTTCTCTAACATCCCTTTTTCGGCTTCGGCAACGTCACGAATTTCTTGTGAGATTTTCATAGAGCAAAATTTTGGTCCGCACATCGAACAAAAATGCGCTACTTTGGCGCCTTCAGCGGGTAAAGTTTCATCGTGAAACTCTCTGGCAGTATCTGGATCTAGTGATAAGTTGAATTGGTCTTCCCAACGGAATTCAAATCGGGCTTTACTTAAAGCATTGTCTCGGTATTGTGCGCCTGGATGTCCTTTGGCTAAATCGGCTGCATGTGCTGAAATTTTATAGGTGATGACTCCGTCTTTTACATCCTTTTTGTTGGGTAAGCCTAGGTGTTCTTTTGGGGTAACATAACATAACATTGCACAACCGTACCAACCAATCATCGCTGCTCCAATAGCTGAGGTGATATGGTCATAACCCGGAGCAATATCAGTAGTTAATGGTCCAAGAGTGTAAAATGGCGCTTCATCACAATGTTCCAATTGTTTGTCCATATTTTCTTTGATCATGTGCATGGGTACGTGACCAGGTCCTTCAATGAAAACTTGTACATCATGTTTCCATGCAATTTTTGTCAATTGTCCCAACGTTTCTAATTCTGCAAATTGTGCAGCATCATTGGCATCTGCAATAGATCCTGGACGCAATCCATCTCCAAGTGAGAAAGCGACATCGTACTGCTTCATGATCTCGCAAATTTCTTCAAAGTGCGTAAACAAAAAATTTTCTTTGTGGTGAAATAAACACCATTTTGCCATGATGGAACCACCACGTGATACAATTCCAGTTACACGATTGGCCGTTAAGTGAATATAACGAAGTAGCACTCCAGCATGTATAGTAAAATAAGAAACTCCTTGTTCTGCTTGTTCTATTAATGTGTCTCTAAAAACTTCCCAGGTTAGATCTTCGGCAACACCGTTTACTTTTTCCAAGGCTTGGTAAATTGGTACTGTTCCAATCGGTACAGGCGAGTTACGAATAATCCATTCTCTAGTTTCATGAATATTTTTCCCCGTTGATAAATCCATAATGGTGTCTGCTCCCCAACGACAAGCCCAAACTGCTTTTTCTACTTCTTCCTCAATGGTGGAAGTTACAGCACTATTTCCAATGTTGGCATTAATTTTTACCAAGAAGTTACGTCCTACTATCATCGGTTCACTTTCAGGGTGGTTGATGTTGTTGGGAATAATAGCTCTACCGCGGGCAATCTCGCTACGTACAAACTCGGGGGTTATTTTGGTTTTAGGAGTGTTGGCGCCAAAACTATGTCCGGCGTGTTGGCACTGCATTGCTTTGGTTTGTTGTTCAATTAATTCGATTCGTTGGTTTTCACGAATGGCAATGTATTCCATTTCGGGAGTAATTATTCCTTTTTTGGCATAGTGTAATTGTGAAACGTTTGTTCCTTTTTTGGCACGCATAGGTTTGTGAAGGTATTCGAATCGAAGATGATTTAATTTTTCATCTTCTAGGCGTTCTTTACCATAGTTTGATGTGATCTCCGTTAATTCTTCAACATCATTTCGGTCTTTGATCCATTGCTCGCGTAGTCTTGGGAGTCCCTTACGAATGTCAATTTCGATATTTGGATCAGTATAAGGGCCAGAAGTATCGTAAACTGTTATGGGAGGATTTTTTTCTACACCTCCTTTTGAAAGTTTCGTGTCCGATAAATGGATTTCACGCATCGCTACTTTGATTGGGTGGATTTCGCCATCGATATATACTTTGGTCGAATTCGGGAAAGGCTGTCTGGAGATTTCTTGTTCGTTTGTCATTTTGTACTATTGATTGGTTGAGATGTACAGAAATACATCATTATTGTGATACATATTGTTGTTAATTTTCTTCTAGGAATAGGAATAAAAAACCGTAAAGGTATAAGTTGTAAAAAAATAAGAAGCAGTAAAGCAACCGAAGGAAGCTATTGTTATGACTGTGTTTTTTAGTTTATAACTGCGGACTAGTAACGAATTGCTCGTATGTAGTCTAATTATCCGCCTTGAGTAGCAGAGATAATTAGAATTTCGTCAGTTTCGGATAGGGTATGTTGGTCCCACAGTGATCTAGGGATGACGTTGCTGTTTATAGCTACAGCAATGCCGTTTTGTTTTTGTGGAATTTCAAGGTCGATTAGCGCTTGAATGCTCAATGCATCTGCAGTAAATTGCTTAATTTGATTGTTGATTTTTAGTTCCATTCCTCTTGAATTTAGTATAAGTTATACTTTAGGAATGGCTACAAGGTACCCAAAATTGGGACCACAGAAGTCATCGTACTTTTCCCTACGCTAGTATGAACTAGATCAGGTTCAGAGGGTAATTCTCAGCCTACAATGTTGTAGACACCCCTAAAGTGAATGACAAATGTATTAAAAATTATGAGTTATAAATCATGAATTATGATTTATTTACCACTGTAGCTTTTTATTGAGCACTGAATACTAATTTCTAGTCCAGCAATCAGCCACGTGATCATTGACCATTCCTGTAGCTTGCATCTGCGCATAGATTACAGTAGAACCTACGAATTTAAAGCCTCTTTTTTTTAAGTCCTTACTTATCGCATCGGATAGAGGTGTTGTAGCGGGTACTTCTTTTAAAGTTTTTGGCATGTTGTCAATAGGTTCTCCGTCTACAAAATTCCAGATGTAATTAGAAAAAGAGCCAAATTCTTCTTGAATTTTAATAAAAGCTTGTGCATTGGAAACTGCTGAATTTACTTTTAGTTTATTACGAATGATACCAACATCTTGTAGTAAAGCTAAGATCTTTTCGTCCTTGTATAAAGCAATTTTTTTATAATCGAAATTATCAAAGGCTTTGCGGAAGTTTTCTCTTTTGTTGAGAATGGTTATCCAGCTCAATCCAGCTTGAAAAGTTTCGAGTAGGAGAAATTCAAATAATGTTGTATCATCGTAAACGGGAGTTCCCCATTCTTGATCGTGGTATTCTTTGTATAAGTCAGTAGATAAACACCAATTGCATCTTGTTTTGTTTTCCATAGATTTTAATTTAGTATTCAAATATACTAAAAACGATAATTGGAAAGAGCAAATCTTACTTGCTAAGGTTTAGTTTGGGATTGGCTTAAAGCAGTTTTAAGAAATTGCTTTTGGAAATGGTTGTGCAATGAAGAGTAGTTAATAATAAAAATGAATATTCATTTCTAAAATTTGCACTAGAAAAAAAGAGGTTCTTCGCCTAAATTAGTGGAAATTAAAAAAACCATGTAATTTTGGGGGATGGAATTAGATGGATTAGGAATTTTGTTAGGAGTTAAATCTCC
>NZ_JAOQMX010000002.1 GCF_025960985.1 Flavobacterium psychraerolatum | reverse complement strand
AAAATGCCTATTTACTATCAATCATAGACGTTCATACTCGTAGAATTTTAAAAGATTATTTTTCTTTTTCAATAAAACAGAACAAAGTAATAACTTTTCTTTCTGATTTATTTTTAGAATACCAATACCCTGAAAACGTTGTTATTAGAAGTGATAATGGAAGTCAATTTATTGCTAAAAGTGTTCGTGAATACCTAGGTATAATAGGTGTTCAGCAGGAATTTACACATGTAGCCACACCTGAAGAAAATGCACATATTGAAGCTTATCATGGAATCCTAAAGAAAGAAGTGTTCCAAAGGGTTGATTATAGAACTTTTGGAGAAATTGAACAGATATTAAAAAGGTATGTGATTTTCTATAACAATACTAGGATACATGGGCTATTAGGACGTATTACACCAATGGAAAAATGGAATCAGGATAAAGATCTAATTTTAATGGAAAAATTAACCGCATAATTAATAATCGAAATTTAGAATAATACTCTTGTTTTATAGGGGTCAAAACAGTCTTCATTTTCTTTAAAATTTCTTTGGGCTAAATTTTTTCTTAGATTTAAAATTCTCTCTATCAATTCTCCAAATTCAAGATTGTATTTTAAACTAAAAAAATTGATGTTTTTTTCAATTTCAGTTTTTTCATCTTCTAAACTAGCAACTTGAAATTCTAAACCTCTGATTTCTAATTGCAAAGCAGGGATTTCGGGGTCTTGATAAACTACAACTTTCTTATATTCACTTGTAATAATTTGAATTTTTTTAACGGCTTCACTGAATTTTTTGCTTTTACAAAACGCTAATACAAGATTAACATTTTCGACTTTTATGTCTGTTGTGTTTTTGGGTAATAATCCTTTTATTTTAGCAACTTGAAAGCTAATATCTTCCTCATCTTCTAATTGGATTACATTCAATAAGGTTTCAAGTCGAATACAGATTTTTGACCAATCAATAATTATGACTTCTTCCTGATAGTATTTGTTTTTGATTTTGTCAAACTCCTGATTAAAATCTGAAATTAAATTGGGGTCGTCTTCAATAACCGTAATACTCTCGTGATTTGATTTTGCTTTTTTCGTCCAATTATATGACCCAAAAATGAGAACATTATTATCAATTATACAGAATTTATTATGCATCAACGGAGCAAACCTTGTGTCATTACCGGCCCAATATAATTTACCTCCTGAATGTTCCAATTCCTTAAAATCAATACTACAATCTAAATTGATTTCATTGTTAGCTATTATTAATTCTACATCAATTCCATTTTTGGCTTTTTCACATAAAATTTTAAATAGTTTTTCATTTGTCAACCAAGCAATTGCAAGTCTTATACTTTCGCTACTATAATTTAACTGTTTTTCAATTTGTAAATGTATTTTCTCAAAGTAAGCTTGTGATTTCATTTTGAATTTTATTTTGAATGTTAAAAGTAAGTAAATTTGGTATAAACTATCATAAAATATTAAGTTTAAGAACTATTTATCTATAAATTTAATTTGCTTGTCTGTAGTGGTTAATTCTAATGTTTTTAAGATAATTTCTTCACAGTATGTTTTTTTAATTTCAAATTTTTGCGACGCAACAACATTAAAAATTAATTCTCCTAAATGATTTCGTACTTTTTTAAAAATTTTATGATACTTCTGTAAGTATTCAAATATTAGCAGCATTTGTTTTTCATTAATTTTATTTACTTTTAGTTTATATTTAAAATGATCACTCCATTCGTTTACTGTTTTTGAATTTACGTAATCGGGCGTGGCAAAAACAAAATTAAAATAACTTACATCAATTACTTCTTTTAATATTTCAAAATCAATTTTATTCTCATACATTTCAATAATCCTTTTAATTTGCTCAATTTCTTGTTGTTGTAACATTCTGTTTTTTATTTAGTTATTAATTATTACACAAAAATAAACGAACCTATTCAGATAAAAAAAAGTGTGAAATTGTTTGTGATTTTTCTGTTAAAATTTAAGTGGAAAAAACTAAGTTACAAGCAAAATAGCCCAGATAGAAGTGAAAATCCTTTTGGGAAGGCGTTTTTTAGCCTTGCCAAAAGATTGTAACGGATAGCTGGAAATAGCTCCAAAAAATAACTAGCGATTCTCATTAAATAATGACAAAATGAATACCAATTACAAATTGGATTTGGCCTAAAGTAGCCTTAATTTTGTACTAATTGCCAAAAGAGTCAGACGGCTAGAATAAATCTGCAACTATTTGTCGAAATTTATTCCGCGCCCATTACAGCTGGAATGCTGTAAAATAGCACCCAATGGAGTAAAAACCAGTCAACCGCTAAAACAATTGTTTCACCAAACTAATTACTATGAAAAGCTTAATCTGCATGATGACACTATTTGCTTCTATGCCTCCACAGCTACTTTTTGATTTTACAAAAAAATCAAACATTCAAGATTGGCGCGTTGTCGATGACGTGGTGATGGGAGGCGTTTCAGCGGGTAGTTTTACATTAGATTCGGATGGATTTGGCGTGTTTGAAGGTGCTATTTCACTGGAAAACAATGGTGGTTTTTCGTCTGTTCGCTATCAATTTCCAAAGGTAAAAACGGAAGGATACAGCAAAATAGTTGTCAAACTTAAAGGTGATGGCAAAAAATATCAGTTTAGGATAAAAACTAATTCTGGAGATTCGCATTCGTTTATAGCTCCTTTTTCGACTTCGGGAGAGTGGGAAGAAATCGAAATTTCGCTTCAAGACATGTACCCTGCCTTTAGAGGTAGAACACTGGAACAGCCTAATTTTTCGGATGCTTATTTTGAAGAAATTGCTTTTTTGATTGGGAACAAGAAGAAGGAACAGTTTAAACTCCTCATTGACCGAATAGAATTGAAGTAAAGGAGTAGATGGCAAGGACATATAATGAAAATACAACCTTAAATGTTTCAGAATTTGCTGTTAAACTCGGCTAAGCCGTAGCTGATTATAGAAAATATTTGTAGAAATTTGTAAGGCAGACGATTAACTAATTTTCGAAAATCTCAAATTATAATTAGATTTTAAAAGTCTGAACTTATCATTGAAAAGCAGCACCTCTAGGAGCTACTTTATTTGAAACAAATTAAAAAACACTACTATGACACAATTAAAAGGAAAAGTAGCCATTGTAACGGGATCGTCAAGAGGAATAGGTGCGGAAATTGCCTATACACTTGCGGCAGCTGGGGCAAAAGTGGTTATCAATTATAACGGAAGTAAAGAAAGTGCTGAGGAAGTTGCTAAAAATATTTCGGTCAAGGGTGGAAGTGCGGTAATTATTCAAGCAGACGTTAGTAAAGCGAGTGAAGCAGCACAACTTTTTGACCAAGCAATGGACCATTTTGGGCAAGTTGATATTTTGATTAACAATGCCGGGATTATGATGAATAGCTTAATAAAAGACGTGAGTGACGAGGACTTTACAAAAATGTTTGATGTTAATGTAAAAGGCGTTTTTAACATGCTGAAACAAGCTTCTACCAAATTGGCAGAAAATGGGAGTATTGTTAACTTTTCGTCATCAACTACACGACTTATGATGCCTGGATATGGTATTTATTCGGCAACAAAAGCTGCTGTTGAGCAAATGAGTAGGGTGTTTTCGAAAGAAATCGGCGAGAGAGGGATCAACGTCAACTCTATTTTACCCGGTGGAACCAATACGGAATTGTTTAAGGAAGGTAAATCAGACGAAGTAATTTCGAAACTAGCGTCCATGTCTGCGTTTAACCGCATAGGAGAACCAGAAGATATTGCGAAGATAGTGCTGCTTTTATGTAGCGATGAAGCAAAATGGATGACCGGACAGAATATTGGCGCCAACGGCGGTACTGCATAAGAGTACTGACATTTTTAAGCTAAAAAAATAAGTCCGCTCCAAAGGGAACGGACTTATATCTAAACCTCTTCAGTTTTTTGTAAAAAAAAGCCAGTCCTAAACCTTTATACTCTCATTCGAAAGATTATAAATTAGACAAGCTTACTCTTTATTTTTAAAATCCGTCATTATTTCTAAAGCAGAAATATGGGGTCTTCCCGCTGCTTTCTCATAATCCGAAGTAACATCGTTAGCTCCCATTCTAATTCCTTCATAGATTCCTGCGATCACAGTTCCCATAAAATCGCCTAACTCGGCTTTTCTTTCAGTTGCGTAGTCCGCTACAGAAACAGAATTGTAAACCAAATCAGTTCCAAAAACCGTATTGATGTCGGCTGCCAATTGGGCTTGGGTGATGCCGTTGCCAACCAAATTATAGATATTCCCGTTGTGTTGGTCTTCCACTAGCATTTTTGCGTAAGCGTAACCCAGCTCTTGCCTGCTCGTGTAGGTACACTTGCCCTCGCCCGCACAATTCCGAATTTCGCCGTCTTTTTTATAGGTGTCTATATATTCCAAATCAGGCTCGATGTAGATTCCGTTGCGACCAATAACCCAAGATAATCCAGATTCTTGCACGTCTCTTTCGGTTTGTCTGTTGGTTTGAACTATTGGGCTAAAGGCGTTGTTTTCTTCGGCACCTACGATACTGGTGTACACGATTTTTTTGACTCCTGCGCTTTTTGCGGCTTCTATCACATTGCGATGTTGCTCGATTCTTTTTTGTGGTTCATCCATACCCGAAACGAGTAAAACGGTAGCTACACCTTGCAAGGCCAAATCAAATTCTGCGCGATTGTTGTAGTCTCCTTTTCGAACTTCTACGCCTAAATGGGTTGCTTTTTCGACTGTTCGGGCTATTGCGATTACGTTTTCTTTTCCGATTAGGTTACTGAGGTGTTTGACGATGGAAGCACCTAAATGTCCACTTGCTGATGTTACTGCTATTTTCATATTATATTGTATTATAGGGGTTCTAAAATTAAAAAAAAGGGACACAAATTACACGAATTGTCACGAATTATAAGGGCTTAAATTAATTGCACGAATTTCTCTTTTAGTTTGATTGGGCTGAAAAAGTTGGACACGTCCCGAAGCGTCGGGATCACGAATTGTCACGAATTATCGGTACTTAATTTAATTCCACGAATTTTTTTTTAGTTTGATTGGACTGAAAAAGGGGGACACGTCCCGAAGCGTCGGGATCACGAATTGTCACGTATTATCAGGGGTTAAATTAATTCCACGAATTTTTTTTTAGTTTGATTGTGCTGATAGAAAGGGACACGAATTGCATCAATTTTTCAGTTGATTTTATTTGATTAATCGAATTCAAAATTCTATTACAAAGATGACTGTTTTCTGCTTTATTGATTATATCAATCTTTGGCTAATAATGGTAAATCTGAGACTGTTATGCTGTTTGTGAAACGGCTTGTTCTATTTGTAGTTGCGCCATGTCTATAATACGATTGTTGTCGGTTGGTTTTAAGATGGACAACTCTGTACAGGCGAGTAGTACTGGGAAATTTTCGGTGTATTTCTTTAGTATCGAATGGTAGGACGCTATCAAATCTGGGGTTTCGGTTTCGGCATAAGTTTGCTTTCGAACCTTGTCTATAAACAAACGGTCTTCTGGTGATGGAAGTTGAACTTCTATTCCTTTGGCGTTGAAATACGAACGAATGTAATTCGATTCCATAGAATGGAGTGAACCAAATAAAACGATGGTGCTCCACTCCTGCTCTTTTATTTTTCCGACGGCTAAAGTTAGTGGATGAAGTATCTTTTTCTGAATCCGTAACCTATCAATGGTTTCGTGCAGGGTAATATTCGGAATCAAAATAGTAATAATGGCTAACTTTTCGAGCTCGTCTATATACGTTTGAACAACAGCATCCAAAGCCTCTGAAGTGTTGGGCAAAAGCGGATTGATTGCATCAAAATCGGCATTAAGCATCACAAACGGAAAAGTGCTATATCTGCCTTTTTTTTGATTATACCATCGGTTTAGCTCCTTGATGTAATACAAAGTAGAGCGACTGCCCAATCCCAATAGTCCAACGGTTACTTTGCTCATTTTTTACTTTCTCGTTAAAATATAGTCGGCAAAATAGTTTTTACTATCCAAAATTTTAGTTTCAATGCTAAAATCGGTTTTCGCAATAATTTGCGCCATCAAAACATCGTTGTATTTTCTCGAAATTTCGGTATGGATTTTTTCACCTGCTTCAAATTCGAAACTTTGATCTAAGGATTTAATAGTCACTTTTTGTTTGATGGTACTTAAAATAGCGCTTCTTGCAATACCTTCATCTTCATCGTACTCAGGTAAATGCTGAAAATTATTTCGATTAAAATCTCCACCCAAATCATGATTGATTCGGTCCAAAAGATTGAGGTTGAAATTGGCTGTCACTCCCCTGCTATCATTATAAGCTGGCAAAACAATTTCTTTGGACTTGATTAAATCAACACCAATCAATAATTTGTCGCCTACCTGAAGATTGGCTCCCAAATTATAGACAAATTCGGCCGCCATAGCATCACTCATATTCCCAATATTGGAACCTAGGAACAAAATAACTTTGGGTTGTTTGCTCGCTTTCAACGAGGCTAAAACCTCAAAATAATCGCCTTGCTGTGTTCGTACAGCAACATTAGGCAATTCTGAAGCTAAGTTTTGTTCCAACAATGAAAGTGAATTCGATGAAATATCGATAGGTAAATAATCAAAAGTATAGTTTTGAGAAGCTAACGATTGGAGTAATTCTTTGGTTTTCATGCCGTCACCAGCCCCAAGTTCGATTAATTCGAAATACGAATTTGGGTCGATACCAAAACCTTCAATTAATTCTTGTTTTTTATTTTTGAAAATATCCAACTCCGAGCGCGTCAAATAATACTCCGGCAAGTTCATGATTTCGACAAAGAGTGCGTCTCCTATTTTATCATAAAAATATTTTGACGACAGCGTTTTTGGACTTTCACTCAAGCCTTTTTGAACATCCTTCTTGAAGGTATCAAGGAAATTTCCTTCCGTTGACTGCTTCGTTTGTACTGTATCTGTTATCGTTTGCATGATCTTATTTAGCTAATCGGATTCCGGTGAATTGCCATCTTTCCGTTGGGTTAAAAAAATTGCGATAAGTCGGTCTGCTGTGTTCTTTTGACGTCGCCACCGATGCGCCTCGCAATACCATTTTGTTACTCATAAACTTACCGTTGTATTCACCAACGGCACCATTTTCTTTTTTGAAATTTGGATACGCTAAGTAGGCGCTATTTGTCCATTCCCAGCGTTTGCCCCAATCTAGTTTTGCTGCGGCAATTTCCCATTCAAATTCGGTTGGCAATCGCATTCCTTTCCAGTCCGCAAAGGCGTTCGCTTCAAAATAATTGATATGGCTCAAAACAGCATTCGAATCTACTTTTTGTAAGCCAGCAAGCGTATAATTATACCATTCGCCATCTATTTTATGCCAATAGAGTGGCGCAATAATTTGATTTGCATTCACCCAAGACCAACCTTCGTCAAGCCAAAGGTTAAAATCGGTATAGCCTCCTTTTTCTATAAAATCGATATAATCACCATTGGTCACTAAATAATTATTGATTTCGAAATCAGCTACATATACCTTATGTACACCCAACTCGTTATCATAACAAAAGTCAGTTCCTTGGTACCCAATTTCGTAAATTCCGGCTTCGATTTTTATCGCATTTGACTCCGAATTTCTATCGGCAACCAAATTGTAATTTTCGTTAAAAACAGGAAAAATAGGATTGTGTCCCAACATGTATTTCACATCGGTAATCAATAATTCTTGGTGCTGTTGCTCGTGGTTTAGTCCTAAAACGACCAAATCAAGTATTTTTGGGTCGGTTTCTTTTTCTAATAATTCAAGCATTTTGGCATCCACATAAGTACGGTATTCCAAAATTTCGTCGGTGCTAGGACGCGACATATTGCCTCTGTTGGTTTGCAAAATGCGAGTACCTACATTGTTGTAATAACTGTTGAATAGAAAATTGAAATCGGGGCTGAATTCTTTATAATTTTCGAACTGATTTTTGAGGATAAAAGTCTCAAAAAACCAAGTAGTGTGTGCCAAATGCCATTTGGGCGGACTTGCAAATTGCACTACTTGAATCGAATAATCTTCTACTTGCAAATGACTACAAAAGTTGATTGTATCTTGTCGAACTTGTTTGTATTTATCGGTAATATTCATTCGATTCTAGAAGTTTAAAAGATTAATTGCCCAAGCAAGTTACAAAAACGGCCTTAAATAGAATGCCTTTTTGTGCCTTTTGCTGTTGCAACTCAAGCAAAATTATAAAATTGGAAGCCTTTAAAATACCAAAATTTCGGTAATAACTTTCATAATTACACTGTAAAAGGAAGATAGTACTGCTCCTGCTACTATTCAAAATAAACTTGCATCCCATTATATTCAAAGTTATTCTTAACCAAGAATAATTGTTTTATTTTCGAAATTCAAAAATTTTATTTTTTACGAATGGTAATCGAATGATAAAACCAAGACCCACAATTACACCGTAAATAAGCCAAGTTTTTTCGAGAAGTAATACGTGTAGCAAACTCAAAACAATGGCTCCGTAGGCATAGGTTTGAATCTTTTTCCAGTTCTTCTTTAATTTCTTCATCGCTTTTCTATTCGAAGTAAAAAACAACGGAATCAAAATCAATACAGCTATAAAACCCGCTACATAATTGGCTTCGGTAAAGGTTTCTGCAAATCCTTCGGCCCAAATAAAGATAATAAAATGAATAAAACTCCAAACTGCTGCTGCGATACCCATAGCTTGGCGCACAAATAAATTGTTGATACCAAACAGGATAAAAAAGGGCGTACAGCTAAGCACGGCGGTCATCCACCTAATGGCAAATTCTCCTGAGATATGGTACAGCATTTCTAGGGAAGACTTCCCTTCGCCAGCGGTTCCTTCTACCAAATTAATCGAAAAACCATTGGAGAAATTTAGGGTAACCAAGTTTAAAAGCGGGATGATTGGCAAAACACCAATTAGTGCGACTATCATCCAACCATAATTTTTTTTAATAAAACTCATTTGCTGCTTCTTAGTACATTTTGTTAGCATTCAATGCCGTTTTGGGAATTTGCTGAATGCTGTCCCAGTGCTCCACTATTTTGCCATCGTCAGAAAATCGAAAGAAATCCATTGTGACATACTCATCCTCATCTGGCCAAACTTGATGCGTGTGTAGCGCAACCAAATCACCTTCGGCAATGGTGCGAACGAATTCAATGGTTTTTACAGGGAACTCTTTTTGCATTCTCTCAAAATAAGCTATAAATGCCTGAGGCCCATCACCCACCATTGGATTGTGCTGAATATAATCCTCGCCCACGTACATTGCGACCGCCTGAACTGGGTTTCCCTCGTATGCCATTTTGTAAAAAGCAATGGCATTTTTTTTATTTTGATCTAAATTCATACTCTTATTTATTTGATTTAAAAGCTTCTAGTTCTTTTTCTAAAGCTTCGGCTTTTGACTTGAATTTTTCCATCGCATTTTTTAACTGACTAATTTTTTTGACCAGTTCTTCATCTTGAATGGCTTGAAAAGTTACCTCTCCGTTGACTTCTTTTATTTTTGAATTGTTGCCACAGGTTGGGCAAACTGCTACTTGACTCATGTTTTTTACTTTATTTTATACAAAATTGCATCTATATTACCATTTTATAAAGGTAAATCCTCGGTTGAAAATGGTAAATGTGTGCCTTTACTTATTTTATTGTGATGATTACTAGTTTGCCATTGTACTGGCTACTAAACTGGTACTTAGAATTTTGACTTACTGTTTTCAGGAAAAATTGTGATTCTGCCATGTCAGCATTATCGACATAAATGATTGTCTTTTGGTGAAAATTGGATTCTAGTAATTGAAACAAAGGCAAATACAAATCTTTCCAGCCGTCTAAAAGTAATAAGTCGATTGGTTTTTTGTGGTCTTTTAATGTTTCCATTGCATCACCAATTCGTAACTCAATTTGATCTGCAACTCCTGCTTCTTCAAAATTTTGTAGCGCTGTTTTTGCTTTCGAGGCAATCAATTCGGTGGTGATAATGTGTCCATTTGTTTGGGCAATTCCTTTTGCCAAGAATAAAGTCGAAATTCCAAACGAAGTACCAAATTCAACTATATTTTTAAGATTGTTTCCTATAATCATTTGCACTAAATCGGCTCCTTGTTCTTTTGAAATCGCTAGATAAGCATCATCAAAATCAGATGGATGTATGGATCTGAATTTAAATTTGAGTTGCTTTTTCTCTATTCGAATACGATCATTCTTAGCATCATTGTACAAAGTTGACAAAACAGCATCTATGGGGTTTATCGATGTATGGATCATAATATTATAAGATTAAAATGAAGGAATACTAATTGTTACTAGTATTCCTGTTTATTACTCAGCATTGCCTCCAGCTGAAGCTGGAGTCTACTGATGTGTCACATACAAAAGAGCAACACTAAAGTTAATGGTTGACACGAATTGCACTAATTTTCACTAATTGAAATGACTTAGTAAAAACAATTACACTAATTAAACTACATCAAGTTATCGCGTAAAATTCTGGGTGTTTTTGACACGAATGGCACTAATTGTCACTAATTATAGTGACTTGGTAAAACAATTACACTAATTATATTATTCAAATTTATATAGCAAAATTCTAGGTGTTGGTTGACACGAATTGCACTAATTGTCACTAATTGAAGTGCCTTGGTAAAAATTATTACACTAATTATTTTGATACTTAATCAGTATCTACAACCATTATTCTCCCCTTTTCAAATGATCCACTGCACCACTTTTAAAAACGGTTTTCAAAGTTCGTTCTGGTTTGTTCTCGTAACCCACAATGATAGAACTGTGCATGGTCATTTTTTCGAAATCAAAAACGATGGTTCGATAATCTTTTTTATCCACTTCGTGCCAATTGATTAAATACATATCCTCACCGATTTTGCTAGAACGATACGGAATATCTTTGTTTCCATTTCCTTTTGAAGGACCAGAAATCCATTGGTATTTCGCTTTCCCATCATAAAATTCCATGTGTATAGTGGGACCGTTTAGATAGGTAAAATTCAAGGAATAACCGTCTAACAAATGTTCTACTTGTTCTGACTGTTGAATGCTTTTTTCAGCTGTTTTGTCTTGTGCAAAACCAAGTCCAGTACCTAACAGTACCAAACAAATAAGGGTAAATACTTTTGCTTTCATTTTTATAGTCTTTAAGATTGACTACAAAATTACCTCATCTTAAGACCGTTAAGCAGATCAATAGTGGACGAATAATGGTAAATGTGCGAATACCACAAATTACAATTCACCACTAAACTGCTTTGGTGTACTGCCTGTATGTTTTTTGAAGAATTTTGTGAAATTGGTCACCTCATCAAAACCAACTGCGTAGGCAATTTCTTTGAGACTCGTATTGGAGCTTACCATCGCTCTTTTGGTTTCGAGAATCACGAAATCGTCTATGAAATGTTTGGCGGTGTTCAGGGTGAATTCTTTGACTACTTGGTTTAAATGTTTGGTCGAAATAAATAATTTATTAGCATAGTCTTTTACGTTACGAGTGCTTGTATAATGGGCTTCAACCAAGTTTTTGAACTGAATAAAAATAGCGTAATGGTTCGAATTGTTGTTTTCTAAGGTGTTATTAAACTCCCGTTCCAATCGCAATAAGTATAAGTTGAGTAAAGCAGCAACTATGTTTTCTTTAGCGTACTTATTTTCGTTTTTTACCTCTACGATTAATTGGTCCAAAAAGATTCTATTTCCAGCTTCATTACTAAATATAGGCGACGAAATATGGTAATTGTACAAATGAGAAATCATATTTATCGAAGATTTCGAGAAGTGACTCACCACAAAATCTTCCGTAAAAATGATTAAATAGCCTTCATATTTTGCGTTTTTCTGAAAAGCATGTACTTGTCCTTTTGCAATTTTAAGCACTGTGCCTACTTTTAAATCGTATTCTTTTAAATCTATTTGATGGGTACCGAATCCCTTGGTTACCAATAATAAAGCAAAAAAAGATATGCGATGCGGTTGTGTAGGATTGTGATCTAAAATATCGGGCATTCTGGCAAATAAATCGGATAGATTCAAAAACTCAAAATCTTTTGATTTCTCGACACTTTGAAATGATATATTAGGAATGTTTTTCAACCGCTATTTTCTTTGCAAATTACTAAAAATTTTGGCGTTTTGAAATAGAAGAAAACTATACAATTTAGCGCTACCATAAAAAAGCTTAAAAAAACAATTATGTAATAATCGTTACATAATTGTTTTTTTTACTAGCTTTGCAGTATAGAAAATATAATAGCATGGAAATTAGACATCCACTCCCCCCTTTTACCGAAGAAACCGCAAGAGAAAAAGTAAAACTAGCTGAAAATGGCTGGAATAGTAGAGATCCTATAAAAGTTGCTCAAGCTTATTCTATAGAAACCGAATGGCGTAATCGTGACCAATTTATAAACGGAAGAGATGCTGTTCAAGAGTTTCTAAAAACGAAATGGACAAAAGAGTTAGATTACAAACTAAAAAAAGAACTGTGGGCTTTCAGCGATAACCGCATTGCTGTTCGTTTTGAGTACGAGTATCACAATAGTGCAGGGCAATGGTTTCGTGCTTATGGAAATGAGAATTGGGAATTCAATGAGCAAGGACTAATGACTAAGCGATATGCTAGTATAAATGACCTCAAAATAGATGAATCTGAAAGAAAGCTTTAATAAAAACTACAGTTAAAAAATGGCAGGAAGACCTAAACATTTTGAGGAAGAAGAATTAATTGATAGAGCCATAATTGCCTTTTGGCAAAAGGGATATACAGCTACCTCTGCTAAAGATTTGTTGGAAGCAATGGAAATTGGACAAGGAAGCTTCTATCTAACTTTTAAAGGGGGGAAAAAAGAATTATATAAAAAATCATTGCTCCATTTTTCTGAAAAAAATTCAAAAATATTTTTAAAAAATTTACGCGATACAGATCAGCCCATTGCATTTATAAAATCATTTTTTTATGGCTTAACTGATTACTCAGTACATCAAAAAATGAATGGATGTTATCTTGGTAATGCGCTTGTTGAGTTGAGTAACTTAGATCCAGAAACAAAAATCATCTCTGGAAATCTACTCACCCAACTACAATTAAATTTTGAAGAAGCAATGCATAGAGCGCAAGAACTAGGACAGTTGGATGCTCACAAATCGCCCAAATTGATCGCTAGCTTTCTTATTAATTTCTGGAACGGTATCAATGTTACTCAACGCATGCAAAATGACAAAACAGCTATTAAGGAATTAATTGATTTAAATTTTCAAATAATAGAATAAGCCTTTTTTTACTCTATTTTGTAATAATTGTTACAAAATAGAAAGCAACATATGAATGTATCAATAATTCACCATAGGTGACAAAAGGAAAATAGTATAATTACACAAAATAAAAAACAGAAATATGAAAACAGAGAACAAAACAATAACAATTGACGGCGTAGAGATATTTTACAGAGAAGCAGGTAACCCAACATCACCAACGATTTTATTACTACATGGCTTTCCATCCTCGTCACATATGTATCGCAAAGTCCTTGAAGATTTAAGCAATGAATACCACTTAATTGCACCCGATTATCCTGGTTTTGGGTTTAGCGCTGTTCCTTCTCCTTCGGACTACGATTACACCTTTGATAATTTTGCTAAAACTATTACTGCTTTTACAACAGCGTTACAACTTCCCTCCTACTACTTAATGATGCAAGATTATGGAGGCCCTGTTGGTCTACGAATTGCAACTGCACATCCTGAAAAAATAAAAGGATTACTCATCCAAAATGCAAATACATATTTAGAAGGCCTTGGAGAATATCCTCAGAAAATGGGGCAATTAGTCGCAGCGCAAGACTTTCAGGAGTTATCCAATTTTAAGGATTATTTACTATCACCAGAAGGGATCAAGGATTTATACTTAGACGGAGCAGAAGACCCTTCGAAAATAGATCCGATATCCTATCAATTAGATACTGAAATTTTAGAAAATTCATTGGTAAAAGAAGTACAAACTTTGCTCTTTAATGATTACGGCAACAACTTTCCCAAATATCCAGAATGGCAAAAATATCTACGACTAAACCAACCACCGACATTAGTAATATGGGGAGAAAATGATAAATTCTTCAGTAAGACCGGAGGATTAGCCTACAGTAATGATCTAAAAAATCCCGAAACTCATTTCTTCAATGGTGGTCACTTTGTACTAGAAGAATATGCAGATGAAGCCATTATATTGATTAGAGACTTTATAAAGAGAAATAAGTAAATTTAATCTTAATTGGATTAAAAGGTAAAATAAATTAAGCCGCATTAAGCGGCTTAGTAAAAAATAAGGTAACTACAGACGGTCGTTCGACTGATGGTTACGACTATCAAGAAGCTATCACAAGTATGGCATCTTTGAAAAAAGCAATAAAATCTAATTATTAATTAATTAAGGATTATGTTTTTCTATAAAAATGGTTACTTTTGGCCATTGAGATGAAAAATTTAAAGCATTTTATAGTCACTCTTTTTATCACTTTGATTCTATTATTCAAAGTGGCGGGCTTGCATGCGCTCAGTCATGAGTCAAATGATACTGATATTGAGCACTGTCAAATTTGTGATATTGTAACCGCAGCCAATTTTACTCCGCTTTTACAAACTAAGGCTATTGATTTTCCTCAATTTGAATCTTTTCCTTCTGTAAAGGAACAAACTACCAATACAGTTTACGTTGTTTATAACAACCAGCATCTCGACAACTTCCTCTTTACCAGACCACCTCCACAATTCCTATAGTCCGTTTTTAAATGATTTTAGCTTACTTATACTACAGCTATGTCCAATTTATGCGTTTTTGCCTCTGTAGCTTTAGTTAATTTTTAAGCTCAGTAGGTTAATAACGCTATACTTACTAGTTACCATAAAACGGTCTTCACTCTTTCAACAGTAGATTCTTCTACACAATCGCGGCTACCATTTATTGTGTACACCACTCGTGTATTTACAATAATGTCAGCTATTTACAGATATTAATTATACAATACTTATGCTTAAAGCAATCAATATAACCAAGGCTTACAATGGAAAAAGTGCCTTAAAATCAGTTTCTTTTGAAGTTTCTAAAGGAGAAATATTCTGTTTACTAGGACAAAATGGAGCTGGAAAAACAACAACAATAAATATATTTTTAGGCTTCATTAAAAAGGATGGCGGCCAAGCTTTTATTGGTGATAAGGAAGTTGGCGTAGACAACACTAATCACCTAACGGCCTACATTCCTGAAACTGTGCAATTATACGGCAACCTTAGCGGCATTGAAAACTTAAATTTCTTCAGTCGATTAGCTGGGTTTAGCTATACTACAGTCGAACTAGAAGCTTTCTTATCTAAAACTGGACTTCAGGCCGATGCACAACACAAGAGATTAGCTACTTATTCGAAAGGGATGCGCCAGAAAGTAGGTATTGCTATTGCACTTGCTAAAAATGCTGAAGTGATTTTTATGGACGAACCCACATCAGGATTAGATCCAAAGGCTACGGCAGAGTTTACAAAAATATGTAAAGAACTTGCCAGTATGGACAAGGTAATTTTTATGGCAACGCACGACATTTTTAACGCGGTTGAGCTAGGCACCACTATCGGAATCATGAAAGAAGGGGTACTTGCGCAGCAAATTAAAGCGAGCGAAATAAACGCCAATGAATTAAATCAACTTTACTTAGACACTATTTAAAAAATGAAAAATTATTTTATACTCCTACTGACTTTTTTCGGTATTCAAGCATTGTTTGCGCAAATTGAAATTACTGGAAAACTTATCAATACTCAGGGACAAGCCATCTCTGGAGCTACTATTTCTTGCTTTGACAAAGAATCAAACAAAATAAATGGAACCAACACTCAGGAAAATGGTAGCTTTATCCTATCAATTGCTTCTACAGGAACTTACAAAATACATATACGACATGTAGGGATGACAGATGTAATGCTACAAAAAACTTTTAATCAAATTAAAAAATACGACTTAGGTACTTTACTGCTAGAAGAAAATTTAGAACAATTACAATCTGTAGAGATTGTAGGTAGAGCGCGAAAAGACTACAATAGCGACTATTCTTTTTCAGCCACCAAAGTAGCTATTAAAAATAGAGAACTACCGCAGGCCATAACCTCTGTAACCAAAGAATTAATAGCCGATAGGCAAGCGTTTCAATTATCTGATGCAGTAAAAACAGTTAGTAATGTTACAGCAACCGGACAGTACAACCATTTTAGTATTCGAGGAATTACGCAAACAGAAGATGGCCAAATTGTAAATGGTATGCGTACGCGACAATATTATTTTCTGCAGCCTATCACGGCACACATTGAACGCGTCGAGGTGATAAAAGGACCATCATCAGTTACTTTTTCGAGTGCTGATCCTGGCGGAACCGTAAATATGGTAACAAAAAAGCCATTGTTTGAAAAACGTAGTGAGCTATCACTAGCTACAGGTAGTTACGGAACCCTGCGCGCAACTGCAGATTTCACGGGACCATTAAACGAATCTAAAACGTTACTATACCGTTTTAATGCCGCTTTTCAAGATGCGAATTCGTTTAGAGATTTGGTCCAAAATAACGCTTTCTTGATCACACCATCTTTTAGTTACATCCCTAATAAAACTACCGCTTTAAATGTAGAAATGATTTATAGTAATGGCGTAGGAAACTTAGATAGAGGGCAGCCTATTTTTGGTAATTTAAATGGAAATTTTGATTTAAAAAGTACACCAATATCCTTAAACGTAGGAGCATCTAATGATTATTTTAAATCGAAAGAGTTTATCTTAACCACCAACTTTAGCAAGAAAATAACAGATAATCTGGGATTCAACGCTACGTACATGAAGCAAACTTGGGCAGAAGATTTGGCCGAGCATAGAACAGAAAATACTGCTGCGGTAGACATCGATGGTAATAAAATTCCAATATTAGCTGCCATGCGTTATGTAGAACGCGAGCAATTTTGGAAAACAGACAATTTTAGTGCCTTTTTTAATTTTGATATTATTGGAAAAAAAATCACTAACAAATTTTTGGTTGGTTTTGATGGTACGCGTTGGGAAAGAACAACGGGCGGAAAACAAAGTTCTGCCAGACGCTATTTAAAACTAGACGGCTCTGCTGCTAACTTTACTGTTGCTACTGCAGATCAATTTCAAACAATGGAGTTAAACGGTGTCACTGTACCGGTTCCTAATGTGCCCCACTTTGATTTAGAAAATCCAAATTCTAGCGCTAGAGCCACTGAGGATTATATTATTTCTGACTTTACAATTCCTGCAAATCTATCTACATCAAATGCCATTTATTTTCAAGATCAATTTAAAATAGGGAAATTTTCAGCTTTGATAAATTTAAGGTACGAATGGTTTAAAGATATATATGATTATGAAAACAACGAACAAGAATTTACAAATCACATCCTTATTCCTCGTTTTGGTTTAACCTATGAAGTAACAAATAATATTAGCATTTATTCTACCTATTTAGAAGGGTTTCAACCGCAAACCAACACAGTATCGTTATCGCCAGCAACAGAGGGTTTCTTTTGGTCAGGTTCGCCAGGTGAATTTGCTCCATTAGAAAGTAGTTTGAAAGAATTTGGAGCAAAAGGAGCGTTCTTCAATGGAAAATTAGTGATGAATTTTGCTCTATTTGATATTACACAAAAGAATATCTTAATAGGAGACACTTTTGATGTGGAGAGTTTAACAACAAGAGGAAAACAACGAAGCAAGGGATTTGAAACCGATTTTTCGGGTTATATAACTTCAAATCTTCAAGTGGTTGCCTCCTACTCTTTCACAGATGCTGTCATTGTTGCCGATGAAGACGCTTCTTTAATAGGTCTACGCGTTGGAGGTACGCCAAAACACAGTGCTAACTTATGGGCGAAATACGATTTTAAAAATAACCTATTAGAAAATTTCGGTTTGGGTATTGGTATGCAATATAGTGGTGACAAATATTCGTGGTATGCTGATCGTTTACTACTTCCTGACTACACTGTTTTTGATGGAGCTATTTATTATAAACCAAAAAGATCAGGCGTTCAAATTACTTTAAAAGGAAATAATCTATTGAATAGAACGTACTGGTTAGGTGCATTAAATACGTATCGATTATCCCCTGGAACGCCAAGAATTGTTTTATTAAATGTCACTTACAAATTCTAGTTATGAGAACTACTGTTATTTATTTATTAGCACAGCAAGTTTGGAAAGATGCCTTTAGGTCTAAAGTGATGCTAGTTGTCTCCTCTTTAATGCTATTTTTAATCGTTTTTGCCTCTTATAGTAGCTGGGAAAATTATCATGATCAAAATCTCATTCGAGAAAAAATCCAGCATGAAGTGCAAGAAAGTTGGGAAAACAATCCAGATAAACACCCGCACCGCATGTCTCACTATGGATCTTTTGCCTTTAGAATAAAACATATTCTTAGCACCTTTGATTTAGGTTTGGAAAACTTTGTGGGTAACGCTATATTTTTAGAAGCACACAAACAAAATACCGTTAATTTCTCTGAAGCTAGTATGTCTACTGGGCTTTTACGTTTTGGGGAAGTTAGTTTAGCCATGCTATTAAAGGTCATTGTACCGCTATTACTATTCTATTTAGGCTATGCCTCCATTGCTCAAGAACGCGAAGATGGAACTCTAAAATTATTAATAGGGCAAGGGATCAGTAGAAAAGAGATTGTTTTAGGTAAATGGTTGGGATTATTAAGTTTATCAATCCTCTTTCTTTTGGCTGTTTTTATTGTTTTAGGTTTTTTCATTAGTATTGATGCACAGGGAAAGTTTGACAGTAGTGGTATACTTCGATACGCTGTCCTATTCCTATCCTATTTTCTATATTTTACTATTTTAAGTGCGATTACAATAGTAGTTTCCGCTTTTAGTGCTACTGCAAAAACAGCTCTAGTCAAACTTTTAGGAATCTGGTTGTTGTTTGTAATTATTGTGCCAAAATCGCTACAGGCTATGGGATACTATTTTTATCCTACCCCATCTAAAATAGAAATGGAAACAGCGGTGGAACATGATTTAATACGATTAGGAGACAGTCACAACCCTAATGATGCTCATTTTAAAGCTTTAAAAGATTCTGTACTTATCGCAAATAATGTAGCTAATGTGGCTGACTTACCCTTTAACTACGCTGGATTTGTTATGTCAAAAGCAGAAGAGTTAAGTTCGAAAGTCTATAAAAAGCATCAAGATGATTTGTATAAAGTGTACAGCAAGCAAAATAATTTAGAACGGTTTTCTGCTTTTATAAATCCTTACACAGCAATAAAAAATTTATCAATGGGTTTTTCTGGCACCGATTTCAACTCTTTTTTACATTTTAAAGGCGAAGCAGAAGCATACCGTTATAAAGTCACTCAGGAAATGAACAAGTTGCAAATGGATTACATTCCGAATGAAGGAAAAGAGGGTCCCAACACGCTTTCTAGCAAATACTGGAAAGATACAAAGCCATTTCAATATGCGTCTTTGAGTGTGCAAACCGTTTTTGTTAACGAATTCGTATCCATAATAGCGCTCCTACTGTGGACTGTCTTAGCCTTGATCGGACTTCTAAAATTATCTACTAACTTAAAAGCTATTTAAATGTATAAATTATTATTCAAATCGTTTTTTAGATCGAATATTTTCCTGGTGAGCCTTATTTTATTAATGAGCGTTGGTGTTATCAGTATTTTAATTGGCAAGCAGTATTTAATCAAACAAGAAAAAAATATTGTAGCAGCACAAAAATTTCAGGAAGAAAGTATTAAAAATAATGTAGCACATCACGGTGAAGATTTAGGTTTACTACTTTATTATCTTCGTTTTACACTAATCAAGGAGCCATTAAATATTAGTGCCATTTCCATTAGAGTGATGTTAATCCGTCACTTCAAGCCGTCACTATTAGAGCTCTTGAAGGTCAAAAATACGACGCTGATTTTGAAAACCCATCTTTGTTAATGTCTGGTAATTTAGATTTAGGTTTTGTTATCATTTATTTATTTCCGTTGGTCTTGATTGCTTTGACTTTTAACCTGTACTCTGAGGAAAAAGAACTGGGTACATGGCGAATCTTAGCATCGCAAACAGCTAACAAGTCTGGGTTTTTATTCAAAAAATTGCTCGTAAGGATTTTGTTCGTACTTGTTTTGTTGATTACGCTTTTGGTTATTGCAATTTTAGTGTTACAAATACCTTTAAATCAGAACTTTTGGGCTTTTTTTCTTCAAAGTATCGCGTACTTATTGTTTTGGAGCGCTCTATGCTTTTGGATGGTAACACTATTAAAAAGTTCGAGTTTTAATGCTCTTGCCCTATTGTCTGTATGGGTTTTGTTAACGATTTTATTTCCAGCAATTGTAAATAATTATGTGCTGAACAAATACCAAGTTCCAGAAGCATTAGAAGCTATGGTCGAACAGCGTGATGGTTACCATGAAAAATGGGATTTAGAAAAAAATGCCACAATGGTTGGCTTCTTAGAAAAATACCCACAGTTTAAAAGCTACCCCGTTCCCGAAGATAAATTCAGTTGGATTTGGTATTATGGTATGCAATACATGGGTGATCTTGCGGCAAGAGACACTAGTGAAGAAATGACCTATAAGATTATGTTACGAAATACGGTTAGCGAAAAAATAGCGCTTCTAATCCCCACAATGCATGCACAACTAAGTTTCAATACCTTAGCAGGAACCGATATGATTAGTCATTTAGAATTTTTAAATGCACTGGCAGTCTTCCATGAAAATTTACGATTGAGTCTTTATACAAAAATCTTTGATGGACAATCGGCTGATACAGTAGATTGGACCAAGTACGAGGCAAAATTCTACTCCGCTAAACCCCATTTTGACTGGATTTATTTAATGTTGCCAACCCTTCTCATAACAATAATTATTAGTGTGTTTGGGGTTTTAAATCTCAGGAAATTATAAATAAAAAATGGGGCTTTTGGACCATGTATTCACACTGGCACAAAAGCTCCTTTTTCAAATTAAATATGTATTTGATTATGCTAACATAGTTTGTATTACGTTCCCGATTAAAATATAAACGATCACTAGTCGTGCTTTTCGGGTTGACTTTTTTAAGTCATTTAAGTTTTTACCTTCTTTGAGGCTTTTAAACCATTTAAGAAATATAAGAACATATAAGCTTTGGCGCTTTAATGCACCCCACGAAACGCAAAGTAAATCTACCTAGTTTGTCATTCTGCAAGAATGGCACGCACGCATTCACTACGAACATCCGTAATCAAGGTTATTACGAGGAGCGCGGCAATCACGACAGTACAACATTTTTTATTGAGGTGTAGATTTGATTTTAAAGGATTAATATTGGTACATTTTGCGAATTAGTAAGGGACTTAGCTATTATAATTGTCAATACGAATGGGCGCATAGTCAGAGACATTTGCGTAGCGTTCACGATGAAATTGTGCTTTGAAGATAAAATTGGTAATTATACTTTGCGGAGAGAGTGAATATTCGAGCGAAGGCAAAGCTTATAAACAATAGCTTTTTAGCCTTTTCGATCCCATAAATTGAATTAAAAGGAAGTGGTTTGATTGATTTTGCTAAATTGTACCCGAATTGAAAAGAGAATCAACAGTTCTGTCACATTCGATTGGGAAAAACATAAAAAAAAGGCTTAAAATGGAAGAGTATCTACAAAAATTTAATCTATTTACCAGTCAAGAAATAACACAATTCTTAGCTCTTTGTGAATACAAAACGATAAAAAAGAATGATTTTTTCTTGCAACAAGACGAAATTTGCGACAATCTATCTTATGTGGTGTCGGGAATTTTTCGGTCTTTTTATTATTCGAATGCTGACGAGCAAATTACCTATTGTTTTACTTTTCAAAATAGTTTACTAATGGCGTACTCGTCGTTTATATCTGGAAACAAATCTCAGGAAAACTTGCAAGCTATTTCCGATTCTGAGATTATTTCGATCCCAAAAAGCAAGTTGGAAGAGTTAGCCAAGTCAAATACCAAATGGTTGGAATTTTTAAGAATCATTGCAGAAAAAGAGTATGTTGATCTTGAGAGTTGGATTTTCAACCATCAAAAAGATAAGGCACAACAGCGTTACTTAGATTTATTGAACAAGCAACCCAAATTGATACAAGAAATACCTTTGCAACACATTGCTTCCTATTTAGGAATTACCCAAAGACATCTAAGCCGCATTAGGGCCAATATTACTTATTAGACAAATGTCCTAGTCCTACTCTTCACGTCCTTCATAAATTTGCATATAATTTTAAAACAAAATATATATGAAAACGATAATCTTAATTGGAGCAAAAGGAAAAATGGGTCAAGCAGCATTAAGCGGCTTAGGAAAACATAAAGTAATCACTGCAGGACGTTCGGCTGCTGACTACGATTTTCAAGTAGACATCACAAGTGAGGAATCTTTAAGAAAGTTATACAAAGATGTAGGGCATTTTGACGCCGTAGTAAATACTGTTGGAGTTTGTGAATATGCTAATTTCACTGAAATGACCGAAGAACAATGGATGACTACCATTATGAGCAAAATGATGGGGCAAATTAATCTTGTACGTATTGGTCAAGAATACATTGCTGATAAAGGTTCGTTCACGTTAATTACAGGGATTTTAAATACAAAACCAATTCCGTTTGCAATTGCCGATGCAACTACAAGTGGCGCAATAGATACGTTTGTTAAATGTGTGGCTTTTGAAATGCCTCGCGGTATTCGTATCAACTCTATAAATCCAACGGTTTTAGAAGAAGCTTGGGATGTTTATGGTGAAATGATGCCTGGATTTGAACCTGTTCCTGGTAGATTAGTAGGGAAAGCTTTTGAGCGTTCAGTTGATGGTTTCATCACTGGTCAAGTACTTTTTGTTGATGCTTATTAATCAATATTGAAAATAGAAAAAGGCGTTTGATATTTTAATCAAACGCCTTTTTTTTGTTTATTTTAAATTTTAGGATCAATTCAACTGCTTGCGATACGCCACAGGAGTTTGTCCTGTTTTGCTTTTGAATAATCGGCTAAAGTATTGCGGATATTCGAAACCTAAATTAAATGCTATCTCCGAAACGGAATTATTCGTATTAATCAATAAATTTTTAGCCTTTTCGATCATATAAAAATGAATATGGTCTTGGGTATTTTTACCAGTTTCCTTTTTCAATAAATCACTCAAATAACTGTCCGAAAGATGCAATTTTTTAGCAAAATAATGCACCTTAGGCAAGCCATTCAAACGAATGTCTTCCGACTCAAAATAGCTCTTTAGTAAACCATTGAACTGACTAAGAACCGTTGTGTTTTGGGACTTTCGAGTCAAAAACTGCCTGTTGTAAAAACGTTTTATATAATTGAATAACAGTTCGATATTCGAAACCAAAACATCTTGACTAAACTCATCTAGGTTTGCGCTATACTCTTCTTGGATTTTTAGAACAATACCATTTAGCGTTTGCTTTTCTTTATCCGAAATATGAAGCGCTTCGTTGGTGTCATAGCCAAAAAAACCATAGTCTGTCAATTTTTCCATTAATCCAGAACCACGTATTATATCCGGATGAAAATAAAGTGACCAGCCTTCCATTTCGCCTTTCTCGGATATATAATCGATCTCAATTACTTGATCTGGTCCTACTCCAAATAGTGCTCCTTCGGTAAAGTCAAAATAGTCTCGACCGTACTTAAATGCGTTCGAAGTTTTTGTTTTTAAAGTAATATTATAAAAAGGGACACTCACTTTTTTATGCACCACTTCATCAGTAAAAGCAACTTTGGACAAATCTAAAACAGTAATTAAAGGATGACATGGTTTTTCATATTCTAAAACATCATGCAATTGACTAATCGTTTTAATCTTAAAAAATGTGCTTTTACTTTCTTCCTTTTTGTTTTCCATTTTTACATTGTATAAAGTTAAAGCCTTTGGGGCTATAAGGTATTTGCGTTAACAGCAATTGATTCAGATTCTGTTTCATTTAGGGTATAAATCCGTCCTTTTAACCACCTTTTAATGGCTTAGAAATATTAATTTGCCTTTCCTACTATTAATTTTGAAAATGGTATTCCAGAAATTTTTACACTACCAACGATATAAACAATTGCCAAAACTAAGTCCATAAATGAGATGGCCACCATCTCTGGAGCGACACCCTCAAAATTTGCGGAAGCATATTGCACCAACGAAAACCCTATAAGTCGTACTAAACCATTCCAAACAATAATAGACGCTCTATTTTGAATATCATTTGAAGCCCAAACAAGTGCTGCCCCTGCAAATAGGATAAAAGAACCTGTTACAGCCCCCGTAATAAAAGTGTCTGCGGTGGGATTTGACATTGCCTGATAGAACATTCCAATACCAATAGGAAAATTAAGAATACCTGTAATAAGGACTAATTTTTTAAACATTTTGTTTGAATTTTTCATTTTATTATACGTTTGTAATTTTGGCTAATTTATTAACCTGTTCATTTTCTAAAAGTTTGTTGTCGGTTCCAAAAAGAACGCTATTAATCATAGCGAGACCAACGTTAACACTTGTGGTGTTATTTTTCTTTTTTTCTAAAAGTCCAAAAAACGGACGAGCGATAAAATAGAATGCATTTACCCAAGATGTTTTAGATTTTATGCCTTTCAAAGGAATAATTAATTGAAGTCGAAACATATAAGCATCTTTAAAGCCCATATTCAAAATCATATTCTCGGTTTTACCTTTTACACGGGCCCACATCAATTTTCCTTTTTCGGTACTATCGGTTCCTTCACCAGAAACATAATTGAATACCATTTGTGGATTATTAGCATAAAGCGTTTTAGCCAAAGCTTCGGTAATTCCGTAAGTAAATTGATAGTAATCTTCCTCTTTCATTCCAATTGAGGAAACCCCCATGCAATGAAAACAAGCATCATACCCTTGCAATTGATCCTTAATAGCACTAAAATCGAAGAAGTTTTTATGAATAACTTCTTTCAATTTTGGATGCTGCATTTGCAAAGAGCTTCGGTTTATGACCAATACTTCTTGAACATTTGGAGATTCTAAACATTCTATTAAAACGCCTCGTCCCACCATACCCGTGGTTCCTGTTATAATTACTTTCATTTATTATTTTTATTTTTTTGAATTTCTAAAGAGACTTTAGCCCAAGCAATAACTTGGTTAGCATCTTCCAGAATTTCGATAGGAACTTCATAAAAAGAAGCGACCACACTGTTATTTTTAAAAAGTTTTAAAGCTTCAGAACCAGCTGCTAGATAGTCTGCTTTATTGCTTTCATCTACTTTGAAATAGAGTACTTCTTTTGAAACAATTCCAAACATCAAATCGTCTGTATACAGACCTACACAACCGAACATTCGTTTGGAATGAATCGTTTTCCAATTGGACAATTGATCCAAAATAAAGTCTAAATAATCAGTTGAAGCAGCCATTTATATTTATTTTGATTCTAAATTTTTCAGCATTCTTCGTAAAGATAACACAAAACTCTTGGGACTATCTTCTTGTGTAAAATGTCCTGCTTCAGGAAGCAATTGTACTGGTGCTGTAGGATAAATAGAACGCCATTTATCTTGAATCTCTTTAGAAGCAACAACGTCATCTTTTATTCCGAAAATAAGTTCAACTGGTTTATCTTGTAGTGTGCTTAATTTTGCTTCTAATTCTTCTAGCCAATCAGCTGCCAAGGTAATTTCTGCCGGAAAAACAGCGGTTCCTTTTCTAGACTCTTTGGTTGGGAAAGCCATTGAATATGCATCTGTAATGGCTTTGTTACTGCTTGATTTGGAATTAATCGAGCCTTGCATTAATGTAGTTGCAAAAAAGTTTTCGTCTATAATTTTTGCTTGCATTTCTGGCGTTCTCATGTACATAGAGAATTCGACCATTTTACCTTCCGCTTTCCAAGCCCAAGTATTGCTTATCACAACTCCCAACACTTTATCAGGATTACTAGTAGCAACAGATAAACCTGTTGGACCTCCCCAATCTTGAACAACAATAATAAACTTATCTAGTTTTAAATGTTCAAAAAGAAGAGCACTAATCCATTGTGCATGCTCTTGTGGCGTAAAACCATAATTTGCTGGTGTGTCCGAAAAACCAAAACCAGGTAAATCATAAGCGATTACTCTAGCTTCACCAGAAAGTTCTTTAATAATATTTCGATTCAAAAAAGACCAATCTGGGTTTCCGTGTGTTAATACAATCGGAATTCCTTCGCCTTCATCAATATAATGCATAGAAACTCCGTCTTTATCGAACCAATTACTTTGAAAAGGATATTCCGTTTTATCCACTATAAAAGGTCGCTGCTTTTTGTTGTTTCTATCTCTATTGAAAATTAAGGGATCAGGTATTTGTGTGTTTATTTTGTTTTCCATGGTGTTTTTATTTAATGTAAATGGATATTTCTTTGCTGATTTTATAATTTAAATCTATAAACAAACGCTAACAATTTGTCTAGCACAAAGATAAGCAACACTATAGACTCAAAATTTATACTAATTCTTGAATGTTGTATACTTTTTAAGGTACGCAGTTGCAACGCTGCAATCTAGATCGTATTTAATTCACTACGAGTTAGTTACTGTATAGTAGTAATTCGTCATTTACCGATAATAAAAAAGCTGAGACTATTTTTGTAATAATCTTAGTGCTCACGATGTAATTGAATTTTGAAAATCGAATTCGGAATTATACTTTAGGGATTGGGCTATTAAGTTGATTATTTTTTTTGATATAACATTTTTGCACTTCCTAACAGGTAATTTCTCCATCCAAAATTAGGATAGGCTTTATCCATTTTCTGAATGAATTCTTCTTCATTCTTAGCCGCAGAAAGTAGTGCTTTCATTTCTTTAAGATAGTTGATTTTAATGGTCACGTCTCCCGAAGTTTCCGGTGCACTGTGTGAAGAAAAATAGGTGGTATAGCCTTTTTCTTGAAAAGCAGTAAGCTCTTTAATTACCGTATCTATAAATTCAGTATTGAAAATCATAGTATGGTTGTCGTGCCCAACCATATGTAAGTGAACCGCCTTTATTGCTGGCATTTCTACATCAAAACCAAAACCGGTAGGCGTAATAATAAAAGGAATCCCTGAAATCTCTTGAGCTCCCGCCTTTAATAAATCGGTTGGTACAATTGTAGTTTCGTCAAGATCTTGTCCTGAGACTTTTTTCAAGACAGATAGCGATTCATTTCCGGAATTCTTCATATAATCCAAAGATTCTTGATTAGAATAGATATGATTGAATTTTAGCTTGTCAGTATCAAAAAAGTGCTTTCCAATTAAATGATACGAAACCATTACATCAATATCTTTGTAACCCAAACCAACAATATAATCCACTAGTTCCTTGTAATTATCTTTCATTGGAGGAGTCTCTATTAATACCCCTTTTCCCTTCTTTTCGATAAAAAAAGCGTGAGTATTAAAAAAGCCTTTCGTTTCATAAACGTGAACTTTCGTTTCTCCGTAATCAAAAATTTGCATAGTACCCTTTTTCAATTGCACTGCTTTTATATTTTCATTAAAAGTTCGCATACTTGGTTCTTGAGCTGAAACATTCTGAATTCCAAATGATACTATAAATCCGTAAACTATTGCTGTAATTATATTTTTCATCTTTAACTAAATTATATTTCTGTTACGAAATTCATATATTGTTTTAAATCTCCATCTACCGCTTCTTCCAACAATTTTCTTGTTTTCATGGCGTATGGTTGATTAAAATGAATGTCCCAAACATCAGATTCTTTTCTCCAATGTTCATAAACAGCCAAGGTATCTTCTTGCCCGTCAACAGTGTATAAATCAACAAGGATGTTTCCTTCTTCCTCTTTTCGAGTGTTGGTAATATGATCTTCAAATTGGGCTAGAATTTGATTTCTATAAGTTGGATCGAACTTAAAGATGAAGAAAATGATGAACAGTTCGTCATCTGCATTTGCAGATTTAGAACGATCCGGCAAAGGATTGGTATCACCCAAAAAGTAGAAATCGGGTGCGGTTGCCAAGGCTGTTTGGCCTATTTGCATTAACTTTTGGGTATGAGGCTCTTTATCATGAGATTCGATGGCTGCTTTGTCTGACCAACGTTCGTACACAAAAAATACATTGGCATCGCTTTTCGATACAAAAACTTTAATTTCGTGATTGCCCGCTTCTTTTTGTGTTGCTGCTTGTGCTTCTTTTAACGTTGTTGCAAAAGTAGTCGCGTGTTCTGGTTTTGCGGTGAATTTTACTATGGTGCTTTTCATATTATAATTTTATGAATTCTTTAATGTCTTTAGCGACTTCTTCAGGAACTTCTAATTGTGGTGAATGCGATGCGTTTTCAATAACAACCAACTTCGCATTCGGAATATGATCTTTGTAATATTGAGCTACATTAAAACGTACCACTTCATCGTGTTTCCCTTGTAATACTAATGTTGGCGCTTTGATATACTGAACATCCTCTTTAAGGTCAAAATACTTTCCGTTTTTAATCGCAGGAATTAAAGTACCATCTACAAAATCTTTACTGTTGTTAACCGTTTCTATCAAATAATCAGCAATAGGTCCAGGAAGATAAGGTACTTTGTAAAAAACACGTTGAAGCACTTTGTTTAGCTCCGCTCTGTTTTCAATTTTTTTCCCAAAACCACTATATACCACATGGTCATCTACGGTAATTCCGGCTGCATCTAACAAAATTAAATTTGTAACATCAGACGGATATTTTACAGCATAGGCAGCAGCTGTGTGTCCGCCCATTGAATTACCAATTAGGTTGAAGTTTGTTATGCCATGTTGAGCTAAAAACGATTTTAGAAAAGTGGCTTGTCCGTCAATAGAATAATCCAAACCCTGTTTTCTTTCATTCTCACCATGTCCTGCTAAATCAGGTAAAATTAAATGGTAATCGGATGACAAGTATTTAGCCATTTGCAAAAAGCTGTTCTTATCATCTCCCATGCCGTGAACTAATACAAAATTGGGTTTATCATTATTTGCTTCGCTTTCGTAAAAATGCACGGTGTACCCATTTACAACTACCGTTTTCTTTTCTAAATTTGCTGCATTGGCATAACTAGCATTCGTTTGATCTACAAGTACTTTTGGAAAAAAGAAAAATACAATGGCTCCAATTAATAGTAAGCCAACGATGATTCCGCCAACTATTTTTAAGAATTTTTTCATAATTTATATTGTTTTAAATGGATTATAATTTTGTAATAATGGTCTCTTCTGGAAATCTCGATTTTGGCAATTTCGCATTAAAATCAGTATCTTTTCTGTACCCTAAAGACACCACTGCTAGCGCTGTATAGCCTTTTTCGCGTAAGCCAAACTCAATATCTAAGGCTTTTAAATCTACCCCTTCCATTGGGCAAGCATCAATACCTAAAGCGGCAACACCTAATAAAAGTGACCCCATATTAAGATACACTTGCTTTTCCATCCAATGTTGTAAATCTTTAAGATCGTATTTATGAAGGTCTACAAACAACTTACGTCCGCCTTGTACTTGATCTTTGAATTGTTGTGCCGCAAAACGACCGTCTTTATCTTCTTGTTCCAAAATACTAGTCATATATGTTTCATCTGCATTGGTACGAGCGGCAAAAACAATTACATGAGAGGCATCGTAAACTTTAGGTGTGTTAAAATGAAAAAATCCTTCCGTTCCTTTTGCAATACGTTGTTTACCTTCTGTAGTATCTGCAATAAGAAAATGCCAAGGTTGTAAGTTGATACTTGACGGACTTAAACGCAATAAATCTTTTACTTGTTCAATATCCGCCTCTGAGATTTTCTTAGTAGCATCAAATTCTTTTACTGAATAACGGTTGTTTAAAATGTCACTTAAAACCATATTTTTATATTTAGTTGCTTTTTTATACTATCATTTTTATAGTGGCAAAAGTATGTATAGTTTACAATGTACACAATAACGGTCATAAAGTATAGTATAAAATAAATTTTTAAATACCTATATTTCAATATTTTAAAAAATAGAAATTAACTATAAAAAATATAGTTGCACACTAATAATTAGTGCTATATCTTTGCACTTTATAATGCATATAAAAATGATGCTATGGACAGAAAAGAACTTTTCGAAAAAAAACCAAAAATAAAAATCAACGACAAAATATCCTGGTGCCCCACAAGTGCCGCCATGGAACTGATAGGCGGAAAATGGAAAAGTGTGATCCTGACCCACTTGATTAGTGGTACGAAGCGCTACAACGAATTACGCAAAGAAATTCCAGGAATCACGGAACGTACCTTGAGTTTGCAACTCAAACAACTGGAGGAAGACGGTTTTGTAGTTAGAAAAGTATTCACCAAAAAACCACCTTTGCGAGTAGAATATACCTTAACCGAATTTGGTTTAACGTTATCCCCTATCTTAAATTCAATTGTGGAATGGGGACTTATGGCTGCAGAAACCAAAGGAGAGTTTATTTTTGAAGAATAACGATCTAGGAAGCGTTTAAATAGGCGGTTGCCTAACTATTCTAAACAAAAAACAATATACTTAGTTGCATACCATCTCATGCTATCTAAAATAATTTTATTGATTACTATGCAAAATGACTTAATCCAACATCTGAGTAATTACATCAAGTTATCTGATGAAAATACAACATTGATACTTAATCATTCTGAACTAAAGCACTATAAAGCTTCGGATTTTTTTATTGAAAGTGGTGATAAATGCGACCAAATGGCATTTTTAATAAGTGGTGTTTTTCGCTTTTGTTTTATGGATCTTAAAGGAAATGAAATAACGTCGTATTTTATGAAAGAGAACGATTTTGTTTGTAATATCACCAGCTTTTTCGAATTTTCTGTAAGTTCGGGTTCGATACAAGCAGAAACAAATTGCGAGGTTATTCAGTTTTCGAGAGCATCATGGGATTTGTTTTGTGCGGAAATACCAGAATGGGAAAATTCTTTTCAAAAAATAGTCAATGAAACATTAGTAAATAAAATCAATTTTCAACGAAGTTTACTTAATCTCGATGCCAAGGATTCTTATTTAAAATTTTTAAAAACCTATCCGTCCATCTTACAAAGAGTACCTTTAAATCATGTGGCTTCCTTTTTAGGAATAACACCCTTCTCTTTGAGTAGAATTCGAAAATCAATTGCCATCATTTAGTATTAATTGCCAAATGACAAGTCCGTTATCTTAAAAAAACGGTTCCTTTGCGAATATAAATTAATACAAAAATATATGGAAGCTTTTGAACAACAGCGAATTTATAGAGTCAAAGCAATGATGCACCGTTTCTTTTCATTGTATGAAAGCAAGAATACCGATTTTTCTTTGGTAAGTGAATTACTTTATAAAGATGGTTTTGAATGGTTGAGTCCTAGTGGAAACCTAGAAGGCGTGGCAGCATTTGAAAACAGCTTTAACGAATTGAATAAAGATTGGGGACATTCGCACCGACCATTTGAAATGACAGTTACCCTTATTGATGATATAACAGCCTCATTAAGTTTTAATTACATCTATCAGCACGTGCAAGACGGTAAAATCGTTTTACACGCAAAAGGTCATTATGAAATTACTTGTATTGACAATGGCGAAGCCTTTCCACGTATTCAAAAATGCAATCTTAGCTTATTAAAAATGATTGAAGTGGGTGGCTTTATTGATATGTTCGAAATGAACAAAACTTTATATCTAGACTATCAACTGAAAGCTGAACAGATCATAAAAGCATAGTTTTTGAAAAGTAAGCCTTAGTAATGTAATTAACGGGCGAATTTTTGAATAGAAAAAAAATACAATCGCTACAGCGAAGTATATAAAGAAATCCTGGAAATCCTAGGATTTTTTTTTAAGTATACAATTTAAACAACTGGAGAATAATTTAAAGAATCACACACACGCATTCACAACGAGCATCCGCAATCAGAGTCATTGCGGGGTGCATTGTGTTTACTTCATCTTTGCTGTAAATATATTTCGAAGCACTTCTAGTTCTTTCTTGTATTTCAAATCTGTTCTTGAGGCAAAATACAAGGTGTTTTCGGTTTTTACTTTTCCTTCCCAAACTAAATTGATCTCTTTACTCGAAATCTCCTTTTGACATAGAAAATCAGGCACTAATGCCAATCCGTTTTCATTAGATAAACATCGAATGATAGACGTGATATTAGGCAAAATATAGTTGGGTTTGAAAGAAGGTTTTTTATTGAAATTCTCAAACCAAAAACGTCTAAAATGCTCCATTTCGTTGGAGGAACTATACCAACTCTTTTTCAATAATTCTGCTTCTAAGGCATTCAAATTATTAGCTTCGATCTGCTTTTTTATCTCGGTCGTATCCGTTTTATTTCCTGCAATTAGAATAATTCTTTCTTTCGAAAAAGGGACATACTCCACCGGCGATTTTTTATCATTTTGTTTTCTGGGCGTAATTACTAAATCTAAAATGCCATTATTCAAGTCTTTTATTAAATCGGTATGCGCACCAAATCGCGCCACTAGGTCAAAATCCAACTTCGGAATTTCGGGTTCAATAATGAGTTGGAACATCTCAGAACACATACCAATATTTATTGAAGGATTTGTTTCTTGCGTGGTTCTTTTAAAATGCTGTTCGGCAATTTCCAGCTTGTTCAGCGATTCTATAATGTATTCGTATAAAAATTTCCCATCCTCCGTAGGAATCATTTTTCTCGAAGTGCGTTCAAATAATTTTTTCCCAACATAGGCTTCTAAGGCATTCAAGTGCACGCTAACACCAGGCTGAGAGGAGTATAAAGCAATTGACGCTTTAGTCAAAGTGCCGTTTTCATATACTTCTTTAAACGTTCTATACCATTCTAAATTTACCATAACTATAAATATTATAATACAAAGGTATGATTTGTATTATTTTTACAATACAAAAAATCAACTTAATTTTGTCCCATAATTAAACAAAGAAAGATGAAAAATATATTTATAATAAATGGAAGTCATCCATTTGCACATTCTGGAGGTCGATTTAACGAAACACTTTTCAATAATACAGTTGGTTACTTTGATTCAAGTGAGAATTTTGCTGTAAAATCTACTCAGGTTGGTGACGATTATGATGCAAAGGAAGAAGTAGAAAAATTTAAATGGGCAGATATCGTTATCTACCACACCCCTATTTGGTGGTTTCAGATTCCATTTGGTTTCAAAAAATATATCGATGAAGTTTTTACCGAAGGGCATCAAAACGGAATTTATAAAAGCGACGGAAGAAGCAGAACAAATCCAGATATCAACTACGGAACTGGTGGATTGATGCACGGAAAAAAATACATACTCACCACTAGTTGGAACGCACCCAAAACAGCTTTTACCTTAGAAAATGAGTTTTTTGATCAAAAAAGTGTTGATGAAGGGGTTATGTTTGGGTTTCACAGAATGAATGCTTTTACGGGTATGGAACTGATAGGTACACACCATTTTCACGATATGGAAAAAAATGCAGATGTACCTCTGGAATTAGAAAATTACAGTGGCTTTTTAAACAAAATTACTTTGAAGATGTAATTACTATGACTTTCTAAAAGTTGATTTTTAGATCTATAAAACAATCTATTAGTAAACAATCGAGCGAAGCCGAAATCTATTATTGATTATTGACTTCGCTCGATTTTGCAATTGTACTATTTTGTAAATCGGATGGATTTTAATTTAACTGATTATTATAATGGCTTGCTTTGGATTGGCTTTTTTAACCCTATAAGCCATTTAAGTTTTTATCTTCTTTGTGAATTTTAAACCATTTAAGAAATATAAGAACATATACCTTTTGGCGCTTTAATGCACCCAACGAAACGCAAAGCAAATCCACCTAGTTTATCATTCTGCAACAATCTCACTCACGCATACACAACGAGCATCCGCAACCAGTGTCATTGCGAGGAACGCAACAATCACGTACAGTGAGTTAATTTTAATTGAGTTGTAGATTTGATTTTAAAGGAATAATATTGGTACTTACTCTAGATTGGCTTTTTTTAACCATATAAGCTATTTAAGTTTTTATCTTCTTTGAGACTTTTAAACCATTTAAGAAATTAAAGAACATATAAGTTTAGGCGCTTTAATGCACCCAACGAAACGCAAAGCAAATCTACCTAGTTTGTCATTCTGAAAGAATCTCACACACGCATGTACAACGAGCCTCCCCAATCAAGGGTCATTGCGTATTCTATGAGTACTTAGCGAATAATGTTCCTCCCAATGATTGGGAATTTAATTTTAATATGTATATTTGTATTATATTTTAAAACCGAGCTCAAATGATGTTAGAGTTACCAAATACTGCAGATAATATTGCTTTGATACAAGAATTCTTGGACGAAACTAGAAAAAGAATTTCTGATGGTGTAGAAATAACTTTTACTAGAAAAGCTAATTTGGAATTGCAAGATCTAGCTTTAGATTTCGAAATTGAAATTGAAGATATTGAGAAAGCTATAGAAAATCTGACGCCTGAAAATTATTACAGAGGAATTGATCCTTCAGGTTCTGGCGATTTTGAAGTATGTGCCTTTTGTACTAAAATTGGAAAAAGCAATGTAGAGATTTATTTAAAATATGGACTAGAAGTTAATGGTTTACAGATATTATTATTTTCAAATCATTTGCCAAATCACCCAATGGCGCAACCTTTTAAAAATTAAAATTATGGAAGCTAAAAAAATATTAACAAGAGAAAATAGTACTACTGACGAATTATATGCTGTTGTAGAAAAAGTATATAAAGGAATCAAGTTAGTATATAATGAAGCATTTTACTTAGACTATATTGTAGATGAGGATACTGGATTGATAAACAAAGACTTGAAAGATAAGCATTATACCAAAAGTCAAATGGAAAGGAACATTAAAGCATTGAAAAATGCATATCATATTGCTAAAGGTGCTGCTTCTCCAAGTGAAATTATACATTTTAGAAATAAATATAAAATTTCGGCATCTACATTTAGTGTTATATTAGGTTTTAGTAAAAATACTATTTCTAATATAGAGAATGAGGGTATTACTTCCTTGTCTAGTGGTCGATTAATAAAAATGTGTTTAGATAACACAAAAGTGGTTTATAAATATGTACAATTATGTGATTCAATTGATAATGTAAAAAAAGAAGAAATATCTAAAAGATTGATGGAGGAATGTATATAATACATCAACTACTTAGTCAATCCTTAGAAATAACTCAAAACAATTAATTATCAATATCTTAAATTTATAAGTAATTAAAAAAGCTTCTGTTAATTGCCGAAAAGGGTATAGTAGAGTATAAAAAAGCGGCAATTTGTTAGGTGAAATAAAACCCAGCTCTGCGGTGTGTTCTTAAAAATCTAAGTGCTATTATGCCAATGTCTCTGACTTCGTACCCACAACAATGAGTAAACCATAACAGATTAAAAAAAGCACAACGAGAGTTGTGCTTTTTTATGTTTAGTGATAGAAAGTTGGTTATATTGAAATGGTAAATAGGAACGGGTACGAAGTCGGGTTCCGATAGCTATCGGAATCGCACAGGTGGAGATATTTGCGCAGCGTTCACGATGTCGTTGCCGTTTGAAAATTATAGTGGGAATTATTCTTTGTGGAGCGAATGTTAGCTTTTTATTCTGTTCGTTTTATTATTGATATAAACACTTCTCTATCAACATCGTTTATTAATTCCAAATCTGGCGAATTTTCAATTGCTCTGGGTATTCCACTTCCAACACCCACAAATGGAAGAATGCATCTAGCATTTGTAAATAATATTGGATTTCGAGGAATGGAAGTTCCAATTTTAATATTATCAATAGTAAGAGTGTTTGGAAGTTTTCCTGGACTTATTATTTCAATTCTATTATCAAATATGAATACTTTAATACTTGATAAAATAAAGTAGTCTCTATGAATTAAGGCGTTTACAAGCAACTCTTCAATTGTCTGGATTGGAATTTCTAATTCAGACTGTGAATTAAATCCTTCCTTTATTTGTTTCTTTTTTAAGTTTCGGGTTATAAAAGAAAGAGTTTTTTCATAAAGCTCCTTTAAATTTCCTGTGAATGGCTCTTCCTTATCTCTATATTCTGTTGAGCTTATGTTATTTCCAACAAATGAAACACATTGTACTGTAAAAGTTGGTCTAAGTTTTTGAGGGTTTTTTCCGAACAATAGTAATCCACCTAGGCTAATTTTTCCTTCTTTTATCATTCCAAGATTTGAAAGAACTTTCGAAGTTGATTGTCCTATTTCCTCGATTGTTTTTTTAGTTTTTTCAAATATAAATTCTTTAAACAACTCTTCGTTAATATCATTTACAGTTGTTCCATTAACTATGGTTTCATCAGCGAAAAGATTTCCGCTATCTTGCAGTAATCTTGCCATTTCTTCTCTTGCCACAACCTTACGTTTGTCAGAGCCATTTTTTAACCAAATTACGCCTTTATTATCTGTATGAGGCTTACTTTGTCCCTCAAAGATTTTCGCTATAACTATATTATTCTTATCTACTTCGAGTGTTTCTGTTTCAATAAAAATTTGAGGCTTGACATTATCAGAAGCAGCATTAGATAAAAGTTGATTGGTCTGTGCTATTTCTTCAAATGATAAACCTTGAATATCACCTGTTTTATCGTCAATTCCTATGATAATTAAACCACCTTTGGTGTTTGAAAACGCAACCATCTCTGTGCCTATTTTGTAAGCGTCATTAACGCGGACTTTAAATTGCACAACGCTTGATTCTCCTTTTTGAATTAAATCCAATAATTCTAATGCGTCCATAATTCGTATATTCTTTTTCTATTGTTAAATGCTTCTTTTCCGCCTTCCATTATGTTTACTATTTCTTTTCTTATTGTTACATCATCAATACTCCCAAGATTTGTCTCTATAGAGTTAGAGTCGTAACTACAAGAAACAACCTGTTCGCAATCTCCAAGAACAGGAATATTAGGATTATGTGTGGCAAAAATAAATTGAGATGTGTTTTTTAATTCTTTTAATACTTTAATAACATCATTATAAATAGTTTGATTATCTAAATCATCTTCGGGTTGGTCAATAATTATTAAATCGCTTTCTCTTAGCGTTAATAAAAATATTATTAGAGCGGAAGCTCTTTGTCCTAAAGAATGTTCGTTTAAAGACCTATTTCGATAAATGATTTCAAACTTATCAGGAATTCTATAGGTCAAAAAAGCTTCAAGATTTAAATTAAAATATTCTCTAAAAGTATGAAGTTGGGTATCTGTTAGGCTTGATGAAATAATGCTATTTGAGTTGTTCAAATCTTCATAAACTGTGATTAAATCATTGTAACTATCAACTATGTTTTGGATTTTAATATCGGATAAATTGCTACCTCTGAGATTCTCTTTTAAATATGATTTAAAATCTTGTTTGTTGCCTTTAAACGCAACAGCAATTTTGATTGAATCTTGGTCGTCATTAACTTTTTTTATTTCTTCTTGGACAATTTCAAATTCATTGTGCCACAGTTTTTGTAATGAAACTAGCGTTTGCTTTAATTTAGTTTCTAATTCTATTTTCTTTTTTGAAAGTTTTTCTAATTCAGATAATTGTGCTTTTGACAAATCAAGCTCCTTAGTATATTTAACATAGTCATCAGCCTGAATATTTGGCAGTTTTATATCTCGTTTTATTTTAGAAAACTCTTCTTTAAGCTCATTGTATTTTAATTGGAATTCTTCGTCTTTTTTGGCAAATTCCAAGCGTTTATCAATTAGTTTGCCCAAAACTTCATTTAAACCATCAAATATTTTTTCAAATTCAATTAATGATTGAACAATTTTTTCTACATCAGTAGTATTCTCTTTTGAAACATATTTTTTGTATGAATCGAAGGTTTCATTTTCTTTGATAAATTCATCTAACGCATCAATTATCTGAACTTCAAAATCATCAATTCTTTTAATAAAGTTTACATCTTTCTCAAAGCTAATTTGCTTTTCAAGTTTCTTATCAATATCATTATCTTTAAAAACTTGGATTTTAATTTTTAACTCAGCCTGTTTGGCTTCAATATCTGCTTTTCTGGCAACTTTTGAATCAATTTTTTTGAGTTCATTTATAATCCGTAAAACATCTTGAGTTTTTTCTTCAACTTCTTGTCTTTTGTTCAGTAAACGGTCTCCAATCAATTTGCTAATTAAATATTCAGTTGATAAAGAATCTCCTATTTGAGAAAGGTCTTTTTGACCAAAGTATATTGGTTTTTTTACAATTGCATTTGGCTTCAGTCCAAGTTGAAGCTCTCCATCTTTATATATGTTAGTTCTATCTCCAAGAATTTTTTCAGCAATGTATTCTTTTCCTTGGTCATCAACCAATACTGAAGTGATTTTCCCACCACTTCCTAATAAAGCGTTTACTAGATTCGTTTTATATTCAAAATCAACATTTTGATGACTAGTTAAATCAATATCCAATGAATATCTAATAGCTTCTAAAAGTGATGATTTACCACTCCCTCTTATACCAATCAAATTATTCATAGAGTGGCTAAAATGAAGCGTTGAACCATCTAATTTTCCTCCTTTAAAACTTATTGATTTAATATATCCATTAATTGGTTCTGTGGTTTCTGATGCTTTTCTATGTTCCTGATCTATTAATGCATACTTTATTGCTTCAAAATTAAAGGCGCCAATTTTTAAATAGGTTTTTTGCGTTACTCCATTTATAGAATTACCTGTTCCAATTTGTTCAATATTTTTAGCATCTGAGCCTTCCACAAAAGTAGGTAAGTCATTATCTAACCAAAGATTAAGCTTATCAATTATGTCTCTCGTTCTCACTTTTTGAAAACCTAGGACTGCCTTACGAAATATTGGCTGCTTACCCAATTCTGAAATTCGTCCTCCGTTTAGTTCTTTACAAAAACCACTACCTGATTCGATATGAGCCAGTATAATGAAATAGTCTTTCTCGAAAGCATCAAGTTTTTTTATGGTTTCAATTAAGTTGTCATTTGAACGACCGTTTTCATTTTCAAAATTTTGTTTTCCTGCAAACGTTTGTGTTATAAAATGATTGATATAATCATTTCCATTTACAAGCCATTCTAACGGATTGAAAATAACAAGGCAATGAATTCCGTTTGCTCCGTCATTTACAGATAACTCAACTCCTGGTAATAAGTAGATTTCTTGTTTCTTTGATTTTTTTTTGAGTGCATTGTATTCATTCAAGTCAAATTTATTATGATTTGTTATCGCTGCAACGCCAATTTTTTCTTTAGACAATTGATTTACGTAATCAGTCACAAATGAATTATCTTCTCCACGATAAACAAACTCTTTGTCCGCCTTTGTGTGTAAATGAAAGTCAGCTCTTAGCCAAGTGCTACCGTTTTTAAAAATTTCAAAATCTTTTCCCATTTTACTAATTGTCTTTTGTTGATACCAATAGTTCTCTTATGTCAACGTCCAAAATTTGAGAAATCTCGGTCAATACTTGAATACTAGGTTGCGAGTTGTTATTACAATAGTTTGTAACTATCACATAGCTTTTTCCGATTTTTTCAGCGAGCCAAGTTTGTGTTCGACCTTGTTCTTTTAAAATCTTTTTTATTCTATTCATTGATTCTATCTCTTTTACATTTTGTACTGTAAGACACAAAGATACATTAAATTATCTTTTTGCAATATAAAAATATATTGAATAATAATATATTATTTCGTGTGGCAATAGTGAACGAAAAAGTTTTTTTGTTATTTTGTATAGGAATTAGCGTTAAAAAAAAATGAATTTGCTGTTTTAGGGTTGAATGTTTTAGTTCAAATATTGATTATTAGTACGATTTTCTGTATTATGCACAACTCATTTATTTGTATCACAACACATTACAAAGCCACCCAATTTCTGGTAAATATGTGTGACAAACGTCATACTATTTTCATTACGCTAATGTAAGATAAAACAATGAAAGCATTTACCTATATTCGAGCAAAACGAAATTATGTTAAAAAAAAATCCTTGCACTCCCAAAACCCCTAGCCCAGATAGAAGTGAAAATCCTTTTGGGAAGGCGTTTTTCAGCCTTGCCAAAAGATTGTAACGGATAGCTGGAAATAGCTCCAAAAAAAAACTACTATCATCAAATTATAACCAAAAAAAAAGAGCTTTTGGACCATGTATTCACATTGGTCGCAAAAGCTCAATTTTCAAATTAAATGGTGTATTAGTTATGCAAGCATTGTCATTTTGTTGACTGCAAATTCGGCAATAGCATCTTTTGCCGCCGTTTGGAACGCTACATAATGAGGCGTTGCAGCATGTAAAGTAAGTGCCTCTGCATCTTTCCAGTTCTCATACATTGTAAATGTATTGGCGTCGTCATTGTCTTGAAGGCAGTTGTAGTTGATACAACCCGCTTCTTGAACACTACTGGCCACTAGTTTTAGTAATTCGGTTTTAACCAATTCTCTATTTTCTTCTTTGGCTACAATTTTAGCCACAACAGTTATTTTGCTCATGATTTGTTTATTTTTATTGTAGCAAAATTACAGCTTTCAGATGGCTTTACTGTGTAATTTAACGTTCTCTTCTCAGTTAAATTTGGATAGCAAAGCCAATCCATCTGCTGCATTTTTATCGCTATTTATCAGCTTTTGCTTTGTTTAAGTAATCTGGAACTTCTTTTGAAAGCCAATCTTCGCGCACAGGTACATGCACATCTAGATCCACGGTTTGCTCCAAAGCCCAGAATTCATGCGGTACATTTTCGGGGAAAACAATTACTTCCCCAGCACCAACTTCTACAAATTGTTCTTTGCCATCGATGATCGTTTTAATTTTGACCTTACCCGACATAATGTAGGTAATTTGCTCGTTTGGGTGTTTGTGCCACGCAATATGAGCTCCTTTTTCGAGATTAAAAAGCGTCATTTGTCCCTTTTCTCCATGAAACCACTTGCGCTGAATTCCGTCACCAATAGTTTCTGACTTCATTTTGTCAAAATTGAAGTGCTGCACTTTTGAAGTTGCTACAGAATCTATGGTGTTTACTTGTGCCGCTGTGTTTTGAACGCTACATGCGCTGATCAAAACCGCAGTTGCGATTGCTATTTTTAATTTCATTATTTTGTATTAGTTGTTAAAACCTTCTAGAACAATTTTACCTTTTGCTTTTCCTGTCTCCAAGAAGGCATGCACTTTACGCAAGTTTTCGGCGTTGATCGTTCCGAAATTCTCACCTAAGGTTGTTTTAATAGTTCCGTTGTCAATCAAAATGGCTACTTCGTTCAAGATATTGTGTTGACCAATCATGTCTTCTGTTTGAAACATCGAACGCGTAAACATAAATTCCCAGTGCGTAGAAACCGATTTTGCTTTGAAAGGCATGATGTTGAATGATTTTGGATCATCAATAAAACCGAATTTCCCTTGTGGTTTGATCACTTTTACAATTTCTTCAGCATGTTGTTCGGTAGCATTTAAGCTTACAATATAATCTGGAGCGGCAAGCTTGTATTTTTCGAATTCTTCGCTCAATTTATTGCTGTGATTGATAACCGTATCGGCACCTAGTTCTTTTAGCCAATTGGTAGTTTCTTCGCGTGAAGCGGTTCCGACAATTTTTAGTTTAGTCAATTTCTTAGCCAATTGCACCAAAATTGATCCCACACCACCAGCAGCACCAATAACCAAAATTGATTTGTTAGAGTCATCCTTAGCCACTTCTAATCTGTCAAACAACATTTCGTAAGCGGTAAGAGAGGTCAATGGCAAAGCAGCAGCTTCTGCATACGATAAACTTGAAGGTTTTTTACCCACAATGCGCTCGTCTACCACTTGATATTCGGCATAACTTCCTTGGCGTGTGATATCACCTGCGTACATTACTTCGTCTCCAACTTGGAACAAAGTCACGTTTTCACCCACTTCTTTCACGATTCCGGTAGCATCCCAACCAATGATTTTCCAGTTGTCGCCATCAGCAGGCATATTGGCACGTACTTTATAATCAGCAGGATTTACGGAGATGGCTTTGATTTCGACAAGAATATCTCTTCCAGTTGCTTTAGGCGTTTCTATGGTTACGTCTTGTAGTGATTTTACATTATCTACAGGTAAAATTTCTTTATATCCAATTGCTTTCATTTTCGTATTTTTTATGAATTATATTACAGTGATAATTTCACTTTGTGGTAATCTAGATTTTGGTGTTTTTTCTGTTGAATTAAAATCAGATGCGGTTCTGTAGCCAATTGAAACAGCCACTAAAGAGGTGAATCCTTTTGCTCTTAATCCGAATTCTTCATCTAAAGCTTTTATATCAATACCTTCCATTGGCGTTGCATCGATACCTAAAGTGGCAACTCCTAACAAAAAGTTACCAATATTAAGGTATACTTGCTTTTCCATCCAATGCTGATAATCCTTTAAATCATATTTATGAATGTCAGCAAAAGCGTTCATTCCTCCTTGCATTCCTTTCTTTATGTCATCATTTGGGAATCTTCCGTCTTTATCTTGTACCTCTAAAAGGTGATTAAAATAGGCGTCATCTGCACTTTCACTTGTTTTTGAACAAAACAATACAACTGCTGATGCATTCGTTATTTTTGGTTCATTAAAATGAAAAAAACCTTGGGTTCCTTTTGTCATACGTGCTTTTCCTTCAGTTGTTTCAGCAACTATAAAGTGCCAAGGTTGCAGGTTTACACTTGAGGGACTCATTCGTAATAAATTTTTAACCTGTGCCATATCTGTTTCAGATATTTTTTTGGTAGTATCAAATTCTTTCGTGGTGTATCTCCAGTTTAATGTTTCTTGTAAATTCATTTTATTATTATTTTTTTATACTATCATTTTTATAGTGGCAAAAGTAAGTATAGTAATTAAAACTCACAAGAACGGTCATGAAGTATAGTATTGCATCTTTTATTTAAGTAATTGTATTTTAAATAATTAGCAGATTAATTTTTTACTATAAAAAGTATAGTGGTATGATAAATTATAGTGGGGAAACTTTGCACATTATAAAAATGTTAAAGTGATAATTAGTATGCATATAGTTAATGGAGTAGAATATCCACGTAGTAACTGGGCTTCACTGATTCGAGTCATTTGTCTAAAATCTTTAAAAAGAAGTATAACATGACAATTCAGAATTTCAAACGAGATGATGTGCAGGTTTGTGCGGGCTAAATAAATCAACTACTATAGGATTAGCTATTTAGTCAATTAAAATCTACCCCTATTTTTAAACTTGTGCATCAGTTGTAAATCTTGTAAATTTGTGTAACATTTAATAGTCAAGTAAACACATCCTAAATTTTAAATTATACAATCTATAAACTTTACTGTATACACAGAGGATTTAGTACAAATAGAAGCAATTAAAGCTTTTATGAAAGCCTTGAAAATTAAATTTGAAGTTTCGAAAGAACAACCATATAATCCTGAATTTGTAGAAAAAATAGAAAAAAGCAAGCAAGAATTTAAAGAAGGTAAGTCTACCCGTGTCAAAAAAGAAGATTTACAAAGCTTTTTAGGATTGTAATGAGTTATCACTTAGATTTCTCAAACCAAGCCAAAAGCGATATTGAATTCCATAAAAAATCAGGAAACAAAGCGGTCTTAAAAAAACTACTTATTTTATTGAACGAACTAATAGAGCATCCTTTTGAAGGAACAGGAAAACCTGAAGCTCTGAAACACAACCAAACAGGATGCTGGTCATGTAGAAGTAACCAAGAATACAGACTTGTTTATGAAGTCCTCGAAAATAACATATTACTGCACGCTGCCAGAGGACATTATGCTTAATTTCCAAAAAACACTTTTACTTCTAATTCTTTAAATATTTGTATCATTTTACGTCTTTTTATAATTCAGGTAGATACAATTGTGCCATAACAAGTACAAAAAATAGTTGCTAAGATTAAGTTACATATTACATGTTTCCAAGAAATACGATACTTATGACAATTCAGAATCTCAAACAAGATGATGTACAGGTTTGTGCAGGCTAAAAGTCAATTTTTCGAAATTGTGAATATCTATTCGAATTAGATTCTAGTTATTTAACCTATAAAATCTATCTTTGTTTTCCTTAAAAAAATAGAACAAGATGAGTGCAATGTGGTTTGAATGCAAGATAAAATATAGAAAAACAGATGAAAACGGTGGTCAAAAAGTCACATCAGAACCTTATTTGGTAGATGCCCTTTCGTATACCGAAGCGGAAAGAAGAATCAACGAAGAGATGGCAGCGTATGTAAGTGAAGAATTTAAAATCACCAACATCAAAGTGGCTAACTATGCCGAGATTCACCCTTTTGAAAACTCTGACCGTTGGTTTAAGTCGAAAATTGCTATGATTGCTTTTGACGAAGAGTCTGGAAAAGAACGCAAAACCAATATGTATTTTCTAGTGCAAGCCAATGATGTGCGTGAGGCATATGATAACACCATGCACACGATGCAAAACACAATGGGTGAATTTGCCATCACGGCTATCAATGAATCACCAATTATGGACGTTTTCCCGTATTTTAGCGGTGAAGAGGACTCATTGGAGCAATTAGAAAAATTTAACGCAACCAAAGCGTCTAAACCAGCTCCTGCTGAAGAAGAAGTAATTGACAATATGGAATTTGAAACTGAGATTTCTAGTAACTAGAAAATTCCAACCTTTGTAATACAACAAAACCCCATTGCTCACACAATCGGGTTTTTTGTTTTGTATATAAACTGAGTTGATTACAAATCAAATCCAATTTTTACGCCCAATTTACTAGCGATGATATTGGTAATTCGTTGTTTCAATTCAGGTATTTTGATTCCTTCGATAACTGCATTCGAAAAAGCATACATCAACAAAGCTTTAGCTTCTTTTTGTGGAATACCACGTTGTTGCATATAAAACAAAGCGGTTTCATCCAATTGTCCAACGGTACAACCGTGAGAACATTTCACATCATCTGCAAAAATTTCCAATTGCGGTTTTGCATTGATCGTCGCTTTTTCACTCAACAAAATGTTGTTACTTTTTTGAAAAGCATTTGTTTTTTGCGCCTCTCTCTCTACATATACTTTTCCGTTGAAAACTCCGGTAGAGCGATCAGAGAAAATACCTTTGTAGTCTTGAAAACTTTCGCAATTTGGTTGCGCATGATTCACAAGTGTATAATGATCAACATGTTGCTTATCACCAATAATCGTGATTCCGTTTAATGTACTTGTCAAATTTTCACCAAAGTGATAAAAATTCAAGTTGTTACGAGTAATATTTCCACCAAACGAAAAAGTATGCACGTATACATGACTCTCTTTTTGTTGTGAAACATACGTACTGTCTACCAAATTAGCTTCGGAAGCGTCATTCTGAATCTTATAGTAATCAACAATAGCGCGCTTCTCTGCATAAATCTCAGTAACCGAATTGGTCAGTACAGGATTTTCGCTTAAACTCTGGTGACGTTCAATAATTTGCACATGAGCATTTTCGCCCACAATTACAAGATTACGAGGTTGTACCATCAAAGCTGCTTCACTACCCGTTGAGAAATACATGATTTCGATAGGCTTGTCTGCTACTTTACTTTTTGGGATATTGATGTAAGCACCTTCATTTGCAAACGCAGTATTCAAAGAGGCTAAACTCTCATCTTTACTAGCTATTTGATTGAAGTAGGTGTCTATAATTGCTTTATATTTTGGTTTGTTTAATGCCGATGACATCAAACAAACATCGATTCCTTCGTGGGTTGTAGAGGACAAGTTTGAGCTAAAAACACCATCAATAAACACCAATTTATAGGTATCCATTTCGTGCAAGAAGTATTTTTTTACTTCCTTGAATTCAACTGCTACATCACTCTTTGGAAAAACCGTAAAGTCATTTTTTAAGATGGCATTTAGTGAGGTATATTTCCAAGCTTCCTCTTTTTTGGTTGGGAATCCTTTATTTTCAAAGTTCTTCATGGCCGAAGTTCTCACGTCATGCAGTTGTGAATGCACATCAACACGTTCTTCAAACGCCATAAAAGACGATACTAATTTTTCTTTTAATTCCATAAATTTTGTTTCAGGTTTAAAGTTTAAAGTTTCAGGTTTTGCCTATTGGAACTTATTCCCTTTGAAGTCCTTTTTATTTAAATAAGTTATAAAGTTTTTAATTTTACCACTCAAATTTTCGTAATCTTTCTTTAATAATTCGAATCTGTTTTCATCAATATATTCAAAATCGTATATTCTATACAGTTGAGATCTAGCCTCTCCTGCAGAACCTTTGGCTATGGAAAGAAACTGTCTAAACTCAAGATTTCCATCTCTCTCAAATCCCTCAGCAATATTATCCATTACTGAACCAGAAGAAGCCTTAACTTGTTCTTTTAATTTAAAATCTGATTTTAACCCTGTTCCAATAGATATAACATGAATTTCTTTTGCCAAGCGTCTAGCCTCTTGCCAAATTTCTAAATCTTCGAATTTGTTAATTGTAGCCATACTCTTTTGAACTAAAGTGTTTCAGGTTTAACGTTTCAGGTAGCCTAACTTGAAACAAAGAAAACTTGAAACTTGAAACATTTTTTAAGCTTCTTGCTCAGCTTTAATCCAATCGTATCCTCTTTCTTCTAATTCTAAAGCTAGAGATGCATCTCCAGATTTTACAATTTTTCCGTTTAGTAAAACATGAACGAAATCAGGAACGATATATTCTAATAATCTTTGGTAGTGCGTGATAACAACCACTGCGTTTTTCTCGCTTTTTAGCTTGTTTACACCGTTGGCAACGATACGCAATGCATCGATATCCAATCCTGAATCAGTTTCATCAAGGATAGCCAATTTTGGCTCTAACATTGCCATTTGAAAAATCTCATTACGTTTTTTCTCTCCACCAGAAAATCCTTCGTTCAAAGAACGAGAAAGGAACTTACGGTCGATCTCCAATAATTCTGATTTCTCACGAATTAATTTCAACATATCGCTAGCAGCCATTTCTTCTTCTCCTTTTGCTTTACGAGTTTCGTTTATAGCGGCTCTCATAAAGTTGGTTACAGAAACTCCTGGAATCTCTACTGGATATTGAAAAGATAGAAACACTCCTTTGTGTGCTCTTTCTTCTGGAGCTAATTCTTCCAAATCTTCTCCATCCAAAGAAACACTTCCTTCGGTAACTTCGTAGTTTTCATTTCCTGCAATAACCGCAGACAAAGTACTTTTTCCAGCACCGTTTGGTCCCATGATTGCGTGTACTTCTCCTGCTTTTACTTCAAGATTGATTCCTTTTAATATTTCTTTATCCCCAATTGAGGCGTGTAGATTCTTGATTGATAACATGATGTTTATTTTGTTTATTCGTAATGTCCTTTTAATGAAATGATACTTAATATATCTATGATATTTTCATCTATTATTTCGTAAATTATCCTATGTTCATTATCGATTCCTCTTGACCAATAACCCGTTAATCCATACTTTAAAGCTTCTGGTTTCCCAATTCCTTCGTAAGGATTAATTTGAATTGCTTTGATCAATTCTGAAATCTTCTTTATGATTGTCTTATTCCCTGATTTTGACCAAAAATCTAAATCCTTTTTGGCTTTTTTAGAAAATACTACTTCCATAAAGCATCTAATTCCTCCATAGTCATTTTTATTCCTTTGCCGTCTCTGACTTCTTTTGCTGCTTCCAAAATCTCTTTTACAAACTCAGGATTATATGGTTTGTCAATCTTTTCTTCGATTTCAAAACCAAGCGATTTAGCCAACGATTTAAACACTGGATAATCTTTTTTCTTAACATTTTTTAAAATGAGTTCCATACTGATTGTAATTTAAGATGATATTCAAATTTACAAAAATTATCCCACCGAACCTTCCAAAGAAATCTCCAATAATTTTTGTGCCTCTACAGCAAATTCCATTGGTAATTTATTCAAAACTTCTTTACTAAAACCGTTTACGATTAGAGCAATTGCTTTTTCAGTCGGTATTCCACGTTGGTTACAGTAGAAAACTTGGTCTTCACCAATTTTACTAGTGGTTGCTTCGTGTTCTATTTTGGCTGTTGGATTTTTACTTTCGATATAAGGAAAAGTATGTGCTCCACAATTATTACCCATCAACAATGAGTCACATTGTGAAAAGTTACGTGCATTGTCTGCATTTGGCGATATACGTACCAAACCTCTATAACTGTTTTGTGATTTTCCGGCAGAGATACCTTTCGAAATAATGGTAGACTTAGTGTTTTTACCCAAGTGCATCATTTTTGTTCCTGTATCTGCTTGTTGGAAATTATTGGTTACAGCGATCGAATAAAATTCTCCAACTGAATTATCTCCTTTTAAGATAACCGATGGATATTTCCATGTTACTGCCGAACCTGTTTCTACTTGTGTCCAAGAAATTTTTGCGTTTTTCTCGCAAATTCCTCTTTTGGTTACAAAATTGTAAACCCCACCTTTACCCTCTTTATTTCCAGGAAACCAGTTTTGAACAGTAGAATATTTAATTTCAGCATCATCAAGGGCGATCAATTCAACAACTGCTGCGTGCAATTGATTTTCATCACGACTTGGCGCTGTACAACCTTCTAGGTAAGACACATAACTACCAGCATCTGCTACAAGTAATGTTCTTTCAAATTGACCTGTACCGGCTTGGTTAATTCTAAAGTAAGTCGAAAGTTCCATTGGACATCTCACACCTTTTGGAATATAACAGAAAGACCCGTCAGAGAAAACAGCCGAGTTCAAGGCAGCATAAAAGTTGTCTTTTTGCGGCACGACAGTTCCCAAATATTTACGAACCAATTCTGGATGCTCTTTGATAGCCTCAGAAATACTCATAAAAATAATTCCTTTCTCTCCTAATGTTTTCTTGAATGTCGTTGCAACCGATACTGAATCGACAACGATATCCATCGCTACATTATTCATCATTTTTTGCTCATCGACAGAGATACCCAACTTTTTGTACATTTCCAAAAGTTCTGGATCTACATCGTCAAGTGTTTTGTTAGGATCAATTGTTTTTGGTGCCGAATAATACGAGATCGCTTGAAAATCTGGTTTTGTATAATGAACATTTGCCCATTCTGGCTCCACCATTTCTTCCCACGCTCTAAATGCTTCGATTCTCCAATCGGTCATCCATTGTGGCTCTTCCTTTTTTAACGAAATAGCACGAACAATGTCTTCATTTAAACCAATAGGAAACGTTTCCGATTCCAATTCGGTATAAAATCCATACTCGTATTCTTTGTTTTCTAATTCGACTTTTAAGTCGTCTTCGGTGTATTTTGACATTTGTATTGTATAGATTTAAAGACTTTGAAAGGTGTAAATCACCACTAGTCTTAAATTATTTTTTTATTCTAAAATTAAAAACAGATTGTTCTACAAAGAAAATGACTCTCCACAACCACAAGTTCTTGTCGCATTAGGATTATTGAATACAAATCCTTTTCCGTTTAAACCTCCTGAAAATTCCAAAATCGTTCCTGCCAAATACAAGAATGATTTCTTTTCAACAGCAATCGTGATATCATTATCTACAAATATCTTATCGTCATCTCCTTTTTTGTCATCAAATTTTAAATCATATGACAAACCGGAACAGCCACCACTCTTCACGCCTACTCTCACATAGTCTTTGGCAGCATCAAAACCATCGTCTTTCATTAAGTCGACAATTTTCTTTTTGGCTTCGTCTGAAACTTTTATCATTTGCTTATTTTTTAAGAACCAACTAGCAACTTTTACACCGCTATATTGATTTTGTCTAAATTAACCACAAAGATAGCATATAAAAATCTTTTCGCACAACAGATAACATTTTTATAACTAATGATGGAATAGAATTTATTTATCGAATTTTAGTAAATTGCCACTACAAATGCAACTCAAGATTGATTGTAATAAAACTTATAAATGAAACTGACTTAAAAAATGAAACTCTACCCAATAGAAACAGGAAATTTTAAACTCGATGGTGGCGCTATGTTTGGCGTAGTACCCAAAACCATTTGGAACAAAACCAATCCCGCCGATGCCAACAACCTAATCGATATTGCCGCGCGCTGTTTATTAATCGAAGATGGTAAGCGACTAATTTTAATCGATACCGGAATGGGGAACAAACAATCGGAAAAATTCTTTGGCTATTATTACCTTTGGGGGTCTCATTCTATGGATAAATCTTTGGCAAAATATGGATTTAACAGAGATGACATTACCGATGTTTTTTTGACACATCTACATTTTGACCATTCTGGAGGTGCAGTACAATGGAACAAAGACAAAACAGGTTACGAAACAGCTTTTAAAAACGCAAAATTTTGGACCAATGAAAGCCATTGGGAATGGGCCACAAAACCCAACTCAAGAGAAAAAGCATCCTTCTTGTCGGAAAACATTTTGCCAATGAAAGATAGTGGGCAATTAAATTTTATTTCCAGACCTGACAGTGATTTTGGTATTTCCAGCGAAATGAGCTTTTCTATATTCTATGCCGATGGTCATACAGACAAGCAAATGATTCCGATGATTAAGTACAATGGAAACACGATTTGTTTCATGGCTGACTTACTCCCAACAGCCGGCCACATTCCCATTCCGTATGTAATGGGATATGATACACGACCGCTACAGACTATGCCAGAAAAAATTAAATTTCTGGATGAAGCAGCAACCAGTAATTACTATTTATTTATGGAACATGATGCACATAACGAAATCATCACCGTACAACATACCGAAAAAGGAGTTCGTTTGAAGGAGGTTATGAAAACTGGAGATCTCCTTTAATGACATTATAAATTTCAAATCTCTAAAATATTGATTGAAGTGGATGCACTTTTAATTTTACTTCAATTAGCCAAGCCATTAACCTATAATTATTATTCATTATACCGTTTTTAGTTAACAAATTCTAACTTATTAATAAAGAAACTAAAGAAAAAGAAACAACATCTGCTTTTTGATTTCATAGAAAAATATTGATTTAACAACTTATTCTTGAATAAAATATACTAACATAGTGTTAACCCTGCTTTTTGTTCAAAAAAAATCTGTACTTTCGAATATTATTTAAAACTTTAATACAATACTATGAATAGTTTCAAACCATTCTATATTTCTGCATTTGCTATTTTAGTACTAAGCAGTTGTAGCACCCAAAAACAAGCTTTTAATTTCAGCAAGTTTACACCGATAACGGCTCCATTGAATGTGAGCAAAAAATCAGCTTTGAAAGAAAATGACCTTAAACGATGGAGTCATCTTGATATTCAAAAAGATACCGTTCCAGGAATGAGTGTTGACAGAACCTATGCTGAATTACTAAAAGGCAAAATGGGACAAAAAGTAATCGTTGGAATTATTGATTCTGGTGGAGATATTGAACACGAAGATTTACAAGCTGTTGTTTGGACTAATGCAAAAGAAATTCCAGGAAACGGAATTGATGATGATAACAATGGTTTTATTGATGACATTCACGGATGGAACTTTCTAGGAAATACGGTAAAAGAAAACCTAGAATATGAAAGAATTATCAAAGATAAAAACCTTGCAGACGAAACGACTTATCTTGCTGCTAAAGCAGAAAATGATAAAGAGATTTCAGATGCTGCAAAGAAAAAAGGGCAATACGAAGAAATGGCTTCTGTATTAAAAGATTCTGATGCTACTATTGCATCAATTCTAAAAAAAGAAGATTACACAATCGATGAAGTAAAAGCAATTGCAACTACTGATGAGAAAGTTGAAAAAGCAAAAACTACCATCCAACGCTTCTTCTCTTTTGGAATGCCAATAAAGAACTTAAAAGAAACATTACAAGGAGAAATAGAAAAAGCCAATGCTACTTTGAGCGGTGAAAACTTGAAGCAAGACTATAGAAAAGTGGTTGGTGACAATCCAAACGACATTACGGATACCAAATACGGAAACAATAACGTAATGGGACCAGACAAAAAAGAAACACTACATGGGACACACGTTGCAGGTATTGTTGCTCAAGTACGTCACAACAATAAAGGAGGTGACGGTGTAGCCAACAACGTAGCGATTATGACAGTACGTGCTGTGCCAGATGGAGATGAGTATGACAAAGACATAGCTTTGGCAATTCGTTATGCTGTGGACAATGGCGCAAAAGTAATCAACGGAAGTTTTGGTAAAGCTTTTTCACCTCATAAACAATGGGTTTTTGACGCAATCAAATATGCAGCAAGCAAAGATGTTTTAATTGTTCACGCAGCTGGAAATTCAGCAAAAGATATTGATGTATTTGATAATTTCCCTAATGACTCTGAAGATAAAAAAACGGAGATTGCAGACAATTTACTAACAGTTGGTGCTTTGAACTTTGAGTATGGTAATAAAGTAGTTGCACGTTTTTCTAACTTTGGAAAACTTAATGTAGATGTTTTTGCACCTGGAGTTCAAATTTACGCAACTACTCCAGATAATACTTATCGTTTTTTACAAGGAACCTCAATGGCCTCACCGAATGTTGCTGGAGTTGCAGCAATGATTCGTTCTTATTTTCCAAAATTAACAGCACCACAAGTTAAACACATTTTGATGGATTCTGGTGTAGCTATTACCACTGACGTTATTGTAGGAGGAAATCCAAACGATGTTCGCCCTTTTGCAGACTTATCTGTTTCGGGTAAAATGGTAAATGCTTATAATGCATTCTTGATGGCAAGTAAAATGTCAAAAAAATAAATAAATTGCTTCTCATTCTTGAGCAATTCAAATTTAAATCATAATTAAATTTTTTAAACCATTAAGAAATTAAGACCATTATCACTTAATGTATCTTAATTTCTAGATGGTTTAATTATTTAAAGACCAAAATCAACTTTAAACTAATCTTTTTTTAACGTAAATCTTATGATAAAAAAAATATTCTTACTAGCATTTACAGCACTGACTATGGGGTCTCATGCCCAAAGCAATTCATATTGGCAACAAAAAGTAGATTACAAAATGAATGTTTCTATGGATGTTGAAAATTATCAATACCAAGGAGACCAACAATTGGTGTACACCAACAACTCGGCAGATACATTGAAAAAGGTATATTATCATTTATTCAACAATGCTTTTCAACCTGGGAGTGAGATGGATGAACGTTTGCACACCATCAAAGATCCAGATGCCCGTATGACTGGGAAGGCAAAGAATGGTAAAGAAAACCGTATCAAAAATTTAAAAACAAATGAAATTGGCTATCTCAACATTTCAAACTTTAAACAAGATGGAAGTATTGCGAGAACCAAAGTAACTGGAACTATTTTGGAAGTGTTTTTGGCAAAGCCAATTCTACCCCACTCTCAAACTACTTTTACACTTGATTTTAACGGACAAGTACCATTACAAATTCGCCGTTCTGGACGCAATAATTCCGAAGGAATAGCACTATCAATGTCACAATGGTACCCAAAAATAGCCGAATTTGATTTTGAAGGTTGGCATGCAGATCCGTATATCGCTAGAGAGTTTCACGGAGTTTGGGGTGATTTTGATGTAAACATCACTATAGACAAAGCTTATACAATTGGCGGATCTGGTTATTTACAAAACCCAAACGAAATAGGACATGGTTACCAAGACAAAGACACACAAGTTACTTATCCTAGAAAAACTAAAACCTTAACATGGCATTTTATTGCGCCAATGGTACATGACTTCACATGGGCAGCCGATCCCAATTACGCACATGATATTGTAAAAGGACCTAATGATGTAGATTTGCACTTTTTGTACAAAAATGAATCTAGTACAGTTGAAAAATGGAAAAAAGTAGAGCCTATGATGGTTAAAGTCATGGACTTATACAATCAAAAGGTTGGACCTTACCCATACAAACAATATTCCTTTATTCAAGGTGGTGATGGTGGAATGGAATATGCTATGTGTACCTTGATGTTGGGCAATGGAACTGTTGAAGGAATCTATGGTACCGCTACCCACGAATTGGGACATTCTTGGTTTCAACATGTTTTAGCATCCAACGAATCCAAACATCCTTGGATGGACGAAGGGTTCACGACTTATATTGAAGACTGGGTCATTAATGAACTGGGGCCAAAAAAAGTAGTTAATCCTTTTGAAGGAAATTATAGAACTTATTTCTATCTGGTTAATTCAGGCAAAGAACAACCACTAACAACGCATGGGGATCGTTATGATGAAAACCGTTCCTACAGTATTGCGTCATATATAAAGGGAAGTATTTTTTTGTCACAACTTAGCTATCTAATTGGACAAAAAAAATTAGATAAAACGTTAAGAAAGTATTACCAAGATTTTAAATTTAAACATCCTACACCAAACGACATCATGAGAACCGCTGAGCGTGTTTCTGGAGCCGAATTAGACTGGTATTTGACTGACTGGACACAAACTACAAATACCATCGATTATGGCATTACAGCGGTTACAGAGCAAAACTACACAACCCTAGTACAATTAGAGCGTATCGGAAGAATGCCAATGCCAATAGATGTTTTAGTTGAGTATACAGACGGAAGCAAAGAAAGTTTTTATATTCCGTTGCGAATGATGTATTTCGAAAAAGAAAACCCAACTCCAGAGATCAAAAGAACGGTATTGAACGATTGGACATGGGCTGCCTCTAATTACGAATTTTCAATTCCGAAAAACAAAGTGAGTATTAAAAAAATAACACTTGACCCGAGTGGTTTAATGGCCGATGTAAAAGCAATAAATAATGTCTATGAAAAAAAGTAGTAAACTAACAATTTATTGACCATTCCGTTGCAATCTATTTGTATAAAGACGTTTATAATCTTAATAAAGGAAATAAAAAATAAAAAAAAGTTATTTCCTTTATTAAAAGTTGTTCCTTTATAAAATAAAATAGATTGTAAATGAGGAATAGCAATAGATTGTTAGTTTTATTTTCAATGACTTTCTTGTTGCTGTTTTGTCAATTTTCTTTTGCACAAATTGAAAATGACACTACCGCTCTTTGTCCCATAAAATCCTTTCCTGAATTTTTCAAAAAGAAAGATTCCTCAACCGTTGCCAAGCCGTTAAAGTGTAGTTTTTTAATGGTTTTACCTGTTCTGTTTGTGCAACCCGCAAATGGATTGATTTATGGAGCAATAACGCAATATACCTTCAAAGGAAAACGGACAACGGATAAATATTCCTCCGCTTTTTTAATGGCAACTTACACCACAAAAAAACAGATATTGATAGATGCAAAAAGTAACTTATTACTAAATCATAACAAACTTTATTTGTGGGGAGATTGGCGTTATTATAAATTCTCACAAGATAATTATGGTTTAGGGACACAAATTATTCCATCTGGCGAACCTCATTTTTCGATTGAATCAATTGCACAACCAATGAAATATGACTACGTCAAATTTTATCAAACTGCATCAGTTTTAGTCGCTAGTAATTTATTTCTAGGAGGCGGAATTCATCTTGATGGATACATGAACATTAAAGATCAATCTCTGGAAATTGACAATAATAAACTCACCTATCACCAAGTATATAATAGTACACATCATTTTAACACTAACAAATATTTCATAAAAGGTATAAGTGCAAATTTGATATACGATTCACGAGATAATTTAGTCAATCCTAATCATGGATTGTTTGCAAATGTCAATTACAAAACAAATTTGGGAGTTGGAAAAAATGGATCTCCAAGTGCCGTCTTATTTACAGAGTTTAAATATTATATTCCCTTAAGCAAAACAAACAAGCAACATGTTTTAGCGTTTTGGAGTTATGGTCAGTTTTTGACTAAAGGAAATTTGCCTTATTTAAATTTACCTGCAATTGGTGGAGATCAGGATAGTAGGTCTGGTAGAGGATATACACAAGGATTATTTCGAGGTCAAAATTTATGCTATTTTGAAACAGAATATCGTTTTCCTATTAGCTGCAATCAAATGTTGAGTGGAACGGTTTTCACCAATTTCACATCCACTAGTAACAGGGATAAAAATATTCATGTTTTAGAATATATTCAACCGGCGATGGGAGTAGGTTTACGTCTTTTGATTGATAAAGTTACTAAAACAAATGTCGTAGCTTCGTATGGAGTGGGACGTCATTCAAAAAGTTTTTATGTTAATAGTGGAGAAACTTTTTAAGTGACTTATAAATTCTTTTATTTTCAATTAAAGCTACTTCTTTTCAAACATAAAAATTCATTTTGGTTGGTAGTAAAAATAACAAAAGCTACCCAAAATTGGACAGCTTTTGTTAATCAACCAAGACTTACTAATCATAACCTTATTTTTCCTTCAACCCTTTATTGGATTTGATTTTTAGATTTTTAATCTCCTCTGATTTTTTAATTACCAATGGCCAATTAAAACCTTTGAAAGTATTTTTTTCAATCACCACATTTTCACAATAATCCAATGCTATAGACGGTAAAGTTGATCCAACAGGATATTTTGTGCTCAATTCAACTGTATTACCTTCGACAACTAATCCTTTTACAGAAGTTGCACTTACCAACAAACCATTAAAACTTTTGATTGTATTATTGGTAAATCGGATATTCTGATGGTATTTCTCATCACCCAAATGTTGTTTATCAGTCAACATAGGAGCTGCAAATAATGGGTAACCTTCACCATCTCCATAACCAACGTTATCAAAAACATTATTATTAATAGTAACATCTCTTACACCACCCGACTCGTACCAGGATTTATTATCTCCTTCGATTAAAATTCCATGCATTTGAGACGAAAAGTAATTATTTTCAATTAAGACTTTCCCTTTAGTAGTAATCAATGCTGCTCTCGCACGGTTTTCCCTAATAATATTATTTTTCATTATTACATCGGGGTACCAAGTAATGTTTTCCAAAGAAAGCGGGCCTGTAGGCATTATTTCTGGAACATTTTCGAGCGTAATCAAAAAGCGTCTGTCATTTAAAATCTTTACTTCTTTTACTTTCGTTTCATAAATTGGTAATACGGTTTCTCGAGACGTAATCAAAACCTTATCACCGGCTTCTGCAAACGTCAAACCCCATTGTTGTACATGGCTAATTTCACACAAAAAAGTATTCTCTCCACGGTATTCATTCATGTTTACGTAAGCACCATGTACATTTATACCATCATCAAGCATGTGTTCCAAAAGGCAGTTTTCCATCTTTATCACTCCTTTACAGCCCAGAAAGTGAGTAGCATCTGCCCTTGTGGCTGCTACTCTATCTTGTCTTGAAGTCACCACTAATTTATCCAAGCTGATATTTTCACATCTTTCAGCTATTAAAGCCATACCTCCTGCCGCATAGATTGTCACATTTTCGATAAAGTTATCTTTAGAATTAGCCATATGAATCGCTTGTGCAAAACGATTTCCACCAGGGCTACTTCCATACACGGCTATAACCGTTCCTACGGGAGGTGCTACTTTGGTACTATTGGTAAACTTAGCCGTTGTATTATCAATTTTAGAAATTTTAATATTGGCTCCACTGTTTCTAAGTGCATAATTTCGAGTATCCCAAATAGGTGCTTTTGTGTTTGGATCAAAAGCAATATTTTGTCCAATTATATCTTGCCAATTATAATGGTTAAAGAATATTTCGTTGTTTTTCACTTCAAAACCATATTTTTCAGGTGTGATTTTGGCTGTAAATGTATTGGTTTTAGCATCGCTTTCTATCACTTTTAATTCATGAATAAAAGGTGTTTCCCAATCAATGGTAAAGTTTTTTAAAGTGGTGTTTTTTGATCCGTCAACAATAATTGGACAAATTTTTCCATGAAACATAAATGTAGAGCCATTTCCGTCCAAAGTGAAATTTTCGACATTAAATAATGGAAATGCCATAGGTTTCAAGCTATTATCATGATTGGCAACCGCACGATATTTTGCAACGGCATTCTCAGGATAAAATTCATACTGTCCTTTTGGAAAAAATAAGGTTACATTTTTCTTTCCGTTCAAAGATGCTATCAATTGGTTTACTTCTAAGCTAACGTCTTTACCTGGTTTAATTCCATAATCGGAAACATTAATTATTTGAGCATTTGTATTCCAAATGGCACATAAACAAAACATCACTTTCAATATTATATTCTTCATACTTTATATTCTAGGTTAGTAATTGTAAAAATAGCAACAACGGTACTAAATTATGTATCTCTTAGTTTATCTGTTGTATCTAAACATCTAAAATAACACTTCCACACCCATTTTTTATCCTTATTCAATAGAAACCCTATGTTTTTATTCAATTAATTGAAAATAAAAGCAAAATTGGATTCTTAAAAAATTACTAAAGCCATGCACACTATTTTATGCGTAAAAAAACATATTCTACAAATTATAAAGCTACCATAAGCCTGAAATTAAAGAAGCAATCTTTTAAATATTCGTTCCTAAATTTCTTTTTAGTTTGTAACTTTGTACTTCTTTTTAAACCAATTATGAAATACGCAAGACCAAATTAAGGTCGCTACCAAAATGGTATTGCAAATCACATAAGACCGGAAAAAAGCAATACTATGTCTCTTATGAAAAACATTCTATCTTGTTTACTTTGTACTGTTGTCTTACTTTTTTCGTGCAAAGACGATAATCAACAGCGATTAGCCGAAAATAAAAAAGAAATGGCCAAGAAAGAAATTATCTTTTTACAAATTGAAAAAGGGTGGGTTTTTTATGATACACCGATCAATGAAACGGCCGAAGGCACTGTAAAAACCTGGAATGAATTTCGTCTTTTTTTAGCTGAATTATCAAAGAAGCCAAAGAAAACCATAGAAGCTTTTCAGCAAAAATCGACTGCTATTTCTAAAGCAGCTATGAATTTAAACAAAAATATTCCGATTGCATTCGATAAACCTCAAATAAAAAGCCGTATTGCTGTAGTGATTACCAAAGTACGCATGATGGATCTCTACCTTCATCTAGACAATATCCCCAGCAAAAAAGTTATTGTTTTAATTAGTGAAATCAATCGAGAATTGGCTACTCTTCAAAGAGAAATGGACAAAACAGTTGAAAAAAGTAAAATCCCTGTTGAAGAAGGCGAAGCCGACTTAAAACGAATGTTGGACAGCACCAGAGCCATTCCTACGACTGGCCCAAATAACGTAATTACAATTGAGTAAATCAGCCCTATACAAAACATACGATAATTTGCCCAAAATGGTGCAAATTGCAAAAATATTACAAGAAAAAAAGGAACTAAAAATGCACCTTCATGGGCTAATTGGCTCTTCAATTTCTTTTACTCTTAAAGCTTTATTCAAAAAAACAGCACTACCTTTTTTATTGATTTTAGAGACTAAAGAAGAAGCTGCTTATTTCTTAAATGACTTGGAACAAATGGTTGGTGAACCCGATGTTTTGTTTTACCCTGCTTCGTACCGTCGTCCCTATCAAGTGGATGAAACCGATAATGCCAATGTTTTGCTACGTGCCGAAGTGCTCAACCGCATCAACTCACGCAAGAAACCCGCTATAATAGTTAGCTACCCCGAAGCTTTGTTCGAAAAAGTAGTTACTCGTCAAGACTTAGACAAAAACACTTTAAAAATCTCAGTTGGAGACAAAATTTCGATTGATTTTATTAATGAAGTTTTATTTGATTATGAATTTAAAAGAGTCGATTTTATTACAGAACCAGGCGAATTTTCGGTTCGTGGTGGAATTGTAGATGTTTTTTCTTTTTCGAATGATAATCCATATCGAATTGAGTTTTTTGGAAATGAAGTTGATAGCATGCGTACCTTTGATGTAGCAACGCAACTTTCCATAGAAAAGAAAACAAAAATTACAATTATTCCCAATGTGGAGAATAAAGTGTTTCAAGAAAACCGAGAATCATTCTTGGATTACATTTCAGAGAAAACCATTTTAATCCTTCAAAATACCGAAGGATTTCTATCACAACTCGACAAACAATTTGCCAAAGCCGAAGAAGCTTTCGAAAAATTAAATAAAGAAATAAAGCGTTCGACTCCAGAGCAATTGTTCTTGAATCAACCTGAATTTATTAAGAGGGCTTTGGATTTTTCTATTGTCGAATTAGCTGCAAAACCAACATTTAAAGCGACTGAAAAATTCGAATTCCACATTCAGCCACAGCCTTCTTTCAACAAACAATTTGATTTGCTGTTGAACAATTTGAGCGAAAATCATTTTAATGGCTTGACCAATTATTTGTTTTGTTCGAATGATAATCAGGCGAAGCGTTTTCATGATATTTTTGAGACATTGGATGAAACCAACTCGGAGAACATTCGAAAACAATACAATACAATCGTTTTACCATTGTACCAAGGTTTTATTGATACTGAAAACCAAATTGCTTGTTATACCGATCACCAAATTTTTGAGCGTTACCACAAATTCAACCTCAAAAGTGGCTATTCGAAAAAACAGAATATTACATTAAAAGAATTGACCGCCTTGACTGTTGGTGATTATGTAACGCACATTGACCACGGAATTGGAAAATTTGGTGGCTTGCAAAAAATTCAAGTCGAAGGCAAAACCCAAGAAGCCATCAAACTCGTCTATGCCGATAACGACATTGTGTATGTGAGCATCCATTCCTTACACAAAATTTCAAAATATAGTGGAAAAGACGGAACTCCACCCAAGATATATAAGTTAGGGTCGAACACTTGGAAGGTTTTAAAGCAAAAAACTAAAGCCAGAGTTAAGCATGTAGCCTTCAACTTGATTCAGCTATATGCCAAAAGGCGCTTGGACAAAGGGTTTGCTTTTGCTCCCGATAGTTATTTGCAAAACGAACTGGAAAGTTCATTCATTTATGAAGACACGCCCGATCAATATAAATCAACTCAAGAAGTCAAAGCCGACATGGAAAGCGACCGCCCAATGGACCGATTGGTTTGTGGTGATGTAGGTTTTGGAAAAACCGAAGTTGCGATTCGTGCCGCCTTCAAAGCGGTAGATAATAGTAAGCAAGTAGCTATTTTGGTACCAACTACTATCTTGGCTTACCAACATTACCGAACTTTTACCGAGCGATTGAAAGACATGCCAGTAAGTGTAGGATATTTAAATCGTTTTAGAACAGCCAAGCAAAAAGCAGAAACGCTAAAACAACTTGCAGAAGGTAAATTGGATATCGTTATTGGAACACATCAATTGGTAAATAAAAACGTGGTTTTTAAAGATTTAGGATTATTAATTGTCGATGAAGAACAAAAATTTGGAGTTAATGTCAAAGACAAGCTCAAAACTATGGCTGCCAATATCGATACCTTAACATTGACGGCAACGCCTATCCCGAGAACATTGCAATTCTCCTTAATGGCTGCCCGAGATTTATCGGTCATTACAACTCCTCCACCCAACCGCTACCCAATAGAAACCAATGTTGTAGGTTTTGGTGAAGAAATGATTCGCGATGCGATATCGTATGAGATTCAACGTAACGGACAGGTTTTTTTCATCAACAACCGAATCGAAAATATAAAAGAAATTGCGGGTATGATTCAGCGACTCGTTCCCAATGCTAGAGTTGGGATTGGACATGGTCAAATGGAGGGTAAAAAACTCGAAGAATTAATGTTGGCCTTCATGAACGGTGAATTTGATGTTCTTGTAGCTACCACTATTATCGAAAGTGGATTGGATGTACCCAATGCCAATACCATTTTCATCAACAACGCCAATAATTTTGGACTCTCAGACTTGCACCAAATGCGCGGTCGCGTGGGACGTAGCAACAAAAAAGCTTTTTGCTACTTCATCTGTCCACCCTACTCATCTATGACGGATGATGCACGCAAGCGTATACAAGCATTGGAGCAGTTTAATGAACTAGGAAGTGGATTTAATATTGCGATGAAGGATCTTGAAATTCGTGGCGCAGGAGACTTACTAGGTGGCGAACAAAGTGGTTTTATCAACGAAATTGGATTTGATACGTATCAGAAAATTCTAAACGAAGCTATTGATGAGTTAAAAGAAAATGAATTCAAAGAACTTTATCCCGAAGATAATAATATCGAAACCAAAGAGTACGTCAAAGACATCCAAATTGATACCGATTTTGAATTGTTATTTTCAGACGAATATATTAATAACGTTTCAGAACGTTATAGTTTATACAATGATTTGGCTGTTGTAAAAAATGAAGAAGAATTGGAGGTTTTCCAAACCAAATTGACAGACCGTTTTGGTCCAATGCCGCCAAGAGCAAAAGCATTGATGAATAGCATTCGCATCAAATGGATTGCCAGTGGACTAGGTATCGAAAAATTGGTCATGAAGAAAGGAAAAATGATTTGCTATTTTGTTTCTGATCAACAGTCCGATTTTTATCAAACCAACCGTTTTAGAGATATACTACAGTTTGTACAAAAAAACACGAGCATTTGCAAAATGAAAGAAAAACAAACTCCTGCTGGTTTACGCTTGCTGCTAACTTTTGATAATGCTAAAACAACGCGAAATGCTTTAGAACTAATGGAGATGCTGGGTGGGAAATAAAAGATTAAAAGTAAACCCAAAGGTCGATTATTCATTTGCATCTTCAATAATAAAATTACTTCAACAACAGTTAGCATCAATACCGAAATAACTATTGTTTTTGCAGAAATATGTCTAAATTGCAATTCTATAAAAAATAATTATACATGTACCAATTAAACTATCATTCCATTTCAAGTAAAGGCTTAGTGCTAAAAGACTTAAATGATATACTGGATGAAGCAATTGCGTTTAATGCATCAAAAAATATTTCGGGTTGCCTTATCTATCATAACGATAATTTCGTTCAAATACTTGAAGGAGAGAAAAAAGATGTTTTAGAGGTGTATGAAAGAATTAAAAAAGATAATAGGCATCATTCGATAACTCTTCTTTGGGAAAACAAAGTAAATAAAAGGCATTTTGAGGAGTGGAATATGGCATACTACAATCCAAATGAAAAAAACATGAAACTGTTTATAACTAATTTTTTATTGCTTTCATCACTTTCAGATAGAAATTCAGGTACATTATTAAGTTTTTGGTCTTCTGTACGTAAAATTTTAGAGGATGGTTCATCACATCTAGGAGTCAACAAATTATAAGTAGAAGTTAGTACTCTCTTATTAGTAGAGCCTTTGTACTAGTACTAGACTTCTATCGAATAATTATTTTGATTAATGCTAAAAATGTTGTTTTTGTATTATCTATTTTTTTTTTAGAGATATAAAAAATATTCAAAAGCAATCCTCTAACCTGTTATCCCTAGTTTAGAAAAATATTAAATCTATAGTCCTACATAAAAGCTTTTTGATTCATAAACAAATGTATCATCACCTCAAAAAAAGTTATCCTTTTTGATCAAATTGATGGAAAAAAAATTTTATGGTAGTTAAAACACTTACTTCTTTATAAAGTACAACATCAAAATATGATAAAAAAACAAAGGAAAAATTGACTTAATAATTAAAAAAATATTCCCTTTTTTAACAATTTAAACAACTAATTCTTAACTTATTTAAGTATCCTTTAGTACAATGCTCAATTCTTTTTTGTTTAAATTTGCATATATCTTTATAAAATTTTTGTACTAGATTAATACTCCACTCATGATAAAACAAATTAATCTCTGTTTTATCCTATTATAAATAGACCTAGGAAATAATAAGCAATGAATCTTACCACTTTTAATTCCTTCAAAAACAAAAATTTCAGCTTATTTTTCTCAGGACAGGCCGTTTCGCTGTTAGGAACTTGGATGCAAAAAACTGCAGTAAGTTGGTTAGTTTATTCGATAACACAGTCCAAATTAATGCTAGGAATTTCGGTATTTGCAACCTTATTCCCCACGGCATTATTTTCCATTTACGGCGGCATTGTAGCCGATCGTTATGACCGCTATACCATACTACTCATAACTCAAATAATATCATTATTTCAAGCCATTTTAATGACACTAGCAGTTATTTTTTTTAAGGAAAATATCGTTTGGTGGATTATTGGGTTGAGTGCATTGCTGGGCATAATTAACGGATTTGATGCTCCTGCACGACAATCCCTAGTACTAGCACTTATTGTTGATAAAACAGATCTACCAAATGCATTGGCCCTAAACTCATCAATGGTTAATTTATCCAAATTAATTGGCCCTGCTATTGCGGGGTTTGTTTTGGAACACTTTGGCGATGCTGTTTGCTTTGGTAGTAATGCTGTAAGTTTCATAGCTGTTTTAACCTCCTTATTACTAATGAAAATTCCAAAACAAGCGATAAACCACAAAGCAGATAAAAGTATTAAAAAAGAATTTATTGATGCATTATCATTTATTAGAGGAAACCGAATTATTGCTTCGGCTATTATTTTTACTGGGCTTATGGGTTTATTAGTCCTACCTTTTACAACATTAACACCTGTTTTTGCAAAAGATATTTTTATGGGATCAGCCTCAACATTAGGAGTAATTGATGGCTTTATTGGTCTAGGAGCGTTTCTTGGAGCTATGTTTTTAGCCTCTTTGAAGCAAGGAACCAATTTGACTAAAATTTTAGCAAAAAACAGTTTCTTGTTTGGTATCGGGCTTTTATTTTTTTCACAAACAAACAATTACTTTTTGGCTATTTTCTTTTTAACATTGGCCTCTTTTGGGATGATGTCTGTACGCACCATTACTAACACAATTGTCCAAGTTAATGTAGACAATGAATATAGAGGTCGGGTAATCAGTATTTATTTAATGGTATTAACATCGACAGTGCCTATTGGAAGTGTACTTGTGGGCGGTATTTCTCATTACATAGGAGCTCAAACTACCGTTTTGATTCAGGCCGTTCTAGCGATGCTGTTAGCTACATTTTATCTTTTTTATTTACGAAAAGAAGCTAAAAGGAATGATGATAATTAAATCATATTTTTTCTAAAAAATCCTTTTTACTTTCTAACAGAGTAGAAATAGCATTCTATTGCAATATAAAATCACTTATAAGAGATATAGTATTCAACAGGACTAGATCTTGCTCTAATGAACCAACTACCAGCCTTTCACTATAATTTACAGCTGAAATAAGATCATTTTTATTTTATTAGATGCAAACTTATTAAATGAAAAAAGCTTCTAAAACAATAGTTCTAGAAGCTTTTTATTATATTATTTATTATTTATTAATATTACATGTTTGATAACCATCCTTGCGGATTAGCATAGGTAGTATTTTGTAATAATAAAAATTTAATCACTGTTTTTCCTGTTTCTCCACTAGTTCTTACGCGACCAAGGCTTTGCTTTATGCTTACCTTATCTCCTTTGTTTACAGAAACCGAACTTAGGTTTTGATACACTGTGAAGTAATCTCCGTGTTGGAGCATTACAGCCTTGTTAACTGGTGATAAAATCATTATACTGGCAACTTCTCCTCCAAAAACGGCTCTAGCATTGGCTCCTTCTTCAGTTGTGATTTCGACACCACTGTTATGAACTACCAAAGTATTGTAAATTGGATGTGCTTGGTCTCCATACCCAAGTGAAACAAAACCTTTTTCTACAGGCCAAGGTAACTTACCTCTATTGGCTTTAAAGTTGTCTGCAATTAATTTTGATTCTGGGGTTAACTCAATTCGAGAAGACGATACTTCGACTTTTGCAACGGGTTCTTTCTCTACCACAGGTTCGGGCGTAGGTGCGGGAGTCGTTTTTCGAGACAACCAATTAGATTTTGCAGAAGCAGCGGCGGCAGCTTTTTCGGCAGCGGCAGCGGCTTTAGCAGCAGCTAATGCTCTTGCTTTTTCTGCAGCAGCTTTTCTATTGGCTTCAGCGATTGCTTCACGAATTAAACGGTCGATTTGACGGTCGATATTCTTGGACTCACTTTGTTTTTTTCGAATGTCGGATACGATACGGTTTTTGTCTTTCTTAATCTCGTTTACCAATTTTTCTTGCTCTACTCTTTCTTTTACAAGTGATAAACGATCTTTAACGTTTTCGGCCAATAATTTTTGTTTGGCTACTTTTTGGACATTTAATTTTTTATTTATAGCTATTAATTCCAATGATTTGCCTTTGATCTCCTCCCCTTGTGCTTTTCTAAAGTTGGTGTACTGTTTTAGGTACTGCGCTCTTTTAAAAGCTTGTAAAAAATTCTCTGATGATAAAATAAACATCGCACGACTTTGCTCAGACCTACTTTTGTAAGATTGTACAATCTTCTTGGAGTAATCTACTTTTAGAACATTAAGCTCTTTGTTTAACGCATTCAATCTTAATTGATTGCGATACATATCATCTGCTAATAATCTAGTTTGTTTGGTCGTAGTATTGATCAAACTTTCCTTTAGTTTGATTTTGTTTTTTTGAATCAAATAAACAGTCATAGCCGACTTTTCTTTTGATTTTATACCTTTCAACATATTCTCATTATCCCGAATTTCTTTTTGAATTTGGGATTTGCGTTGCTCTAACTTTTCTTGTTGAGAGGATTGACTCCATAGTACAGAAGTCATACAAATAAAAACTAGGCTTAAAATAAACTTTGGCATCTTGACAATATATTTTTGTGCAAATTTAATTAATTAAAATTCTTTTGTAGCCATTTGGGACACTATATGGAAAAGAAAGTTCGTCACTGAAATTTAGGTCAGTATATTCTAGGTCAATTTCTGTTTTTCCTTTTTCTTGAGTAGCATTGATATGCAATTGCAATGGGATAATTCTTTTGTCAAAATTTTGATAATTTCCGTAATCCATTTCGATTTTTCGAGCTTTATCACTTTGTATAACCTCTTGTTTTCTAATTTTAAAATTGGAGGCATCAATAAAGAACGCTTTTTGTGTCGAATTATTGGCTTTGTCGTCCAATCTATATGATTGTTCTTCAAGAGTTTGGTTGTATTTCCCTACTCTCAAATCGTCCAAGGCCTCGCCCATCAACATATTTTGCACTTTATTATAATCCAAATCAGTTCCTAGCCATTGGCTTAATCCACTAAAATCACCTTCAAAATAAGTCCCTTTTATTTTCTCATAATAGCTTACTTTGGTTGGCGTAATTAATGCTTTGGCCATTGTAATACCCAAAAATCGAATACTCACTAAGATTTTTTGATCTTTTTGTATTCTAATTTCAGCAGTTACATTTTGGGTTTGTTTTCCGTTATCAAATCGCACATTGGACTTGATATAAACTGCAGCAAAATCAGTTTGATTCTCATAATGCTTGTCTATAATTGAACTGGCTTTCATTGCCTTTAATGGCTCTGAAACGGTATTTTGAATTAACGCTTTTTTGGATTTACAAGAAACCACTAGCATTGTACTAGCAATTGCACCTATAAAAACGGCTCTTCTCACAACTGATTTAATTTTCATTTGTTGGTTTATTTCTTTAATAATTGATTGGCTTTGGAGAAATACAATTCTTTTTTGACGGTATCTCCCAGCCCATTGTAGGCTTCTCCTAGCTGAATATTAAAATTAATTTCTAATGTTTTATCCTCTACAACAAAATCCATACCCATTTCAAGCATGTCTTTTGCTTTTTTAAATTGTTCTAGCTGATTGTATGCCATACCCATGAAATAATAAAACTGTGGTTGATTTGGGTATAGATCTACAAATTCGGATGCTTTTTTCAATACTACCTCAAATTGCTTGTCATCTGTATAGGCTTGAAGCAGTAATAAATTATTTTCGAGATCAATCTTGTCGCTCTTTTGATTGGCCAATTCATAGTACTTGATGGCTTTGTCAAACTGCTTTATGACATGATAGAACTTACCCAATTCCTTGGCTACATTTATATCTGGATCAGCGTCAAAGTATCCTACTGCCTTCTCCAAAGCATCACTGTACTGCGGATTATTGTTTACAAAAAGTAAAAACTCATTCAGCATTCGGTGCTTAATTTTCAAATCTACTTTGGCACTTTCCAATGCAAGATTCATCGCTTTTACGGCTTTGTCTCCATCGTTGTTGTCCAAATGGTATTTGAATAAACTTACTTGTGCCCAGACCGAAGTTGGAATTTCTTTTTCCAATTGACGTGCCGTTTCTAGAACTTTATCAATTGCATTATTCTTCGAATACAAATAAATTAAAGATACATAATTGGATTCTTCCTTAGGTGATTTTTTTATTTGAGTTAGTAAATTTTCAATTTCTGAACTTTGAAATTTACCTTGAGATAAAATTTGGATTTTATACGCTTCACGGCGGTCAGATTTACCAACAGTTTCATTGAGCTCATTGATTAAAGCCAAGGCTTTATCAAATTGCGACGTATTCATGTACAAGGAAGTTAAGTCTTCTTTGAATTTTGCATCGAAAGTGATCAGTTTATTAATGGTTACAATGCCACCCAAGTAATCTTTGGTTGCATAATTGACATCATAAATACCAATTAAAAACCACTTGTTGGTTGGGTCAATCTGATTGGCCTTTTCGAAAGAACGAATTGCATTACTGTAGTTTTTTTGTGTTAAATAATTTTTACCTAATTCGAAATGAATTGTAGCATTTTCAGGCTCCAACTTCAAGCATTTTTCTAAGGAGACAATTGCTTTGTCATAGTTTTCAATCCCTTTTTGCTTTAAAGATTCAAAAAAATAATCTTGAAATTTGTCCTTATCGGTTAGTTTGTATTCCCCTTCTGACTGTGCCAAAACCAAACTGGAATTGCACATCAAAACAGAAAACAAGAATATAAAAACCGATGTATACTTCATGCTAAAACTCTTTTAAAATTAAAAAAAAATCTATAAAAACCATTAAAGTAGCAAGTAAATGTAAAATGTATTTTGACTTAATACTCTAATGGTTAAATAAAAATTTTATACTAAGTAACAAAGCACTTTATATCAAAGAAACTATTCTAAAACTGAATAATCACCAATACTGATGCTTGTAAAATTACCATCAAAACTCACATGATTTCCAATCATGGCGTTGTCCAAATTGGCATTCTTGATACGAGCATGCGTTTGAACCAAACTGTTTTTGATAGTACTATCACTCACATGACATCCTTTACCCAAGGAAACATTTGGACCAACAGTAGCATTGTTTAATACTACATCTTCGGCAATATTACAAGGAGGAATAATAGTACTGTTCACCAACTTTACATTCGCAGCCACCAATTCTATTCCGTCAGATTGAAGAAAACCAAGCATTCTTGAGTTGGTTTCGACCGTAACATTTTTATTACCACAATCCATCCATTCGTCAACACTTCCGGTTTTGAAAACTTTTCCGTTTGCCATCATTCCTTTGATACCGTCATTGATTTGGTATTCGCCACCATTTTGTATATTATTATCCAAAACGCTTTGCAATTCATTCTTCAAATCACCTACTTCTTTGAAATAGTAAATACCGATCACGGCTAAGTCACTTACGAACTCCATTGGTTTTTCGACCAATTCAACAATTTCAGAGTTGTCGTTCAACTTCACTACACCATAAGCTTCTGGTTCATCAACTTGCTTCACCCAGATCACAGCATCAGCAGTTGGATCTAATTCAAAATCAGCTCTAATCAATGTATCAGCGTATGCAATTACAGCAGGTCCAGACAAAGATTCTTTGGCGCACATAATCGCATGACCTGTACCCAAAGGCAAATCTTGACGGTAAATTGAAGCTTTTGCTCCCAAATCGGTTGCTAGTTTTTCTAGACTCTTCACCACATCATCACCAAAGAAAGCTGGATCACCTAAAATAAAAGCGATTTCATCAATTGGTTCATTCAATATTTTGGCAATATCTTCCACCAAACGGTGAACAATTGGTTTGCCTGCAACTGGAATCAATGGTTTTGGTACGGTCAGAGAATGTGGGCGAAGACGAGAACCACGTCCTGCCATAGGAACTATTATTTTCATAGTATTTTTTTTATGTAAACACGAAGACACAAAGATTTCACTAAGTGCCCAAATGTGTATTTCTAATTTTATATTTATTTTATTCTAAAGACTATTTGATACAAAATTCACAATTGTGAGAAAGGACATGAGAAACTTACTTCACACCTGTGCTACCAAATCCTCCTGTACCTCTGGATGTTTCAGAAAGCACTGATACCTCGATCCATTCGGCTCGTTCGTGCTTAGCGATAATCAATTGTGCAATACGCTCTCCGTTGTTAATCACAAAAGGCTCACTGGATAAATTTACTAAAATAACACCAATTTCACCACGGTAGTCGGCATCAATTGTTCCAGGACTATTGAGTACAGTTAGTCCGTTTTTAAAAGCCAAACCACTTCTTGGACGTACTTGAGCCTCAAAACCTATCGGTAATTCGATAAAAAGACCAGTTTTAACGATTGTTCTTGCTAATGGCTGTAATGTTATGGACTCCGTTAAATTGGCTCTTAAATCCATTCCGGCAGAAGCTATAGTTTCATAACTCGGTACGGCATGCTCAGACTTATTGACGATGTTTATTTTCATATAATATTTTTTTCGAAAAGACCAAGATCGAAAGCAACGATACTAGTCTTTTCTGTTTGCAATTTTTAATAATGTTTCCTTCTCGTTATGGTATATGAAGTATACAAAAACCAATAACAAGCCAATACCCACAAAATAATTTTCCCTGAATTTATAAAAAGAAATGATAGAAAAGAATACGGATAATCCCATATAGCTTCCAATTTTTTTAAAATCATAAGGGATAGGATAATATTTATTACCCAGAAAATAAGAAATCGCCATCATACTTCCGTAAGCTCCAAGTGTTGCAACAGCAGAACCATAATAACTCATACTAGGAATTAATAAAAAGTTCAATGCCAAAGTAATCACCGCACCTGCGATGGAGATATAGGCACCTATATAAGTTTTGTCAATTAATTTATACCAAACTGAAAGATTTGTATAAATTCCCAAACAAAAATTGGCCAGAATGATCAAAGGCACAACTTTCATTGCTTCCCAATACGAAGCGTCCCGAATCATAATGATCTTAAACAAATCGGCAAAAACAATTACTGTCAACATGATCAAGGAACCAAAAATTACAAAATACTTGGTGACAGTGGCATAAGTATTGGGTGCATTTTTATCAGAAGCATGACTAAAAAAGAAAGGTTCAATTCCTAAAGTATAAGCCGTGCGATATAAAACCATGAATAACCCTAGCTTATAACAGGCAGAATAAACACCTACCTCAGATTCTGCAATTTGAGGAGGAAGTAACTTAGCCAATAAAATTTTATCGAATTGTTCGTTGATTGCAAATGCAATACCAGCCACCATAATCGGTAAGCCATAACGAAGCATTTTTTTCCAAAGTATAAAGTCAAATTTCCATTTTAGAAAAACGTAATCTGGAGATAAAATCACAAATGTTAGCAAACTCGCTATAATGTTGGCTAAGAAAATATAACCTATTTCAAAATTATCGATATACAGTGAACTAGCAAAACCACGAGGGTCCTCTTTTACCAAAATAGGAAAATACAATAAAAACAACACACTCAAAATAAGATTGACCAAAACATTACCTATCTTAATCGAAGCATATACCATTGGTTTTTGAACGGCACGCAATTTCGAAAAAGGAATAATTACCAAGGCATCTAATGCCAAAATCCAGATCGTATAGGTAATGTATTGCGCATCAATGCCAGACCAATCAGCTAATGTACTTCGGAAAAGTAATGCTATAAACAAGAAACAAATAGTCGTCCAGAAAATAGAAATCATAGATGTTTCAATTACCGACTTCTTGTTATCTTCATTACTGTAAAAGCGAAAAAAAGCGGTTTCCATACCGTAGGCAAGAATCACATTGAAAAAAATCATGTATGCAAAAATAATGGAAACCTTTCCATACTCTGCTTTGGGTAGTAAATTGGTATAAAGAGGCACCAATAAAAAGCTGAACATTCTTGGCAACACTGTCGCCAATCCGTATATCGCAGTTTGCTTAAAAAGTTTTTTATATAATCCCAAAATGATTTTTCTATTAATTTGAAAGCAAAAATAACTATTTCTTTTGTTTAATCATCGTATGTTACACAAACATTAGGGATTAGCTAACTATTGTCTGGATCATCTTTCCTTATTATAAATAGTCACAAATAAGCAACACTTACGACAAAAGAGTTTCATCCAATATTTTAATAAAGTGAAAACCTTTGGGACCAAAACCTTGATTGTAGTAAAAACGATGGGCAACAAAATTATCGGTATAAGCATCAAGGGACATCATAGTACAGCCCAATTCAACAGCTTTATTATGTAAATAATCGGTCATCATTTTACCAATTCCTTTAGAACGATGATTTGGATCTACTACAAAATTGTCAATCTCAATATATTTTCCAGCCCACAATTTGAATCCAGTCCAAAAACCAGTAAGCCCTACACAAATATCATTTTCATAAACAGCCAATTGTTTGTAGTTGTGCGGCACCATTTCTTGCAAGTAAGATGTGTATTTTTCAAGGGTAAAAGCAGGATATAAATGCTTTAACATTTCTAATTCAGTAACCATTTCTGGAATGGTTAAAAGTTCTTTTATAACTAGCAAGACGGTATTGTTTTAAATATTTATTAAAACTAATAAAAAAAAAGAGTCCCGCATTGCGAGACTCTCTATTTTATAAAAAATTATTTTTTTATCCATTCAAAGCCTCTGCTCCACCAACAATCTCTAGGATCTCGTTTGTAATAGCAGCTTGACGTGCTTTATTGTATGTTAATTTCAATTGATTTCTTAATTCTGTTGCATTATCTGTTGCTTTGTGCATCGCAGTCATACGCGCACCATGCTCTGAAGCATAAGAATCTCTAATTGCTTTGTACAATTGCATCTTTAAAGACTTTGGTATCAAAGTAAGAACAATTTCTTCCTTAGACGGCTCAAAAATGTAATCTGCAGGCGCAATATTGAAATCAGATTGTACTGGGGCTAAAGGTAAAAATTGCTCAGTTTGTACGATTTGAGTAGCTGCATTTTTAAACTGATTGTAAACCAATTCAATTTTATCATACTCACCGTCAACAAACTTTTGCGTTAATACTTCAGCAATAGCAGCTACATTATCAAATGTTAAACTATCAAAAATACTACTTTGATTGTCAACAATCGTAAGAACTTTACACAAAACATCATTTCCTTTTTTACCTATAGCAAAAATATCTACTTGTTTACCAGCATAAAACACTGCACGACTTTTAGAAGCCTTTATAACATTTGTATTAAAAGCTCCACATAAACCTCTATTTGAGGTAATGGCAACAACTAATACTTTTTTAATTTCACGTTGATTTGTAAATTTTCCACCAGCATCTCCTTCAAGAGTAGCAGAAAGGCTTTGCAACAATTCCGTTAATTTTTCGGCATAAGGGCGCATAGCCGTGATTGCATCTTGTGCTTTCTTTAGCTTTGCTGCAGAAACCATTTTCATTGCCGATGTAATTTGCATCGTAGATGAAACGGAAGTAATTCTATTACGTATTTCCTTTAAATTTGCCATTTATATGCTATTTGATGTAATTAGTTTTTAGATTATTGTTGGGTAAACAATAATCTAAAAACAATAAACTTATTTAAATATATTTTGCTGATAATTCTTTAGCTACATTTTCAATTACATCTGTAACTTCATCTGTTAACTTACCTGCTTTCAAAGCATCCAAAGTTGCTCTGTGTTTATTATTCAAGAAAGACAAAAAGTCTTTTTCAAATTCTTTCACTTTATTTACAGGAACATTTCTTAACAAGTTTTTTGAACCCGCGTAGATAATTGCTACTTGGTCTTCAACAGTATAAGGATCATTCAAACCTTGTTTCAAGATCTCAACGTTTCTTCTACCTTTTTCAATTACGTTCAATGTAACTGCATCAAGATCAGAACCAAATTTAGCAAACGCTTCCAATTCACGGAACTGTGCTTGATCTAGTTTCAAAGTACCTGATACTTTTTTCATTGATTTAATTTGTGCATTTCCTCCAACACGAGATACAGAAATACCTACGTTAATTGCTGGACGGACCCCAGAGTTAAACAAATCTCCATCAAGGAAAATTTGACCATCTGTAATCGAAATTACGTTTGTTGGGATATAGGCAGAAACGTCACCAGCTTGAGTTTCGATAATAGGTAATGCCGTTAATGAACCACCACCTTTAACGATACCTTTTAATGAATCTGGTAAGTCGTTCATGTTTCTTGCAATTCCATCATCAGCGATTACTTTACAAGCACGCTCTAATAAACGAGAGTGCAAGAAGAAAACGTCACCTGGATAAGCCTCACGTCCTGGAGGTCTTCTTAACAAAAGAGATACCTCACGGTAAGCAACAGCTTGTTTAGATAAATCATCATAAACAATCAAAGCTGGACGACCAGAGTCTCTAAAGTACTCACCAATTGCAGCACCTGCAAAAGGAGCATAAACTTGCATTGGAGCAGGATCTGATGCATTTGCTGCAACGATCACTGTATACGCCATAGCACCTTTTTCTTCCAACATTTTAGCAATTCCTGCTACAGTAGAAGCTTTTTGTCCGATAGCTACGTAGATACAAAATACAGTTTTTCCTGCATCGTAAAATTCTTTTTGATTTAAGATAGTGTCAATACAAACAGTTGATTTACCTGTTTGACGGTCACCAATAACCAATTCACGTTGACCTCTACCAACCGGGATCATAGCATCAACTGCTTTTACTCCTGTTTGTAATGGCTCAGTAACTGGTTGACGGAAGATAACTCCAGGAGCTTTTCTTTCCAAAGGCATTTCGTATAAATCTCCTCCAATTGGTCCTTTTCCATCAATTGGAAAACCAAGTGTGTTTACTACACGACCTACCATTTGTTCTCCTACTTTAAGAGAAGCGATACGTTGTGTTCTTTTTGCAACTGAACCTTCTTTGATACCTGTAGATGGTCCCAAAAGAACTACACCAACATTATCTTCTTCAAGATTCAATACAATAGCCTCAAGACCATTGTCAAATTCAACTAACTCACCGTATTGAACATTTGAAAGCCCGTAAATACGAGCAATACCATCTCCAACTTGAAGTACGGTTCCTACTTCCTCTAGCGTTGCGCCAGATTCAAAACCTTCTACTTGCTTTCTTAATATTGCTGAAATTTCAGCAGGTTTGATTTCCGCCATCTTAATTTATAATTTAGACACTTAAATGTGCAATAAAACTAGTTACTTAATTCTCTTTTTAATACTTGTAATCTGTTTGCTACCGAAGCGTTGTACTGTTGGTCGCCTATTCTCAAAATAAAACCTCCAATGATAGAAGGATCTACATTCGTTTTTATAGTAATTTTTTTGTTCGAAAGTGTTGCAATCTTTGCTAATACTTTAGCTTCAAGTGATGCATCCATCGGAAAAGCAGTAGTAACTTGCGCTACTTCTACTCCAATGCTTTCATCATACAATACGCTATATTGTTGCGCAATTGTTTCTAGAATTTCAAATCTTTTGTTTTCGAATAATAAATGAAATAACCCTTTGGTTACACCATTACTACTAGTGAAAATTTCTAAAAGCGCGGATTCTTTAGCTTGAACATTGATAGTAGGGTTTTGAATAAAAGTACTCAATTCCAAATTACCACCAACAGTTGTAGCGATCGTTTGCATATCTTGATTTACAGTATTGGCAATACCTCTTGAGGTTGCTAAGTCTAAAATTGCTTTTGCATAACGATTTGCTGCTCTTGTACTTGCCATAATGATTAGTTTATCGTTACATCACCTAACATTTTCTCTACCAATTTGGTTTGAGCATCTTTGTTAGATAATTCATCTTTCAATAATTTCTCAGCGATATTCAATGATAAAGTTGAAACTTGTAATTTCAATTCTGCCATAGCTGCATTTTTTTCGCTATTAATCGCTATTTTAGCTTGCTCAATCATTTTTTGACCTTGCGCTTGAGCTTCATTTTTAGCATCTGCAACCATTTTCTCTTTCATTTCGCGAGCATCTTTAAGCATGTTATCACGCTCTAATCTTGCTTCTTGCAATATACGTTGGTTGTCAGCTTGTAAATTTTGCATTTCTTGTCTTGCATTTTCAGCAGACAATAAAGCGTTTTTAATTCCTTCTTCTCTATCATTAACTGCATCAAGAATTGGCTTCCACGCGAATTTTTTTAACAAAAGTATTAATCCAACAAATATTAGTATTTGCCAAAAAAACAAACCAAACTCAAACTGATTTATTAACTTTTCCATGGTATATAATGTATAATTTTTATCTTCTAATTTTATTCAAATTGCAAACTGCAATGTATACTGTTTTAATTTTAAAAACAATAGTTACAACCAACCGTTGCAACTATTGTTTTTTCTGTTTTAATTACGATGCAAATAATGCAGCGAAACCAATACCCTCAATAAGTGCAGCTGCAATAAGCATAGCTGTTTGGATTTTTCCTGAAGCTTCTGGTTGACGAGCAATAGCGTCCATTGCTGAACTACCAATTTTACCAATACCTAAACCTGCTCCAATAACGATTAACCCAGCTCCAATAATTTGTGGAATTTCCATGATATATATATTAAAAATTAAACATTCAAATTAATTAACGACTTAAGATCAACGATTTTAGATTTTTGAATACCTATATATTCTAAAAATCTTAAACCAAAAATCTACAATCTAGTGTGCTTCATCATGATGATGCTCTTCTACAGCTGAACCGAAGTAAAGCGCAGATAACATTGTAAAGATGTAAGCTTGTAAAAAAGCAACTAATATTTCTAGTATAGAAAGTAAGAAAGACAAACCAAATGACAAACTACTTCCGATCCAACTTTTGAAGATAAACATTAAACCAATAATACTCATCAATACAATGTGACCTGCAAAAATGTTGGCATACAAACGAATCATTAAAGAGAAAGGTTTAATAAAAATACCCAACAATTCAATAGGCGCTAAAATAATACGCATTGGTTTTGGTACACCTGGCATCCAGAAAATGTGTCCCCAATAGTTTTTATTAGCCGTTAAGTTTGTTATTAAGAATGTTAAAAATGCTAATGAAAAAGTAATTGTTAAGTTACCTGTAGCATTGATTCCTAGTGGTGTTAGACCAAAAATATTCAAGAACAATACAAAGAAAAAGATAGTCAACAAATAACTCATGTAGTTTTTGTATTTTTTCTCTCCAATGTTTGGGATCGCAATTTCGTCACGTACATACAATACGATAGGCTCGAAAATACGTCCTGGACCTGAAGCAATTCCTTTATTCTTAGCATATGATTTTGCCAAACTAGTAAACAAAAGCAACATTAATATAGCTGCTCCTAAGATTGAAACGACTGTTTTGGTAATTGAAAAGTCAATTGGACGAACATTTGAAGGAAAACCAGTTTCTTCATTTTCAGTGATCGTTCCCGCAGCATCTGTTCTGTAAATTTTACCATCATGATGATTGACAGCATAAAATTTTCCCTCAGATTCTGCAACTTCTTTACCGTGGTGAAATTTTGCAGAAGAAAATACGTGCAAACCTTCATCTAATAAGATTACTGGTAAAGGCAAACTCCAATGCTCTCCAGTTATATCATCTTGTGTGAATGAAAAATCATGTGAATCTAAAACGTGATGACCCACAAAAGCTTTGATTTTAGATTTTACATCTGTAGGTTCAGCATGAGTACCTTCATGATGTCCTTCAGCTACTACTGCATGACTGTTTTCTACATTAACTTGTACAGAATCAATTTCTTGATTTGCAAAACTCGCTAAAGGAAGACATGCTAGAAATGTTGCTACTACTAATCTAAGAGGCCTGTTTAAAATCACCATAATTACAAAAATATGTTATATTTACGTTTCTAAAATTTGGTGCAAAGGTACATTATTTATTAATACTCAAAAGCATAACAAAAATATTTTTTTAAATACCTTTAACAAAACTTTAATTTTAGTCCTTTTTACTTAGTATTCTTATAGTTAGCAGGGTCTCAATTGTCAAAAAAAGTCCAAACAGTAGGAAGAAATTAATTTTCTCAATTTTATTATCACAACCGTTGCAATTCAAGATCGGTTTAAGAATCAAGTAGCAAGGTAATATTTTAATTGTTGTAGCCAATAGAAAACTCATGCCTACATTGTCAAAACTAGTACTTTTCACTTTCAATACTACAAAAAACAGCACAATTGAAAATGTAACAAACAACAAATAAAGTATTTCTATTTTGTAAAAAAATACACTTTCGTCTACTTTTAAAATATAAAAAAGAAATTTATGTATTGCATAAGCTACTCCCGAAATTTTCAACAACTCTAGGATTGACTTGTATTTTATTAGATTCATAAAACTATATATTATTCCCAAATATTCTTAAAATTAACAAAAAATCATTTGTCTTTATTAATTTCGTTTACCTGTCTGATCACGTTGTACAAGGCCAAACAAACTCCAATCATAACTAAAATCTTACTATAATATACTTTTGAACTTGGATAATTTTCATCCAACCACCCTCCTAAATAAGAAAATAAGAAGATAATGACTCCCATTTGAATGGGAATATTGATAAGAGCCAACCATTTGGTTGAATTATTTTTTTGAGGTTTCTTTTCCATCTGTAATCATGAGTTTTGTTGCTTTGTTTTTCATAACGCAAGAAGCACTAAACTCTGCTCCTGGCTCAACAGATAACTTTCCTACGACCACTTCTCCATGGATACTAGCTTTGGATTTTACATTCAAAATTTCGGCGACTTCAATCTTACCATTAAATTTCCCCTCGATATCTGCATTTCTACATACTACATCACCAACCACACTCCCGGAAGGTCCAATAACCAATTTTCCAGTAGTATGAAAATTACCTTCTAATTCACCATCCAATCGAAAGTCGGCTTGAGAAACAATATCACCTTTGATACTAGTACCTTCAACGATTCTATTGGTTTTCCCTAATAAATCGGTATAGGATTTTGAATTTTTATCAAACATAAATTATTGTTTTTTTAATGCTTCAAATGCATCCAAATTCTTTTTAATTTGAATAACCTTATAATTTTCATTCGATAAAATTATTGGTGTTTCTTCAATTTTATAGTTTTTATTTTCTTTTAGAGTAGCACTCACACTTGTAGCATATGCCTCTGATTGTGCTCCTTGAATGATTAGAAAACGCTCGCCACTTTTGTAATTTTCAAATCGATACGCCAAATGTTGTATATTTTCGTTCTCCATAAATTTCTTTACTTTACTTTCAATCAATTTCAATTTACTATCCTCAAAATTTGACACTTTATAAAGTATTTTCCAATTATTGGACTCTCCAGTACTGAAATTCATGTTTTCTAAAGCAGGAATTTGTGTGGTTATAATCTCAATTGCTTGTTTTCCTTCCTCTGTATTTGGGTAATTATCTGCGACATATTGAACTGCTTTTTTGTATGCAGCTAATCCTTGTGCTTTTCCGATAGCGTTGGCTCTCAATAATTCAAATTTGGATACAATTTCGTCACCTGCAAATTGAGTGATCAAAACATCTGTTTTCGCCAAAACTTCTTCAAATTTTTCATCACTATACAAAGCATATGTTTGATCGTATAACCCCTCAGGAGAGTCTTTGGCCTCCTCTACTTTTGTATTGCTAATAATTTTTGCATATCTAGAATCGGGGAATTGAGAGGTAATCGCTTGTTTTACTTCAATTGCTCTCGAACTATCTGTAATTTGATAAATTTTGTACAAATTATACAAAGTAGGCAATATTAGTTTCTCCTCTGGATTCTGACGTAACAATTTCTCTAATTTATCACTGGCCAAATTATACTCTTTGAATTTCTCTTTATAAATAATACCCAACTGGTAATAAGCAAAATTGCGTTCTTTATTAATACTATCTTTTTCTATGGGATCTGTTGGCAATTGGTTGATATAAAAACCTGTACTATAAGCTGGATTCATTTCTTCCTCTTTAGTTTCAATTTCCACTATTGAGGTATCATCACTACCCGCCGCAGAGGCTATTTGACTATTGGATCCTGCCGTCGTTCTCCAATTTATTCCTATTGTACGCGCTCCCCAATTTTTCTTAAATGCTATTTTTCCAAAAGAAACAATTGAGGGATTGTAAAAATAAAATAAAGACGATTGTTGATTCCCTACATTCATTGAAGGAGGTAACATGGCTATATTGGGTTTTGCCATACCTTGTACAGCAATGGCATCGTCTCCATTGGTGGCCCTATTATTATTCTCTATATTCTTTTGAATTTGCAATTGCTTTTCGAGTAATACTCTTTTTTTGTCGTCTTCTATTTTCAGTTTTGCGATGTGTTTTTCAAAGTAAGCTACTCGATCTGTTGTTGACATACTTAATACATTAATAATACTATCATTTCGTACAGCAACTGCTTCATTCAAAATCACATCATCCAAATCTTTACGAACTTTTGTGAGATGGATGAACTCCCTTGTTTTGTCTTTTAATTTAGTTAACGTACTATCATAATATTTGGCTGCCATTGGATATTTGGCATCTCTAAAGTAGCGGTTCGCAATGTTTCTATAATTTGAAGCTACTAAATACTCATCGCCCTTAGTGCTTTTTAAAGAAGCATTATAATATTCTTTTGCCTTAGCATCATTGTTTTGCTTGTCATAAAAAAGTCCGAATTGATGGTTTAACACATCCAAAAAAGGGCGGTTTTCTCTATCTTTCAATAATTTATTGAAGGTTTCTACAAACAAAAGCGTATCTCCCGTTTTAAAATCAAATAGTTGTGCTTTTTTTGCTTGTGCCTGAATCACATACTTTCTTTCCGACTTGCGGTTCATAGCGATAATAGACTCATAACTTTCAAGTGCTTTTTCTGGGCTGTTTAAATCTTCGTACAATTGAGCCAAAATAAAACGATATCGTGCCTTTTGTTTGTTATTTCTCGAAAATTTCTCGGCCAAAACCAATTTTATAACAGCACTATCTTTCTCTTCTAAATTCAAATAAGCTTCCGATAACAAAGCATTGGCATCTGATCTAATTTGTTTTTTTAATTTATCACCTTCAAGAAGGCGTTCCATATTATTGACCACCAAAGCATCATTACCTAGTCGCATATTGGTTTTTTCGCGCCAAATTTTAGCTTCATAAATTCGGCTACTTTTGGGGTATTTGTACAATATATAGTTAAATGCATCCAAAGCAGGAATATAACGTTGGTCGTAATAACGCGCTTTTCCTAATAATAAATAAGCTTCATCGGTTTGAAAATTTCTTTCCGTACCATCGATATTCATTGAATGTTTTTGAATTGCCTTGGTTGCTTTGGTCTCTGCAAGATCAAAATCGGGACTTTTCGCCTTCTTATCTCCTACTAAATCTTCATTGAATTGCATTTTTTCAATTGGCAAACGCTTCCAAAAATTATCTTGATCGTTCAAGTTAATAGCTGTAACACCTTTATCAAGACCAATTTGACCATTGTACAAAATATTATATTTGGTACTTAAGGCATGTGAATTTCTAGACAAGAAAGAATCATTTTTTGTAGAACATGCTCCTAAAAAAATGAAAATTCCTAATGAAATTCCTGAATTAACTATATTGGTTTTCAATTGAATATGATTTTTAACATTTAACTTCTAAAATACTCTTTTAGTATAATGACTGGTAAAAATACGCTTCTTTTTGAAATATCGAAATTTAAAGCCTTAAAAAGCATTTCAAAATTCTATTTACCAGTCTTTTCCAAATGGCTCAAAACAATTCATTTCAGTTTACCAAGTAAGATCATAAAAAATAAGCAGCAGAATAGGTACAATTTATCAAGGTTTCCTATTTTTGTAAAAAAATCAATACTATGTCTTCATTTTTGAAATTAATTATAAAAGAAGTAAAACGTGAAACGGCCAATGCAGTTTCTATTCTTTTTAATGTACCCGAAGAATTAAAACCAGGTTACACATTCGTTGCTGGACAATATGTCAATTTAAAATTAACCCTTGACGGAAAAGAAATTCGTAGAGCCTATTCTATATGTTCTTCACCAGAAAGTGGTGAGTTACGTATTGCGGTAAAAGCTGTGAATGATGGCCTTTTTTCACAATTTGCAAACAACCAACTCAAAGCGGGTGATGTGATCGAAGTGGGAAAACCAGAAGGTAAATTTACTTTTGAACCTGCTGCAGACAAACAAAAAAATTATATTGCTTTTGCTTCCGGAAGTGGAATAACACCTGTGATTTCAATCATAAAATCAGTTTTAAAAAGTGAACCAAAAAGTTCTTTCGTATTGGTATACGGAAACAAATCACCTGAAGAAACAATTTTTCATAAAGAATTACATGATTTACATTTAAAATATGTGAGTCGTTTTTTAATCGATAATGTTTACAGTAAAGTCAATGTAGAAAATGCGCAGTTTGGTCGTATCGATAAATCAGTAATTAATTTTGCATTGAATAACAAACATAAGGAAATTGATTTTGACAAATTCTATTTATGTGGTCCAGAGGAAATGATCAATACCGTTTGTAATGTTTTGAAAGAAAAAAATGTAAAGGATTCGGATATTCACTTCGAACTTTTCACTGCTTCCTCTCAAGAAAATGTAATCAAAGAATCATTAGGTGGTCATTCAAAAATCACTGTTATGGTGGATGATGAAGAAACAAGCTTCGAAATGTCACAGAAACAAACCATTCTAGAAGCTGCTTTGAAAAAAGGGATCGATGTCCCGTATTCTTGCCAAGGTGGAATATGCAGTAGTTGTCTTGCTAGAGTAACCGTAGGAACTGCCGAAATGACGAAAAATTCTATCTTAACTGATAAAGAAATCGCAGATGGTTTGATCTTAACTTGCCAAGCGCACCCAACATCAGAGACTATTTATATTGATTATGATGATGTATAGTCCCCCTAACCACCAATGGGGAATTTGGAATAATGAAAAATAAAATCGAAATATTTAAAAATGCTCCTGAACTTCTGGATGAACCAGAAGTTCAAGCACTTTTGGAGTATTGCGAAAGTCTTGAGGATGAATTGGTTGATTTTAAATTCAAAAAATCAAATAATAAAGAATTGATCTTACTCGACATGATCAAAGAAGTGGTAAAAGGCTGCTCTGCTCTGGAAAAAGAACAAATGGAGCACGATCGTTTTGGTTATGATTCTCCCAATTACCAAGATACCATTACCCACCTAAAAAGCTACATTCACGAAATTTGTAGAATAAATAAGATTTGGCTTTGATAGCCATAAAGGTGAAAATTTTGACTTTAAATCTTTTGAAAATAGATGGCCACGAATTAACTTCGCCTATTCCCTATCGGTTAGATCACAAATTAGCATCAATTTTAAAACTTAAGATAAATTCTACGAATTATTTTTGGACTGCTAATTTAATTAACACATCATTTAACTTAATGATGAACCAAAGCCTTTTATAAACAAATCACTCGCTGGGTGAAATTACTCAGAACCATTAAAAAAATGATGATTCAATATCTAAAGTCATTTATAACTGAAATGTCAGTCTGAGCTTGTCGAAGACCTCGTTTACGATACCTTTCGACAAGTTCAATGTGACAATATACATAAAACCAATTTTAATTTAACCTAATGGGTATACAGATTAATTATTTATATCGCTTCAAATAATTTCCCTGGTAAAGGTCTAATCACTCCTTTGAGTTCCATATTGAGTAACAAACCCGAAATTCGATAAATAGGAAAATCACATTGCAAAGCGATAATATCCATCAATTCCTTTCCTCTTTGTAGTAAAAAATCATAGATTTTTTGTTCATCGGGTTCTAGTTCTATAAAAAGTTGTTTTTGTACTGGCTTTGAAGCCACTTGAATATCCCAATTGAGAATATAAATCAAATCGGCTGCGGAGGTAAGTACGTGTGCTTTTTGGGTTTTAATCAAATTATTACAACCTTGACTGTACTTATCGGTTACACGACCTGGCACAGCAAAAACATCCCGATTGTAGTCGTTGGCCATGTTGGCGGTAATCAACGAGCCACCTCGATCGGCAGATTCAATTACAATAGTCGCCTCGGTCATACCAGCCACAATGCGATTACGGCGCACAAAATTTTCTTTATCGGGATTGGTAGTACTCCAGAATTCGGTCATAAAACCACCGTTTTCCTCCATTTTTGTCATATATTTTTTATGCGGTTTCGGATAAATTTGGTTCAGTCCGTGCGCTACAACAGCAATAGTCTGTAGGTTAAGATCCATTGCCAATTGGTGCGCTACGATATCTACCCCATAAGCAAAACCACTTACAATTACAGGATTGAGCGGTGCCAAATCTTCGATTAATTTTCGACAAAAATCGGTACCGTACGAGGTAATTTGTCGTGTTCCTACGATACTAATCATTTTGCGATTGTTCCAATCAATATTCCCAGAACTAAACAGTAAAACAGGTCCATCAAAACAGTGTTTCAATCGATCTGGATAATTATCATCTTGAAAATAATGCGTTTTTATTTTATTAGCTTCCATGAATTGTAATTCTTTGGTCGCTTTGTCAAAAACCGATTTATCTTGCATATTTCTGAGCAACATGCTTCCTACTCCATCGATGGCAGCGAGTTGTTGTGACTTAGCTTTAAAAACTTCTTCGGCAGAGCCGTAGTTTGCAAGGAGCTTTTTGGCCATAATATCGCCAACTCCATCCACTCTTTGCAGGGCTAAAAGGTAAAATAATTCTTGTTCTGTCATGCTAATGAATTGTGGTTGAAAAGTATAAAAATTTTATGGTATTTGTTAATAAAAATTGTGAATAAAATTTTGATAACTATTTTCATTGTATAACTTTGCAATTATGAATATCGAACTTTACATCGCCCAGCTTTTATACCGTTATCAGTGCGTTACCGTACCTGGTTTTGGTGCTTTTTTGACCGAAATTCAATCTGCTCAATGGATTGAAGAAAGCCATTCGTTTTCTCCACCAAAAAAATCGGTATCTTTTAACGCCAACATTAAAACTAATGATGGGTTACTAGCGAACCATATTGCCAATGCAGAGAAAACATCGTATAGCTATGCCGTAAGCGCGATACAACATGCCGTTTTAAATTGGAAAAACAGTTTGGGACAAAACGGAACGATTTCGTTAAAAGATATTGGATCAATCCAATTAAATAGCGAAGGAAGTATGGTATTTAAACCAGAATTTCAAAACAATTATATGACGAGTTCATTTGGATTGTCTTCTTTCATATCTCCAGCTATTCAAAGAGAAATTGAAAATCTTGTGGAAACGGAAGTAGAAAAAGAAGTGATTGTTTTTGAACCAGAAACTTCAAACAGTAGTACCTACTTGAAATATGCTGCTATTTTTGTACTTGGTCTTGGATTAACAGGTACGATTGGATATCCATTGTATCAAAATGAAATTAGTAATCAACAAACACTTGTAGAAAAATCAGTTCAAAAACAAGTAGAAAGTAAAATTCAGGAAGCTACTTTTTTTATCAAAAACCCGCTGCCTGCAGTTACTCTTTCGATAAAAGAAAATAAAGAAGTAAAAATGTCTTACCATGTAATGGCAGGTGCATTTAGAGATGAAAATAATGCCAATAAGATTTTAAAAAGATTATTGAAATCTGGTTTTGATGCGAAAAGGATTCCGTTGAACAAAAGCAATTTGTACCCTGTAATTTACGGTAGCTACAAAACTTTTGCAGAAGCAGAAAAAGCGAAAAAAGTAATTAATGATAAAGACAATCCAGATGCTTGGATTTTGATTGAATCACTATAAATCAACCGTCTACCCAATATAAAAAAACCTCCAAAGTAACTTTGGAGGTTTTTTTTGTGCCTTATTTTGTAAAGTCTGCTTTGGTTAGTTGATTGCCAAATTTAATATTTCTCCAATTGACCAAAGTCCATGGATCATTTGTTTCTACCGCCTCCCAATTCGAACCTTTGTATTTTCGTTTGGTCGGAATCAATATGCCGTCCACCTCTTCGTATTCCAATTTCATTAGTAAAGGATCTGTTTTACCAAAATCGACAACCGTAAACAAAAATTGATCTACTAAATTTGTAGACCTGTTGATGTACAATTGGTAAATATCTTTTGGCTTATTGTCTTTTGAATCGAAAGTGATTTTGACCACACTATAATCGTTGCCATTGATTGCTTTATCACCTAGGTATTCATAATTGATTCCTGGATCAAGTACTTTTTGCATCATAGCAAACCAATAAAAATTGGTGGCACGACTGAAAATAGCTCTTTTTACAATTGCAGGATCGGTCAAAACAACACCATTGTGCTTAATCCAGTATTCAGATCCATCGTACCCTTGCTCAAGGGTACCTGCAAGATCAGGCAATGTGCGCTCGTGTTGTTGCATGTGTCCGTATGACCATTCGCCATCAAAACTATATTTCTCTGTTGAAACATCTTTTTTACCGTCTGCTGTTTGATACGTATACGTGTACACTACATCCTTTTTTTGTTGCAACTTGTTATAGTTACCTACTTTTTGGACCATATTGTAAACCAACTCATGGCCTCGGTTTTGAAAATTAGGAACCTCAACGGCTGCTACTTTTACTTGTTGCTTATCGGCAACGGATTTCAGGTTGTTACACCCACTTAAAACAACCAAACAAAACATACTAATACCTAACGTATTCTTCATAATAAATAAAATTGAAATTATTTAAAGCCGAAAACCGACCTTCTTCCTATTGAGAATTCTGCAATGTTTAGCATTCGAATCCTCAAAAAATAGCATTTTTGCTAACCTAATCAATATTTTACTTTCGAAAAAACCCTTTAACAGAAAATTATACTTCAACAATTTATCCACAATTTTTCATCAAAAAGAGCCATTACACCTTTTAGCAGGCTGTGTTATTTTCGAACAAAAACATTTAATCTATGCAATCCTCCTGTTTGTAGATACAAAAAGCGACATCGTCTATTTGAGTTTTTTAAACACTGCTTTGCTTATACCTTTACCTCAATGATTACAAATACTAACATTAAAAAAATAAACAATATGAAAACTATTTATAAAACATTTGCAATACTTGCCATTTGTACCTTAACCGGAATTACTAAAGTAAACGCACAGAACAAAAATTCAAAAAAGATAGTATCTAAAAAAGTGTCTATCCAACGTGTACCAGCCTCAAAAGTAACGTACAAAACACCTAAAAGTAAAGTAGCTACTGTGCGCACCCTGTCCAACAAATCAACTATTAAATATAACGGTCAAAATTACTATTATTCCAATAACAAATACTACTCCTACTCACAGGGTCATTACGTAAACATTATGCCCAAAGTAGGTTTTAGAATAGCTGTTTTGCCACAAAACTATAACCGAATCCAATTTAAAAACAACATTTATTTTCAATCTCAAGGAATGTTTTATAGTCAAAACTGATCTGATTACGAAGTAGTTAATCCAGAAATAGGGACGGTAATTTATGAACTTCCATCCGATTATGAGAAAGTTACAATTGACGGTCAAAGCTATTATGAATACGGAAATATATTATACGAAAAAATCCAAGATAACGGTACAAGAGCGTATGAAGTAGTAGGCTTTATTGACGCAAATTAATATATACTACGTATTTTATTTTATTAATTCAGAGTGCAAAAATCCCCCTTATTGATGGTCAATAAGGGGGATTTTTATTTTCTGTTTTCAAATAGTTTCTACTATTTTAGTATGAGCCAAGAATTAGCACTGTTTTTAAAGGCGTGAAGAGACAAAACTGTTCAAAACAACTTACATGCTAAAATGCTTTTTTAATCGAATGACGCTTGTTTTTTTGGTGTTCATTGATGTTGTTTATCGAAAGTATATGACAAGTAAACAAACAATAGCTCCTAAACTACTCCGGATTTTGGAGAATAATTTGCTGATTTTGATAAAAATTAGGGTTTAAAAAACATCACAAACAAAGTCGCCTTAATTTTACGTCCTATAGCATGTCTAGGTTTTCAAATTTTTCAGTACTTCAATAACCATATCTACATCACCGGATGTTGTTCGCCAGTTAACAAAAGCAGCTCGTATTCCTTTCTTTCCATTGTAAACCGTTGGCGTCATAAAAACTTTTGCTGTGGCATTTACTTTCGATAAAAAATCGACCACTTTATTTTGATTTTCGGCTCCAGCCAAAGTAAAACAAACAGTATTTAATCGAACGGGAGCAAGTAGTTCAAAATTAGAATCATTCTCCACAAAAGTACCCAACTGCTTTGCAAGGTCAACAGCATTTTCAACAATCTCCCGATATCCTTTTTTACCATAAGCCTTCAGCGAAAACCAAACGGGTAATGCCCTTAATCGTCGGGAATTTTCGGGAAGGAAATTTAGAAAATTAAAATTTTCTTGGGGATCACCCAAATAAGGAGCATTCGAGTTTTGAAAAGTTTCCACTTGTAACCTCTGATACTTTTCTTTGATCAAAAAAACAGCATTTTCATAAGGAACATTTAGCCATTTATGACAATCAATAGTAATACTGTCGGCTGTTTCCCAACCTTTTACCAAATGCTTGTACGCAGGCGAGCAGGCAGCAAACGCACCGAAGGCAGCATCGATATGCCACCAAAATTTATATTTTTGACGCAATTTTTCAATTGCTACGAAATCATCAAAATCTACCGTGTTTACTGTGCCTGCGCTAGTGATTAGGATAAAAGGTTGTCCTACAAGTGAAGCAATTTGCAGTTCGAGTGCTTCAAGATCAATTGCTTCTCTATTGCCAGCTAAAACTGGGACTTGCTCAAAATTATTACTTCCGATTCCTAACATTGATAACGATTTGATTGTTGAGGAATGCGGCACAGCCGAAAAAATTCGGATTTTCTCTGAAATTCCGTCCTTGGCAAAATCTTTTCCTTGCTGTTTACCAAACCATTGCCTAGCTACCGCCAAACACGTAAAATTAGACATGGTAGCTCCAGTTACAAAACCACCTGAGAAATCGTTTGGTAGACCAAAAAGATCCAAGATTAATTGGATTGTTTCGATTTCGATCAAAGCCGAAACATCACCCTGTCCTGCTATTGCTTGTGGGTTTTGGTCGTAAATGGTAGCAAGCCAATCTCCCATGATCGCTGCAGGTGTAGCACCCCCAACCACATAACCCCAATATCGAGGACCCGTGGCCGCAACCATAATTTTTTCGAACCTTTGATTGAATAATTCCAGCGTACTTTCGCCTCCAAAACCATTTTCGTTTAAGGGCAAAGTACTCAATTTTGGAGTAATGACTGAGGTAGGCCTGTCTTCGATTGCATCTAAAAAAGCAATGCCTTGCTTTTTTACTTTTTCAAGCAACGAAGCTAAGTCTTCCTGATCGTATTTTAATTGTTCATTCATATGTTTCTTTGAATATAAAGTAGTTTAAATGCTGTTAAAAATCAAACTGTATCCCAAAATGCTGTTTTTTCTATTTTCGAAAGCATTAATCATTGCCTAACCCAACATCCACTTGATCAGCTTCAGTTTAAAATCGGTATAAGGTGCATATTTGACATTTGGCTCCAACCAAGTGGGTTTGTCCAAAATACTTTTATAATGCGAAAAAGCATCAAAGCCATACTTGCCATGATAACTGCCCATGCCGCTGAAACCTACACCTCCAAAAGGCATATTGCTGTTGGACAAATGCATGATACTATCGTTTACGGCCCCACCACCAAACGAAACTTCGCTTAAAATTTTGTCAATCAGGGTTCGGTCTTTGCCATAAATATAGCAAGATAATGGTTTCGGACGGTCTTTGACAGCTGCAATGGCTTGGTCAAGATTTGTAAAAGAAAGCACTGGTAAAATTGGCCCAAAAATTTCATCTTCCATCACTGGGTCGTCGAAATTGACGTTTTGTAGAATTGTTGGATGAATGAGTCGTTTAGCCGCATCCATTTCACCACCAAAATACAATTTTTCACGATCGATTAATTTGGCTAAACGATCAAAGTTTTTGTCGTTTACAATCTGCACATAATTTTCGGTGAGACCATTTTTTAAATCATAGAATTCGGTTATCGTGGTGGCAAGGATTTTTAAAAATTCCTCTTCAATTTTCTTTTCGACCAAAATGTAATCGGGTGCTACACAGGTTTGACCTGCGTTAAAAAATTTAGCCCAAACGATCCTTTTTGCGGTCATTTTCAAATCTGCATCTGCCATAACAAAAGTCGGACTCTTCCCTCCTAGCTCAAGCGTTACGGGTGTGAGCAGTTTTGCAGCCGCTTGGTATATAATGCGTCCTACGGGAATACTACCCGTAAAAAATATTTTATCAAATCGATGGTTTAACAATTCTGTGGTGGTTTCGACGCCACCTTCGACTACATATAAAAAATTCGAAGGAAAATTTTCGTTTATAATTTTAGCCATCACTGCAGCCGTGCGCGATGGGAGTTCGCTAGGCTTGATCATCACCGTATTCCCTGCTGCAATGGCCGTGATTGCCGGTAACAGCGATAACTGGTACGGATAATTCCAAGCACCGATCACCAAGGTAACGCCAAGCGGTTCGGGAATGATATAGGATTTGGCCGGAAAATTTGCCAGTCCTGTGGCTACTCGCCTGCGCTTACTCCAGCTTTTGATGTTTTTGATAAAGATGTTAATTTCATGGTACAACAATGAAAACTCAGCCGAATAGGTATCGAATTTTGATTTCCCAAAGTCTTCGTAGATGGCGGTGTACATTTCATCTTCGTGCGCTTTGAGGACAGATTTTATTTTTTGCAATTGCTCAATTCGGAAGCTGACTTCTTTGGTTTGGTTCGAATTGAAAAACTCAAGTTGTTGTGTATAAATATTTTTGATTTCCATAGTACTGTAATTCAATTTTTATAAACAAATACGTTGCAAATACTGCAATTGATGGTTTAATTATTGATCCAGAATAAAAACTACTCTCCTAACCTAATTAGCTTTCGAAACAGCGTTTTAATTCTATTCTAACAAAGTAAAACCTTTTGCAGGATCAACACGCAACCATTAACACAACTTTAAAGCCATTTGCAAAGCAAAACACGCTAAAACAACAACAATGTCACGGAAATGATTTTGATTCTTAAAAACGCTTGTTTTTTGGGCATTCCCTTCGGTCCGGGTTATCCGCACTCGCTTTATTGTTCCGTCCCGAAGCGTCGGGACTGCACAACAAGAGCTCAAACAATCGCTCCTATCCCTAATGCGGGTTTAGGGGATAATTGGGCGTTTTTGGTTAAAATTTGGATGGAACTATAAAGATTTCGATTTCATTTTTCTAAAAAAGTATGATTGCAGTAAACAATCGTGTTGCAAAAATTAAGACTTATGGAAAAATAAAATAGGTGCTTTCTTCAAACAATCAGAAGCTGTAGTACAGTTAATCGTAATGATGTCTACATTTCAAAATTTGAATTTCATCATTGATAAATCTAAAAATTAATCTATGTTCATCATCAATTCTTCTGGACCAAAATCCAGCATATTTGTGTTTCAAAGCTACTGGTTTTCCTATTCCTTCAAAAGGATTTCTTGAAATATCTTTGAGTAAATCATTTATTTTTTTTACTTTCTTCTTGTCAATTTTTTGCCAATACAAATAATCTTCCCAAGATTCATCAACAAATACATATTTCATTTAGTCTTCAATTAAGTCTTTAGAAATTGTGTTTCCATTCTTAAATTTATCAATTGCAGCATCTAACCTTCGTTCGTTCATTCTGCTTGATAATTCATAATTTGTTGCCATAAGCGAGTTATATTCTTCAAGTGAAATAACAACAATCCCCGAATCTTTCCCACGATTTATAATTAGAGTTTCAAAGTTTATTGCTACTCTATCAAAGTAAGATTTGATATCTTTTCTGAAATCTGAAATATTTGTGACTACCATAATTTACGTATATTGTACAAATTTATGTACAATATTTTTATTTTATACAATTTTTGTCAAAATATTGAAACAAAGATCTCAGATCGTGCTTGACTGCATCGAGTCCAATTTTAATTTTGAAAAAAAAATTTAGCGTTTGCAACGTGGTGCCTTCTCACACAAAAATATTTTCAGATGAAGTACAAATTAGTACTGACTAATAAAATAAACTTCCTCTTTTTAAAATATCCGCGCTGCAAACGCTACGATCGGTTTTTTTTATGAAAGTAAGTATTAGTAGTAAATGTGCAGCAGTTTGGAGCGGGGTTACAGTTATCCATTGACGGGACTTGCCAAGAACCTTTGAATAAGATTCTTAGCAATTTCGATTAATTCTTTAGCATCGATATTTGGATTTTTTTCTAAGTATTCATTTGCTAATCTATTAACATTTTCGGTCACTTCATTAACATTTTCACTAACATATTTTAACCGATTAGATAATCCACCTATGGTTTTGTCATTTTTATAAGGACTGTTATCGATGTATTTTTCAACTTCTGATTTTAGAATTTGTTCTATATCCGTCATGTTTCTGTTTATTTTAGTGTTTAAACTGTATTATAACGATTCGCCACTTCACGAATTTATTGATAAAAGCGGGACCTTTACTGTTAGGTGCAGTTTTTATTTAATCCATTGTGTTAATTGATTTAAAATTATTGGTGAAATTCCTGACCCTGTTATTTCAACCGCTAATTCGTAAATCAAATTTAGTCCACTTTTCACAATATTAAATTTCGGTTGTTCACTTTGTAATTGAGATGTTACTCGATTAATTTCATTTTCAATATGCAGTTTATTATCATTATTAATCGTTTCGATTTCTTCTTGCAATGATTTTAGAACATCAATTATTGAATTGATATTTTCACTATTAAGTTCAAAATTATTATTGTTTCCGATTGCATTATTATTATTGTTACCTGTATTTACAATTTGATTTCCATCCTCATTATTGTATATATTTGCTATTTTAGTGTTTACTATCATTTTTGGTATTTTTGTTTGGATTTGTTTAAAATATTGCTTTTCATTTTGAAGCCATTTTTTGATTATTTTCACGTATTTAATTTCTGTGGTATTAAATTCTTTTAATAATTCGTCTTGCCTTATTTTATGGTTTGCAGAAATTATATCTATTTCAAACTTCTCCTTTTCTTTTAATTTATTCTCATCAGATAATTTTGTTGTATCAATACTGCTTAATAAGTTTTTAGTTGTATTGATAAGTATTTCAATTAATTCTGTTTGTGTTTTTACCTTAAACTTTGTAATTCCTAAATATTTATTATGCTTTGGTTCATATAGCACCAATTGAATTGGAAATTTATTGTTTAGGTCCTTTTTAATAGTTTGAAAAAAGCTTAAATCTGGAAAAGTTTTTTGCCATTTTTGAAAAGTAGAAAATAGTAAATTCAAGTCTCTATTATCATTTTCATTTAGTTTATTTTTTTCATCTGCATCAAAATATTCAAGTAGCATTCTTTTTTTAACTTTTGTAAGATTACATTTTTCAATATCTGAATTTTCTATGAAATACTTTAAACTTGACCAATAATTACTTGCTCCTATATCTGGAGTTCCGAAACTATGTAAATTGTATTCAATGTAATCTGTTATTTCTTCATACCAATTATCCAATTCTATTTTTTTACTAATAAAATGTTCCGTATTTATTAAGTGATTAAATATTTTGGCTGGAACATTCTTATATTTATCCTTATTAAACCATTTTCTTAAACTAATTCTTTTATGTTCGTCACAACAATAAGGAAATATTTCAAACCAATCTTCAAAATTTTCCTTTAAGCCTTTGTGGTATTCACAGCAATAAGGAAAGTTTTCGGGGATTTCTAAATCTGAAATAGGTTTAATATCAAAACCATATTCTTCAATGTAATCGGCACTTATAGATGTAAAAGGTTTCCCTTTCTTAAAATCATCAAGAAAAGAATTGCATTCGTCGATATGAAGTGTAAAATCTCTATTCATTGTAATATCACGCAAAACTGCACTTAACTACTTTATATGTGGTATAAACATTCGTAAATACACCTAAAAACAGGTAGATAAGCGAAGGTTTGTTTCGCTTTATTTATTTCTCCAAATATAATAATTTTTTCCTACAAAATTCTAATTTAGACACTCTATAAACATTTTCAGCTTTTCACAACTGATAAAAAATAGCAAATAAGGAAACCATACTTCCTTCCTAGCCCCGATTGAAGTAAAAATCCTTTTATGGTGACGAAAGGAACCATAAAAGATTGTAGCGGAAAGCGGGAACCATACTTCCTGAAAAAGCTATTATTTCCGCTCCAAAAAAAGCAGCTAATTCAAACTTGCTTTAACCATTTTCAATTCTTCCCATCTGAATTTGTCTCCCATTTTTTATTTAATGGGAAAATTATCTAAAAAAATTGCAACGGATGCACAGCTGGTCGCTTTATAACCAGTCAAAAATACTCTTTAAAAAAGCTTCCTGCTGATCAACAAACAAATAATGTGAACAATTATCTACCAAAACAAATTGTTTACTACCAACGATTCTGCTCATTTTCTTCATTTGTGCCTGGCCAAAAATGCTATCCTGCTTTCCGTAAATGCCGCACACTTTGATTTGAGTTTTTAATTTCTTGGAAGCGTTCTTTAGTTATCATTATCTCTGTTTTTTTGGTGAATATATCTGCTAACGTGCATATAAACGAAACAAACCTTCATCTATACACCCAAAATTGGATGGCTTTACAAATGAATCATTTCGTTTTATTACTTTCTCCAAATATATTATTTTTTTCTTACAAAAATCTAATACAAACTGGCCTTAGACCTTTTCAATACTTCTAAACTGATAAAAAATAGCAAATTAGGAAACCATACTCCCTTCCTAGCCCCGATTGAAGTAAAAATCCTTTTATGGTGACGAAAGGAACCATAAAAGATTGTAGCGGAAAGCGGGAACTATACTTCCTGAAAAAGCTATTATTTCCGCTCCAAAAAAAAGCAGTTAATTTAAACTCGCCTTGAACATCTTCAGTTCCTCCCAACTGAATTTGTCACCCATTTTTTCTTTCATTGGATTCAGGGATTCTTCTTGGTAGAATTGGAATGCTTCTGTCAATTCTGTGATTTTATCGGCAGGTAGTATGTCTGTGATGGCGACTCTTTTGGCTTGAATTAATTTGACCAAATGGCTCTCAATAGTTTGATCGGTTAATTTTCGCAAAATAGCGATTTCGGCAATAGAATTTTTGGCTTGCCAGAGTTCGAAAGTTTCGTCTACGGTGGATTTTTTAGGGCCTTTTTTGTCGGTTTTTTGCTTGGCGGCGTAACGATCTACATCGGCTTCGTCTTCAATCAAAGTCACATGGGTTTCTTTGAACTGGTTTTGGATAGCGTTGGTTTTTCGAGACAAATAATTCCTGATGTCGCTGGAGGTTAGTTTCTCTTTGGAGATGCTCTCGCCGGCAACTACGGTTTCGATTAGCAACTTGGCTTTCATCAATCGCAATACCGATTTGGACTGAAAATCTTCTAGCACTTTGAGCTCTTCGTAGCGGGTTTTGGCTTTTTGCAAGCATTTTACTTCTTCGATTTTCCAAAGAATTTCAAACACCAATTCGTCCAGAGCGGGCAGGAAATAATTAAAAGCAGCTTCGATACGTTGTGAAACGTGCAATAAGTCGACGGTTTCTTGCCTGAAGATGTTATTGAGCTGTACAATGAACTTCTGAGCCGATACATACAGCCCGTCCATCATCACAAAATATTTGTTGGCCCATACCGCATGCGCCGATTTGGCTGGCACTTCGGGATCTTCGTTGTAACTGTATTTGTGAGTGCGCCATTCTTGTGCCAATTCTTGCCAATCAAAACTGTTTATGAGGTAGTTATGAATAAAATTTTTGGTTTCGAAATGGAGCGAATTTTTTAAAGTCTCGTCTGTGGCTTTGTTTTGGGCGTATTCCATGACTTCTTCGTCATTGGAAATGCCGTTCATGCGCAACGGAGAAAGCAAAATAAGCCCTTCTAACGAGCGCAAACGTGATAATGCTACATAGGCTTGCCCAGGCATGAAAACTTGCGAAACATCGATCGCAGCTTTATCAAATGTTAGTCCTTGGCTTTTGTGTACCGTAATCGCCCAAGCCAACTTGAGTGGATATTGTACAAAAGTCCCCAAAATCTCTTCCTGAATCTCCTTGGTCAGCGGGTCAACAGTGTATCGAATGTTTTGCCACTCGTACTTGTCTACTTCGATGGTTTTATTTTCTTCGGGAAAATGCACTCGCACTTCTTTGGTCGAAAGGGATTTGATTACTCCCATTTTTCCGTTGAAATAATGTTTGTCTGCTGACAAATCATTTTTGACAAACATGACTTGTGCACCCAATTTTAAACCCAATTCTTTTTCAAGCGGATACATTTTTTCGGGAAAGTCATCTGTGATTTCAGGTTTGTAGCTAACCAAACTTCCTTCCAAATCGGCCAAGGCTTGGGCATTCATCGTATCGGCTTTGGCATTGTGGGTGGTCAGAGTAATATACCCTTTGTTGGCTTTTAGGTCAAAATTGGGTTGTACGTATTGGTTTAACGCCTGCACATCTGCACCGGTAATGGTATTGTTTCGTAAATTGTTGAGTACGGATATAAATTTATCATCGCTTTGACGGAAAATTTTAGACAATTCAATATACAAAGGAGGACTTTGTTGCACGGCATGCGAATGGAAAAAGAATTTTCCACGGTAGTAATTACGTAAAGTGCTCCACTCCTCGTCCCGAATCACGGGTGGCAATTGCAACAAATCACCAATATACAATACTTGAACACCGCCAAAAGGCATGGATTTTTTGCGAACGGTTTGCATCATAAAATCGATTGCATCCAACAAATCGGGACGCAACATACTGACTTCGTCAATGACAAGCAATTCCATGTTTTGGATCACTGCTTTCTTGGTTCCACTCATTCTAAAATGGCGTTTCAAACTGTCTTTTGACTCAAATTTGGTGCGCTCATTGAATTGCGAAGCCACATTAAAAGCTGGAATAAATCCGCCAAAAGGCAATTGAAACATGGAGTGAATGGTCACCCCACCCGCATTAAGCGCAGCGATTCCTGTAGGTGCAACGACGACCGTATTCTTGTGAGTAGTTTCAATGATTTGGCGTAGAAGTGTCGTTTTTCCCGTACCCGCTTTTCCCGTAAGGAAAATAGAACGCTGGGTTTGGTTGATAAATTGCAAGGTGTATTTTGCGGCTTCGGTTAGGGTTTGCATGGCGTGTAAAATGAAAAATGTAAGTGGTAAATTTACGTTTTTTTGGATATAAAAAACAAGATAAAATCAAAGAAGGGCTTCGACAAGCTCAGCCTGACAAATAACACTGAGGTGATTGAAAAGCTATTGGCTAATAAACAAATTTAAGGAAATCATCAAACGTAGGCTTCGACTCCCGAAATTTCGGGACAGCCTGACAAATAGCACTTTCAAAATATAGTATATAATCCAAAATATTGCGGAACTATACAAACATAATGGCTATAACTCGTTTTTTTTATTTTTTTAATCGCCATCAATTCGTGCAATTAGACTTATGAGTCTTAAAATTCGTGACAATTGGTGTAATTCGTGTCGACTTTTTTTAAGTTAAAGCCCGTTTTTTATTCCTCAAAACGCTATCAATCAAAACAACAAGAATCCATCAAACTAGGACTTCGACAAGCTCAGCCTGACAAGATCACGCAGTACAAAGTTTCGACACTTTACATTAAAGAACAGCCTGACAAAAAACTTCATATTTTAGCATAAAAAAACCTCCATTCTAAATTAGAATGAAGGTCTTTTGTATTGTTTTCGAAAAGAATTACTTTTTAGTTTCTTCTTTTACTTCTTCTACTTTTTCTTCTTTTTTGTCTTTAGAAGCATATTTGTCATTCAATTCTTTGATGATCGTTTTTGTGATATCAAATTTATCTTCTGCGTACAATACAGATGCTACATCACCTGTACCATAGATGTATGCGTAACCGTTCTTTTTACCGTAGTCTTTGATGAATTTTTTCACACCTGTAACAAGCGTATCCATTTCTGCACCACTAGCTTGTTGTAATTGTTGAGACAAAGCTTGTTGTGCATAACCCAACTGTTGTTCTCTTTTTTGCAGTTCTGCACCACGTTTTTGAGCCCATTCTTGTCCGTTTGCTTGTGCTTGCGATTGAAAATTAGCAGCATCTTGTTTGAAACGATTAATTTCAGCTTCCAACTGTCTTCCTTTTTCTTCAGACTGTGCTTTGTATTTTGCTTCAAGGTCTTTTGCCTCTGTGTATTCTTTCATCAATTCTGAAGTATCAACATAAGCAGTTTTTACTTCTTTCACTTCAGCTTGCTTTTGACATGATATAATCGAAATTGCCATTGCAGCAATTATTAAAACTTTTTTATTCATTTTTTTTGTATTACTATTTTTTAATTCTTGAGTTGATACTTTCATTTTGGTTTTTTGTAATTGTTGTGATTGGAACAAAAATATAAAAAATTTGTTTGAAACCTAAAAATGTTTGAAAATAGTCTCTTTTTCGCACTATTAGATTTCTTTATCATTGTTTAAAAAAACATCATTTAAAGCTATAAAAAGTGACTTTTATAGCTTCAATTTAAGCGATTTTCGAAAAATCCGATACATAATCCACCTTTCCGCATTAAATCGAGCCGTAAAACCTGCTTAAAATGATTTTTACTTATTTTTTAGCACATAAATGTGTGATGAGTACTCCATATCCCGTTTTGCCTTGGCATTTGATCGTAAACCGATAAAAAATGCTTTAACGAAATTCATTTTCCCAGTTTTGTATTTTTCAGAAAGTAAACTAACGTAAAAAGAATCAAATTTCATGGGTAGTACTTTTTTAAGTTCCATTCCTTCTTTTTCAAAAAGTTTCTGAATTGCTTTTTTGGAGAAATGCCAAAAGTGAATCGGCACATCATAAGCAGCCCAAAACTCTTTGTAATGTTTTGCATCGAATGATTTAAAATTCGGAACTGCAATAATCAAAGAGCCCGAAGGTTTTAATAAACGTTTTAATTCCTTAACCTGAAAATCCAAATCAGGCACGTGTTCCAAAACATGCCACATCGTAATTACGTCAAAAGAATGATCTTGCAATTCAGAAGTTGCATTTACAAATTCAATTCCTTTTGATACTGCTATGTTCTTGGCTCTATCACTTGGCTCTACTCCTATTGCTTTCCATCCGTTCTCTTTGGTCACACTTAAAAAATCACCAGTACCTGCACCAATATCAAGAATACTCCCTTTTGAAGGTTGCAACTCATTAATTAGATTCAGTTTATTTTTTAAAGCAATTCCTTTTACCAAATGGTATGCTTTCTCGAATAGTGATCTTTTGTTATCAGTATGCGAAATATAATCTTCACTCTCATAATATTTACCCAGCACTTCTAAACTAGGTTGCGGATGTGTAACAAGCATATCCAAAGACTCATCATGATAGAGATCAAAAACCTCTTTGGAAACCGAATGGTCTTTTACAGTAAGAAAATGTTTTTTATTTGAAATATTCATTTTTTAGTTTAGTATTCAGTCTCGGTTTTCAGTCTTCATTGTATTTAGATTGAAAATCAAACTTCACAGTTTAATTAATTTTTAATAACTCTCTTGGTAGTGATAGCAGGACTTACAGCCGTAGTTTCACGTGGAACAATGTTTGGTATTCTTTTGCAGTATTCAGTATTCAGTCGCAGTTGTCAGTCGCAGTTGTCAGTCACAATATTCAGTATTTGGTCGCAATTTACAGTCTTAATATTTACTTATAGTGCTTATTCAATATAATCAGGCACAGTATCCAGTATCAGTATATCATCTGAGCGTAATATTATAATCCTCTGCTTCCAGCATAAGCTTAAACATTCGGAACATTTAAACTAATTACAAAGTAAACTCAATAATTGAAGCCTAATACTCAAAACTGAGATTGAGACCGAAGACTGAGACCGAAGACTGAAAACTAAATCATCACCTTCCCATATACACTAACAAAACAGAAATATCACTTGGCGATACCCCACTTATACGTGAGGCTTGCGAAATGGTTACCGGTTTTATTTTACTTAATTTTTGTTTTGCTTCAATAGACATTGATTTAATTTTGGTATAATCAAAGTCTTCTGGAATTTTGACATCTTCCAAACGAGTTAGCTTATCGGCATTGTTTCGTTCCTTTTCAATATAACCTGAATACTTCACTTGAATCTCTGCTTGCTCTAAGATTTCTTGGTCAACATCATTGTTTTCAATATATTCTTTCACTTTATCAAATTTCTTCATATCTGATAAATCAATTTGAGGACGTGAGAAAATCTTAAACATTTTATCTCCTTGGGAAATTGTAGCAGTTTCTTTTTCGATTAAAATTGGATTGGCCTCTCCTACCGATACGCTTGTGTCTTTGAAAAAATTAACCATTTTTTCCGATTCGTTGAATTTATGTTCCATGCGACGCAAACGAGCTTCGGATGCTAAACCAATTGCATTTGACATTGGCGTCAATCTGAAATCGGCATTATCCTGACGCAAAAGTGTTCTGTATTCCGCACGTGAAGTAAACATTCTGTATGGCTCTTCTGTACCCTTGGTAATCAAATCATCGATCAAAACACCAATATAAGCTTCATCACGTTTCAAAATTAACGGCGCTTTTTCATGCACTTTTAAATGCGCATTGATACCCGCCATCAATCCTTGAGAGGCTGCTTCTTCATATCCAGTTGTTCCATTAATTTGTCCAGCAAAATACAAACCTGAAACCAATTTAGTTTCGAGTGTATGCTTCAATTGTGTTGGAGGAAAGTAATCGTACTCGATTGCGTATCCTGGACGAAAGAACTTCACATTCTCAAAACCGACAACAGATCGCAATGCTTTGAACTGAATATCTTCTGGCAACGAAGTTGAAAAACCATTTACATAATACTCACAGGTTTTCCACCCTTCCGGTTCGATAAACAATTGGTGACGTTCTTTATCAGCAAAACGATTAATTTTATCTTCAATCGAAGGACAATATCTTGGCCCTAAACTTTTGATTCGACCGTTGAACATTGGCGAACGATCAAAACCTTCTCTCAATATGTCATGCACCTCCAAAGAAGTGTACGTCATATGACAAGACCTTTGATGAATCAAAGGAGAGGTTTCATCGGAATACGAAAATTTATCTGGTTTCACATCTCCTTTTTCTTCGTTCATTTTCGAAAAATCCAACGAGCGACCATCCACACGCGGAGGCGTTCCTGTCTTCATTCGGCCAGCTTCAAAACCAGCATTCACCAAATCTTCGGTAATTCCGTAAGCTGCACTCTCCCCTGCTCGTCCTCCTCCAAATTGTTTTTCTCCAATATGAATCAAACCATTCAAAAAAGTACCATTGGTCAAGACCACCGATTTGGATCGAATCTCGACTCCAAGCGAAGTTTTGATTCCTTTGATTTGACCATTTTCGATAATCAAACCTTTTACCATTTCCTGGTAAAAATCTAAATTTGGAGTCCCTTCCAACATCATTCTCCACTCTTCTGCAAAACGCATTCGATCTGATTGAACTCTCGGAGACCACATCGCCGGACCTTTTGATTTGTTCAACATCTTGAACTGAATAGCAGTCTTGTCAGACACGATTCCAGAATACCCTCCCAACGCATCGATCTCCCGAACGATTTGTCCTTTGGCAATTCCACCCATCGCAGGGTTGCAAGACATCTGTGCGATGTTCTGCAAACTCATGGTCACAAGCAAGGTTTTCGAACCCAAATTCGCTGCTGCTGCTGCTGCCTCTGAACCAGCGTGACCGGCACCAACTACAATTACATCATATTCTTCTTGAAACATTTTTTTATTTTTGATTTAGGATTCAGGAACAAGGATTACATCCATATTCATGAATCTATTTATATTGTTCCACGTGAAACACTGAATTAAGGATTAATGATTTTTTGATTTAGGATTGAAAATATATCTAAACGTTCCACGTGGAACATGTCAATAAATTTACTTCTACAAATTCTAAATAAAGAAATCCTGACTCCTTAAAGACTAATGTTTCACGTGGAACATCTTCATTTTTTCTTCTTCCTTTGAGCGCATTATAACTTCATCCTTCTCACCCTTGTCTTTGTATCCACAGTAATGTAAAATACCGTGTACCAATACACGCTTCAATTCTTCATCAAAAGAAACCTCAAAGTCTTTAGCGTTATCAATTACACGTTCAATAGAAACATATACATCCCCATGTAATTCATTACCCATCGAATAATCAAAGCTAATAATATCTGTAAGCGTATCGTGATTGAGGTACTCCAAATTTATCTTGTGCAAATACTCATCATCACAAAATATATAATTGATCTCCCCTTCTTTTTTACTTTCAGAAACGATAACAGCAGACAACCAAGTCTCATATGCTTCTTCGTTTTCTAAAACAAATTCATTTTCGTAATTAAAACTAATCATCTTTTATTAAAATATTCTTGAACTTTCTGTTCAAAATTAGAGCGCAAAGGTAACGATTGTCTGTTTAAAATTTCAATACTGTTCAAATATTCTAATAGCTCATTTGGTAGCGCATTAGAACGATTTTGAAACTCCTTTTTGCCTGATTCAGACTGACGTTTATTATCTTGGTTTTGCTCTTGAATAGCCGTCTCCAATTTCAATAATTCTTGCTTAACATTTAAGATCCTTTGCAATACTTCATTATTAAAACCCTTGTTTAATAATTGTTTTTCAATTTGCTTCATTTGATCAAGAGCACTGTTACCACGATTCCCTAGACCCTTTTTATTTAATTCGTTTTCTAATGCCTCACGCAGTTCTCGTTGTTCCTTATAAATCTCCATAATCTCTTTTGCATTTCCTTCGCCGTCTTCACCAGATTGTCCATCTTTACCACTGCCAGCTTCGCCCGCTTTTCCATCCTTTCCGTCCTTACCTTTACCAGATTCGCTACCCGATTTCATACCATCTTTCATCTTGTCCCCTAAACCTTTTTGCTTTTTAATTATATCAGGCAACTGCATCCCCATACCTTCACCTTGACCTGGTTTGGGTTTACCTCCAGCTTTACCCGATAGTGACATTTGCATATTAGATAGAATTTCGCTTAGAAAATCACCCAACACATTAGCAGAAGTGATAGCGTATTGTTGATACGAAACTCCCTTAGAAATTTGAGAGTTAGTAAAACTATCCAGCGACTTATCCATATTGTACTGCACCGCTCCTACTTCCTTAGTGATTTGTTCTGCAATTTTAGGATTACGTAAGGACATGGCAAACAAACTATCATCAACATGTTTAAACTGCACCTTCAGGTTTTGCTGCAACTTGATATTACGATTTAATGATGGAGCACCTGAATTTACAGTTCGAAATTGGCGCATTAAATCTTCCTCAGAATTGGAAAATGCAAGCAAATTGTCCAACACTTGACGAAGCATCTTTACATCTTCCTCCAACTGTTCTTTCTCACTATCTCCTACACTTTGTTTCATTTTTTGAGAAAGTGATTTCATTTTTTGAGCGGCAGACTTTTGTTTAGGCTTAGCCTTAGCAGTATTGTTATTATCCAATTCTTCCTTGGCTTTGTCCATGTCATCAGCAATACTCTTTTCTAACTCCTCCTCTTTTGGCAGGTCCAAACTAGATTTTAACTCTTTATTTTCTTTATCCAAGGATTTTAAATCCTCCTTAATTTTATTGAATTCCTCTTTAATTTTATTTTGTTTAGTAGATACATCCCTACTAGCATCTTCCGCCAACTTATCTTGTTTGTCTGCAAGTGCATTTAATTTCTCAGCAAGCTGTTCCGCTTTTTTCTCTACATAATACTTCTTCGTTAACTCCACCAACTGCTCCAAACTCTTGGTTTGATTCTTACTATTTTGTTTGAACTTATCTAACTTCTGTAGTAAATCATCATTTTTTATTTTGTCATTTAACTCTTTAAGCTCCTTCAAAAGCTTTTCGTTTTTGTCTAAATCCATCTTAGTTTCTTCTAAACGCTTCTGCAATTCCTCTTTAAATTGATCTTCTTGTTTAGGATTACTTTGATCTAGATTCTCCTTCATCTTATCAGTAAATTGTTTCATCAATTCATCTTGCTTCTTTTGACGTTGAATAAAATCATTTACATTTTGCTGCTCTTTAAAATCAAAATTATTTTTCTCTTTACCCAATTGTTGCAACTTATCCATTACAGAAAATTGTTTTGTCTGCTCTTTCAATGACTTTTGCAAACCATCAATATTCTGAGATTGCTCTTGTAAAGCTTGATCTGCTTTTTCGATATCAGTTGCTATTCGATTAGAAAATACGGTAGATTTGGCACTTTTAAAATGATGTAAAATATCATTGTCATACACTTCAAAATAGTAATCGTAGTCTACCCCTTTTTGTACAGGGAGGTTTGCAGGAAAAGCAAATACAAATTGATCTACTGTTTTTCCCTTCAATGCAATTGTTCCACGTCTGGCAGTGCGTTCTTGCCCATGTACATAATACACCACTTCTAATTTATGCAAACCAATATCATCTGCAATTTGGCCCAAAACATATTGCTGTTTCATCTTTAAACTATCAGGAGCAACGCCTACATTGATAGAAGGAAACTGATCTTTGACGGTTTGAAGCTGATAATGTAAATTTTCAAAGTTTTTAATCGCATTATTTGAAGTAATAATTTGATATTCTGTACTTTGACCGATTACTTTACTGAAATTAAAGGAATTATCCGTTTTACTGAAAACAGAAGTGTTATTATCTTCTACGAAATCAACTTTTTGGGTGGCTATAGTACTTAACTTCCAACTTACACGTGTACCTTCGGGCAGGATAGCATTACCTGAGCCCTCAATAATTTCGGGTTGCCTGTTAAGATAAGAAGGGAAATTTAATTGCATAACAAAATTAGAAATGGCCGGTACCTGAACAACTTTCACAACATAATCAGGAGAACTGATCCCGTTGGCCTCCACGTGAAACAAAACAGAGTTCATCGGTTTACTCAAAGTATATTGAAAAACACCTGGCTTAATGGATTCTAAAAAATAACTTTCGTCACCGATATGAATACTCGCATTCTCGGGAACTACATTACCAACTGTTCTTACTTGAAACACAAAATCTTTTGATTGTTCCGTAACCATGTTCTTATTCAAAACGACAAATTCGAAAGGTGCGGGTGGACTGAATTTTTGATTGTAGTGCACTACCCTATTTAGACTTTTAGAAAAGATTTCATTATTACCAGAAAAATAAAAGACTGCAAATATTACCACTGGTACCAATGCTAGAGGTAAAAACTTCTTATTCGAATTAAAATTAATAGCATTACCAAACGGAATTGGTTGCAATACATTTGCTTTTTGTTGAATAGATGCTACCACTAACTCTGAATCGGCATTGGACATAGAACCATCAGCAAGCTGTAAAAAATTGGTCAACTGATCTTTTACCTCTGCAAAATGATCACCAATAATTACTGAGGCTGTTTTATAATCTATTCCTTTTTGTAATTTGAAAAGTTTGAAAAGTGGAAATAAAATGAAACGTACCAATAAAAACCCTTCTACAAATACAAATATCCAAAACAATAGCGTTCTAGCAGCCGGACCCAACCACAGGAAGTACTCCACAAAAAGCGTGAATATCAAGTATAGCAACCCTAAGCCTACAAAAAGTAAACTACCACGAATGAGTTCATTGGTGTAGAATTTTCGAATAAAAGCTTCTAACTTTTGATAAATGAAATGTGATGCCTCCAAGATAATAAGGGTCTAAAGTTTGTAACCACTAAAAGTAATAATTTAAACGGTATAAGAAATGTTAAGAAACAGCTATTTTTCAAAGCAATAGCAATAAACAAAAATTGAATTAATCTGTTTAACTAATTGAAATCGTATCTTTGCACAAAATTTAAACAAATGTCAAAGCAAGTTAGAGTGCGATTTGCACCAAGTCCAACAGGACCATTACATATTGGCGGCGTAAGAACCGCACTATTTAATTATTTATTTGCAAAGAAAAACGGTGGTACTTTCTTTTTAAGAATTGAAGATACCGATCAAAACCGTTTTGTACCGGGTGCCGAAGAATATATCATGGAAGCACTTGAATGGTTAGGAATTGCTCCTGATGAAACTATTGGGAAAAATGAAAAGTTTGGACCTTATAAACAAAGCGAAAGAAAACATTTGTACCAACAATACGCAGATCAGTTAATTCAATCAGGATGGGCTTATTACGCTTTTGATACTGCAGAATCACTTGACGCACATAGGAAACAACATGAAGAGCAAGGTAAAACCTTTATCTACAACCACCATAATAGAGAAAAACTAGATACATCTTTGGTTTTATCAACAGAAGAAACTAAGGCACGCATCGCTGCAGGTGATGCTTATGTTATCCGTTTTAAAACTCCGGTAAACGAAACCTTGCACTTGGAGGACATCATTCGTGGTGAAGTAAAATTTGATACGAACTTACTTGATGATAAGGTTTTATTTAAGAGTGACGGTATGCCAACCTATCATTTGGCAAACATTGTTGATGACCATTTAATGGAAACATCACACGTAATACGCGGTGAAGAATGGTTACCGTCTATGCCACTCCACGTGTTATTGTACAGAGCTTTTGGATGGGATGCACCAGAATTTGCTCATTTACCACTAATTCTAAAACCAGTTGGTAATGGAAAATTATCAAAAAGAGATGGCGATAAACTAGGATTCCCTGTTTTCCCATTGGAATGGACAGACGCTTCAAGCATGACACAATCGTCAGGATATAGAGAAAAAGGATTTTTCCCAGAAGCTGTTGTTAACTTTTTGGCATTATTGGGATGGAATGATGGTACAGATAAAGAACTATATTCACTTGAAGAATTGGTTGCAGCATTTGATTTGAAACGTGTACATAAAGCGGGAGCAAAATTTGATCCTGAAAAAAATAAATGGTTCAACCACCAATATTTAGTACAAGCAGAAGATTCAAAACTAGCAGCTGACTACGCTCCTATTTTGGAAGAAAATGGATTTACTCCTTCGATCGAAAAAATAACGAAAATTGTTTCTTTGATCAAAGAGCGCGCACATTTTGTATCTGAGTTTTGGGAAATGAGTGATTTCTTTTTTGTGGCACCATCAGAATACGATGCTAAAGCGAGCAAAAATTGGAAAGAAGAAACACCAGCCTTGATGCAACAATTGATTACTGTTTTGGCAGCTATCGAAGATTTTACATCTGTGAATATTGAAACCATCGTAAAAGAATGGATGACAATTAATGAAATTGGAATGGGTAAAGTTATGCAACCTTTCCGATTAAGTTTGGTTGGAGCACTCAAAGGACCTCACCTATTTGATATCGTAGAAGTAATTGGAAAAGAAGAAACAATTGCAAGAATAAATACAGCTATTGCAAAATTGTAATAGTACCATAACATAAAAAAGGGATCCTATCATAATGTGATAGGATCCCTTTTTGTTTATTAGTACTTGCACTTTCTAAAAATAAATAATCATATTTCCGTTCCACATACTCACGTTACCTTTGAAGTTGCCAACAGTTGTATTCGAATTAAGATTACTAAAAATATTTGTTAATCCATATTGATAGGCAGCTCTAAAACGGATTTGCTTCCCTCCTGCTGTTACACCAATTGTGGGATAAAAATTGATTTTTGAAATGTCAACAATATCTTTTGCTAACAGGGTGGAACTATAATTATTATTATTTTTGATTGGTAGTAAGTATCAAATCTCTCATGGTAGAAAAATTGAACTAAAAAAGAAATAAGTTAAATGAATTGATTTTTTCATATTAAACAAATTTAGCCACACAAACCTAAAGTATATTTTGTAGATTAGAGGAATTATCAACCAAAAAAAATAAAAATGGGCACAACATTAGTTATATTATTAGTTATTGGATTATTTGTACTCTTCTCCTCCTTCTTCACAGTGAGGCAACAAACAGCAGTAATTATAGAACGATTTGGAAAATTTCAAAGCATAAGACAATCAGGACTGCAATTGAAAATCCCAATTATTGATCGCGTTGCCGGACGAATGAATCTAAAAATTCAACAATTGGATGTTATTATAGAAACCAAAACCAAAGACAATGTATTTGTAAAGTTGAAAGTATCGGTACAATTTATGGTCGTAAAAGAGACTGTATACGATGCCTTTTATAAATTGGAATATGCACACGATCAAATTACCTCATACGTATTTGATGTAGTTCGTGCAGAAGTTCCAAAAATGAAATTGGATGATGTGTTTGAACGTAAAGATGATATTGCAATCGCAGTAAAACGAGAATTAAATGAAGCAATGACTACTTATGGTTACACAATCATAAATACATTGGTAACAGATATTGATCCAGATATCCAAGTGAAAAATGCAATGAACAGAATCAATGCTGCTGATAGAGAAAAAACAGTAGCTGAATTTGAAGCAGAAGCATCTAGAATTAGAATCGTTGCCAAAGCAAAAGCAGAAGCAGAAAGCAAAAGATTACAAGGACAAGGAATTGCAGATCAAAGAAGAGAAATTGCTAGAGGTTTAGTTGAAAGTGTTGATGTATTGAACAGAGTTGGTATCAATTCTCAAGAAGCATCTGCATTAATAGTTGTCACACAACACTATGACACCTTACAAGCTATTGGTGCTGATAGTAACTCAAATTTAATATTATTACCTAACTCTCCTCAAGCAGGAAGCGAAATGCTCAATAACATGGTAGCTTCTTTTAGCGCTTCAAACCAGGTTGGTGAAATGATGAAAAAAGGAAATAAGAAAAAAATAAAAAAAGAAGATTATACAACTCCAGAATATCTTGAACCTCCAATAGATGAAGAAAATGAAGACTAAAGAATGATCACCCTATTGCATAAAAAAAGAAGCCTAACGGCTTCTTTTTCTATTTATAAGCCATTTGAATAGCAATGGCAACATTAGTTTGTAATAATTGCTATATGAGCCTGTAAAGACTCCCGCAAAGCCATCAAAAAGATTTTTACTTATTCCGGTTGGTGTGAACTGCTGTTTGGTCCTTTGAAAGCCCAAAACTATTTTTTGATAATTAATTTGCTTCTCTATATCAAGAATTTCGAGATCTGCTTCTATTTGTTCAAATGAACTATATATTTTTTTCTCCATAATTTAACTATTAAAAAATAATAAAGAACATTTTTTTAATAATGGTCCCTCTATTAATTTTCTTTTTAAAATATACAATAACAAAGTTACTATGACATAACCTCCTGCTACTGCAAGAAAACCTTGTGCATAACTACCAAAATAGATACTTAATGCAAAAGCTAAACCTAAAGAACCAAAGAATAAGACCATTAAAAATGAAATTGATACTAAAGCAAATTTCAAAATAGAAAAACTAGATTTCATTGCTATCTTGAAAAATTTCAGCTTATAGAAAGCTAAATTGTGATCAACATAAGAACGTCCTTGTTCCTTAATGTATTCTGCATTTTCTTTTAAATCTTCAAAAGCCATACACTGATTATTTTTTTTTTAAACCTTCACTATTATTTTTGAAGCTTTGCATTTTTATCTTTTAATTCTGATAATTTAATTTCGAGAAAAGAAATTACATCTTCTGTCTTGTAGCTCAAGTTCGAAAGTAAATCTTCATAACTTCCTTCCAAATCCACTTTACCAGATGATAATTTAGTTTTTACTTCACTAGAAAGTTTATCAAATTTTTTCTTCAAATCTTTCTCAGCATCTTTATAACTGTCTTTGATTTTTACTCTTGTTTTTGAACCTTTTTCTGGAGCGAACAAAATTCCTACTCCTGCTCCAATTGCAGCACCTGTTGCAAGTGCTAAAATTGTTTTTACTGAATTATTTGACATAACGTTGTTGTTAATTGTTAATTTTCATAAAGATAATTAATTTTGATCGTAGAAACAACTGTAACACAGAGATTATATAATATTTTAACAAAAAAAAACTTTAAGAAAAAATATTTAAAATAATTTAAAATTGTAAACTATAAATTAATAATTGTATGCATGAGCATTATAATGACCACTTATTATTTTTAAATTAAAGAAGATGTCACAATTTTACAGACTTTCATTTACTTTTTGGATGTGTTCTAAATAATAAAAATAACTGTTTTTATCCTTTATCAAAAATGTTAAATTATCTAAATCAAACAGTACATTATTATATTCTAATTGGGATTACTACACATCATTTTTGAATTAATCGCTACGTTCAGTACTATCATTTTGGAGATTGATGCTGTATAATTTAAAAAAATTATCTAATTCCATTGGTAAATAACCAATTCCTACCCTACGTGATAAAATGTTATAAGTCATTTTGAAATTTAATAAAATTAACTTCAAACAATTTTGCTATTTCTCATATATTCTTATTTACAGAAAAAGTTTAATTAGATGGAAAATTTTCAATCGACATAGACTATAAAGTAAATTTGTAAAATATTTTTATGAACGATAATAAAAGCTTTACTCATTAAACTTGAATAAATTATTCATATACTGTAAGGACAGTTTTCAATTTAAATCAAAAATGGATTTTAATAAAAAATATATTTCACTGTAAAATTGAGTCAGAAAAAGTAATAAATGATATAAAATTAAAATAAGACATTCTAATGAACTAAAATAGTGTGTAATATAAATTACTATAACAAATAATTTTTAATACCTAAAAAACAAGTTATAGTATCATTTTTTATAAATAAAAACTATAATTATTTTAAAAACAATCATAAATTATAATAATAAAAAAAAGCACTTAAAAAAGTGCTTTTGATAATTAAAGTTTATTTAATAATTTTTCCATATATTCTTTTTCCCTCTCGGTGGTACTTTTTGATGGATTGGCTTCCAATTTCAAAATTTCGTCTTTGAAGCTATTTACAAAACTAGGATCAAAATCCAAATCGTATAAATTCAAAATAGCTCTTAAACGAACAAACGAAGATTCACTACGTAGCGACATCGTAATTAATTTTGAAAGTTCTTCAGTATCATAATCAGAAATCTTCAAAGAAGAATATTTTAAAATCAAATTGGCAAACAATAAAGAACTCTTATTATTGTTTATATTTTTTCGAAAAGAATTCTGCAACAAGCTGTAATTTGAAATTCCACTTAAGGTCTCCCCTATTGCTTTTCTTATCACGATGCGCTCTTCTCTACTTCCTACTTTGAAATATTTGTTAATATCCTTCAAAGAATTATTGATACTATTGGTTTCTTTTTTTCCTTTTTCTTCCCAAGCATCTTTTAATCCAACAGTCTTATTGATTACTATTTTTTCAGGAGTTGAGTCCTTATCCACAGCAAAATAACCTAAACGTTGAAACTGAAATTGATCACCAACTTGCGCTCTAGCCAAACTTGGCTCTAGGAAAGCAGTTGAAACAGTCAAAGAACTCTCGTTCATAAAATCAAGAAAGTTTTTCTCTTTGTGACTATCTGGTGCCTCATCAATAAACAATCGATCGTACAAACGTACCTCTGCCTCAATAGCATGCGCTATAGAAACCCAGTGCAAAGTACCTGCTACTTTACGTTGAGAGGCTTCACTTCCACTTCCGCTACGGCTATCTTCATCATAAGTTACTTGAATTTCTATAATATTTCCCAATTCATCTTTAGTAACCGATTCACCTTTAATAATATAACCGTTCTTTAAACGAACTTCATTTCCTAGACTAAGTCTAAAAAACTTAGGAGGAGCTATTTCCAAAAAGTCTTCTCTTTCAATAAAAATTTCTCTAGAAAAAGGAACAGTTCTAAAACCAGCAGATTCATCCTCTTGATTATTTTCGGCTTCTAGAAGTTCTTCTTTGCCTTCTGGATAATTAGTAATAACCACTTTTACCGGATCTATAACAGCCATTACTCTAGGAGCTATTTTGTTTAAATCATCACGTAAACAAAATTCTAATAATGAAAAATCAATAATATTTTCACGCTTGGCTACACCAATATTTTCACAAAACTTACGAATAGAGTTGGCTGTATAACCTCTTCTTCTTAAACCAGAAATTGTAGGCATACGTGGATCATCCCATCCTGTTACAATCTTATCTTGAACCAATTGCAGTAATTTTCTTTTGCTCATTACAGTATAATTCAGGTTCAAACGTGCAAACTCATATTGATGTGGTCGCACTTTGTTATCATCATAAATTTGATCCAAAAACCAATTGTATAATTCTCTATGCATTACAAATTCAAGTGTACAAATCGAATGCGATACTTGCTCGATATAATCACTTTCACCGTGAGCAAAATCATACATTGGGTATATCTTCCAATCATCACCTGTACGGTGATGATGGCGGTGTAAAACTCTATAAATTAATGGATCACGCATCAACATATTGGTCGATGTCATATCAATTTTGGCACGTAAAACATGACTTCCTTCTGGAAAATCACCATTTTTCATCCCTTCAAATAAAGATAAATTGTCAGCTACAGAACGATTTCGGTAAGGTCCATCCACTCCTGGTTGTGTAGGTGTCCCTTTTTGTGCTGCCATATCTTCAGAAGATTGACTGTCAACATAAGCTTTACCATTTTTTATCATCTTTACAGCCCAATCATACAACTGCTGAAAATAATCTGAGGCATAGCGTTCCTCTTCCCATTCAAAACCCAACCATTGTAAATCTTCTTTAATTGCATCTACATATTCTTGCTCCTCTTTGGCAGGATTGGTATCATCAAAACGTAAGTTTACTGGCGCATTGTACTTTAACCCTAAACCAAACTGTAAACAAATTGATTTTGCATGCCCAATATGCAAATACCCATTTGGTTCTGGGGGAAAACGAAAACGTAATTTATCTTGTGGAAAACCATTTGCTAAGTTTTCTTCAATGATTTGTTCTATAAAATTAAGTGATTTATCTTCGGTAGCCATTATTTTGTTTTATTTTAGCAAAGATAAAAAAAGCTAGTTTAAAATGGTTTAAAGTTTAAAGTTTGTCGCACTTAACTTTACACAATACACGTTATAATTTAAAAAAATATGGGCATTATAAAATTAAAAAACATTAGAACATTTTCTTTTCACGGTTGTTTGGTAGAAGAATCAAAAATAGGATCTGACTATAGTGTTAACTTAGAAATTAAAACAGATTTGACTACTTCTTGTTTATCTGACGAACTAAAAGATACCGTAGATTATGTTTTACTAAATAGAATTGTAGTTGAAGAAATGGCTATTCGTTCTCAATTATTGGAACATGTAGCACAAAGAATTATTTTTAGAACATTTAATGAATTACCTGAAATAACTAAGGTTATTGTCGAAGTTTCAAAATTAAATCCTCCTATTGGTGGTGATGTAGAGTCAGTTACCATAAAATTAAAGGAATATAGAAAATAAAATACAGAAAATACGGTGAAAATTAAAAGGGGAAAAGGGAAAATTTAATTCAATAGTTTATAAATTTTTAATTACTTTACTTACTGCATGTTATATAAAAAAAAACAATATAAATTGTAGAGATCTTTATTTAATTAAAAATTTTGAACTTTAAACTTTTAATTTTTAAACTTTTTGATTACTTTTGTCACCCGCTTAACAATGGCGTCGTGGCCGAGTGGCTAGGCTGGGCTCTGCAAAAGCTCCTACTCCGGTTCGAATCCGGACGATGCCTCAAAAACCTTCAAGGAAACTTGAAGGTTTTTTTATGTACTGAAATGGTTAAACAAAGAATGATAGTAAATAGTAAAAGATTTAATAATCTTTGTTACTTACACTTATATCAATTAATAAAATAGACAGCCCTCTACTATTTGCACATTATCCTCATGCATATTACTACTCAAAATTAATTAAGTTGAAAGTGTAAAAATTACAGTTGAATAGACAGAGATACTTTTAGCGTAACCATTTTTGGTGTAATTAATGACTAAACAATAGAATTAAAATATAAAACAAACTGTATAATCTACAGTAAGGATGTATTCTCTATAACAAAAACCTGTTGGTATAACGTAGGTTACGTGAGGAATAGAGATGGAAATCCCACAAACAAGTACAACAATAGCAGAACTTGTTGAGGACTTGAAATGTATAACACGAACCGGTCTCGATAGCTATCAAGATTACGAAGGGACTGGCCAAAATTATATTAATTACTATAAGAACTGTATAGATTATATCCGAAAAGAAAATTATGTATAATAAATATACAAGTAAGACTAAAAAAAAACGCCCTATTTAAGGACGTTTTATAGTGTTTTTATTTTCTATTTTCTGAAAAGCATTTTTAACTAACTCCTTCTCATTGGGAAAAAATCCCTGTGACATGAGAACGACTCCAAATAACATCAAAACAATACTAATACCTTGTTTTATCTTCAGTATATTACTGGGTATCATCTTGGATTTCAATTGCTTGGCTAGGACAATCTTTATAGAATCGATTACCAAATAGGTTATAATTACGGTTATAAAAAAAGTAATCATTCTAGAGGGTTGCATCTCCATTTTGGGTCCTATTGATATTATAATTGCCAACCAAAATCCCAATACTCCAATGTTAATAATATTTAAAAAGAATCCTTTGATAAATAAACTGAGATAGTTTTTTTTGATAATCTCATTATCAATTTCTTTTGTATTTATTCTTTTTTCTTTGTGTAAACTTAGAAATGAAATTATTCCATAAGCCAACATTACGATACCACCGAATATAAATAGTGAGGGTTTATCTTCTAGACTTTTGATCATTCTATAACTACCCAAATAGGCAATAGTTATAAAAATAGCATCGGCAAGGACAACGCCCAAGTCAAATACTAATGCTGCTCTAAATCCTTTTACTATACTAGTTTCTAGTAATATAAAAAAAACAGGACCAATCATAAAGCTTAAAAAAATACCCCAAGGAATACCAGCTAGAATATCATTTATCATCGAAATCTTAAATTTACTTTATTTTAAAAGATGCAATTTAATTTTTTTCTTCAATTTTACCACCAAGAACAGTCGCTTTATTTACTTGCTTTGGTTTCCCGTAGATGTAAATGTTTCCACCAGCTCTTACTTTGGCATCTACCAATGTAGTCGCATACACCTCGGCAGTACCTCCTGCAGAGACAGTTACCGTTGTTTGCGACGTATGCAAATCTATCGCACTAAGATTACCACCAGTTCCAATAGCAACCTCTTGATTGTTGGCCTCTCCAGATAAGTTAACAATACCACCTGTAACGGCTTTTACGTTTACTTTTTCAGCATCCAACTCTACTTCAATCTGTGCTCCTTCACGGGCACTTACGTTCATGATTGTAGCTTTGAAAACGGCATCACTAGATACAAATGATCCTTCGCTTGCGCTAATGTCATCTATGTTTTTGTAATACAACTGAATCATGATATCGTTACCTGACATCAATTTTGGAAACGGCATTCTTACTTTCAAAACACCATTATTATTCACTGTTTCCACCTCTGAAGCACGCGTTCCTTTGATCACAATCTTATTTTCGGATCCTGGAATAAGCTTCACATTCAGTTTGTCAAAAATACTTATGGCATTAAAATCGCCTAAATTTTTTGTAACCTGTGCCAATGTAATTTGCGAAATCATCACAAGGGCAATAAACAATACTTTTTTCATTTTATTTTTTTTTTTATAGTTTGTCATTTCTACGTATAAAGTTAAAATCCAATTGTTTTTTAACTAAATCAGCGTTCTTAACCTTAACATAGATCTCGTCACCTAATTGCAATAACTGTTCCAAAGTCGCACCAACCATGGCATATTGTTTTTCATCGAAGGTATAATAATCGTCTTTAAGATCTCTTATTCGAACCATACCTTCGCATTTATTTTCAATGATTTCGACATAAATACCCCACTCTGTCACACCAGAAATAACACCCAAAAACTCTTGATCTCGATGATCTTGCATGTATTTTACCTGCATGTATTTGATCGAATCACGTTCGGCGTTGGTAGCCAAACCTTCCATAGTTGAGCAATGTAAACATTTGGTTTCATACAATTCTTCGTCTGCAGATTTTGCTCCGTCTAAGTAAAATTGTAATAAACGATGAACCATTACATCAGGATAACGACGAATTGGTGAAGTAAAATGGGAATAATAATCGAATGCTAATCCGTAATGTCCAATATTATCTGTTGAATATTTAGCTTTACTCATAGAGCGTATAGCCAAGGTATCAATTAAATTTTGCTCTTTTTTTCCGTTTACATCTGCCATCAACTGGTTCAATGCTTTGGAAACATCCCCTTGTTTGAAATCTATTTTATAACCAAATTTAGCAATCACTGCTTGCATAGCAAACAATTTATCTTCGTTTGGTTCATCATGAATTCTATAAATAAAAGTTTTCTTTTGTTTACCAATGTATTCCGCTACTTTCTTATTTGCCAATAGCATGAACTCTTCAATCAGATGATTGGCATCTTTAGAAACTTTAAAATAAACCCCTTCTGGTTCACCATTCTCATCTAGGTTGAATTTCACTTCGACCTTATCAAAAGAGATGGCTCCATCGTTCATTCTTTTTCTACGGAAGATCTTGGCTAGTTCATCCAATTTAAGCGTCGCTGCAACGATTTCTGGAGAAACTTGATACGAAGTACCCGTGATCGAAATATCTTCGGGAATGGTATCGTCTTTGGTCTCTATGATGTACTGCGCTTCTTCGTAAGCAAAACGTTGATCAGAAAATATTACGGTACGACCAAACCATTGGTTTACAACTTCGCATTTTTCACTGATTTCGAACACTGCCGAAAAAGTATATTTCTCTTCTTGCGGACGCAAAGAACAAGCAAAATTCGATAATACTTCTGGTAACATAGGTACTACCCTATCTACCAAATACACAGAGGTTGCACGTTGGTACGCTTCGTCATCAAGAATGGTACCTTCTTCAAGATAATACGAAACATCGGCAATGTGAATACCAATTTCATAATTACCATTTTCTAATTTTTTGAATGATAATGCATCATCAAAATCTTTTGCATCTTTTGGATCAATAGTAAATGTTAGCGTATCACGCATGTCTCTACGATTGGCGATTTCTTCTGGAGTAATAGAAGTATCTATTTTTTGTGCAAACGTTTCAATTTCTATCGGAAACTCAGATGGCAAACCATATTCTGCCAAAATTGCATGAATCTCTGTATCGTGTTCTCCTGGTTTCCCAAGTACTTTTGACACTACTCCAAACGGACTATCAGCTTTTCTAGGCCAATCTTCAATATGAACCAATACTACGTCACCTTGCTCTGCTTCTCCTATTTTGTCTTTCGGAATAAAGATATCCGTATACATTTTTGGATTGGCAGTAGAGACAAATGCAAAGTTTTTTTGAATGTCAATAACCCCAACAAAATCTGTTTTGGCTCTTTCTACTATTTCAACAACTTCACCCTCAGGACGTTTACCGCGTCTACGATTGTATACGTACACTTTTACGATGTCTTTGTCCAAGGCATGATTTAGATTGTTGGTCGGAATAAATACATCTTCGCCAAAATCTGGACAAACAAAATAAGCCGTTTTACGACTGGTCATGTCTATCTTACCTTCGTAGTATTCTTTACTTTCTGTTTTTATCAAATACTTACCAGGTTCGGTTTCCACAATTTTTTTATCTGCCGTTAATAACTTCAAATCTTTAATGATTTGGTTACGACTTTGTGTATCATCAAGTTCCAACTTAGCAGCTATTTGTTTATAAGTGAACTCTTTATTAGCACTATTGGATAGTATTTTTATAATTTTATCAGAGAAATCTAGTTGTTTCTGTGTAGGTTTCTTTAATCTTTTTCCCATAATTAATATCTTAAAGTTCGAAATTACAAAATTGTTAACAGTTAACATATGATTCAACTAAGTTTTAAATAAATAATAACGTACTACTGCTATTTTAAACCCATTCTATTTTGAACTATCTTTATATCAAACAGTAACCTATGGAATCATTTGTCACGCTAGCTGTATTTGACTATACCCATCAAATCGAGATCATTAAACATCGTTTGAATATTGAAGGTTTTCAGTATTTTTTTCAAAACGAAATCATGTCTTCGTTTGCACCAATGTATTCAACAGCTTTGGGTGGAATCAAATTGAAAGTTCATCCAAACGATTTTGAAAACATTAAATCAATTCTTCAAGAAATGAAATATGAAAACAATTTGAGAATCGTTTAATTTTTTCAAAGTTGTCAACATATATATAATACAACAAAAAGAAAATTTAAATTTAAATAATTTATTGTTTGTTATTATAGCTTGTTAATAGTGGCAATAAAATTATGAAAAAGGAGATTGTATATTAGTTTAAGTGTGTTTTCAAGAGTTATTAACAGCTAATACAATAGGTAAAGGTTTTATTTTCAGTAGTTTTTTAATTTTAATTAACAACGGTTGATAAACTAAAAGTATTTAAAATTGTAAATAAGTATTTTTAAAATTTCTGTTGATAAATACAAAAGGAGTATTAATAACTTTTCTAAAAATTTACTAAACTTTTCTAGGTTTTTAATTTCCCATTTTGGATTACATTTTTAATTGATATGACCAAAATATAGTTCTTATTTTCTTTCTGAACTTATTAACATTTAGTATTAACATAGCGTTAACTGAATATCAAGGAATTAAGATGGGTTATTAACAATGGATTTTAAATACTAATTTTTTGAGAATTATTCATTGATAATCAGTTCTTTATGAGTTATTGATAATTGTTTATAACTCATAATTCGTTGAAAATTAAGAGATTGTAATGCAGTAGGAGTAAAGTGCTATTTTTCGAAAAAGAAACAACTTACTACAATAGGTATAATAAAGAATGTTTTGGTAAATTTGCAAAACACAACTTAATAATTAAAAGAATGAAAATTTCAATAGGAAACGATCACGCTGGTCCAGAGTACAAAAAAGCAATTGTAAAAATGCTCGAAGCAAAAGGATACGAAGTAACAAATTATGGAACAGATTCTTTTGACTCTGTAGATTATCCAGATTTTGGACATCCTGTAGCTACAGATGTTGAAACAGGAAAAGCTGATTTTGGAATTGTTATTTGCGGAAGTGGGAACGGAATTGCAATGACAGTGAACAAACATGTAGGTGTAAGAGCTGGTTTGTGTTGGACCAAAGAAATTGCTTATTTAACACGTTTACATAATGATGCTAATATTGTGAGTATTCCAGCTCGATATACGTCAATCGAACAAGCTGTTGAAATTGTAGATACATTCTTGAACACCGCTTTTGAAGGTGGAAGACATCAAAATAGAGTGAACAAAATTGCTTGTTCATAATGTAGTTTTTTAAAAGTTTTTAAGTTTCTGAGTTTCTAAGTTTTTTAAAAGTTGTTTATTTCAATTTTAAACCAGAAGCTATAAAATAATTGAATAAATTGGTTTCACAAATAAATTGAACCGCAAATACATGAATTATAAAAATGTATTTGCGGTTTTTTTATTTTCTATTGACTGAATTAACGTTAATTCAGTCAGTCAACTGACGGTATTTACATTTTTTAAAGTATATTTGATATATATTTTAATTGGAATGTGATGAAAAGTTACTTAACGAGAGCCATTTTTGACAATTTTAGTAAAAAAGTTTTACCCAATAAAGTATTGATTTTGTTGGGCGCACGGCGTGTTGGTAAAACAGAATTGATTAAAAATTATCTCAAAACGGTACGGGAGGGAAGTTATCTGCAATTGAATGGTGAAGATATTCAAGATGCTAATCTATTACAAGAGCGTTCTGTAGCTAATTACAAACGTCTATTAACTAACATTGATTTATTAGTAATTGACGAAGCACAAACCATTCCTGAAATCGGTTTAATATTAAAATTGATAGTAGATTCTATTGAGGGTATTAAAATTATTGCAACAGGATCTTCAATATTTGATTTAAACAATAATTTGGGTGAACCATTGGTAGGTCGAAAAAATACGATTTATCTTTTTCCGCTGGCGCAAATGGAATTTTCGACGCAAGAAAATTTCAAACAAACCACTGAAAATTTAAAAGAACGTTTGCTTTTTGGAGGTTATCCTGAATTAATGCAATATCAAGATTGGGAGGAGAAAAAAGAGTACTTGTTCGAAATTATTAACTCGTATTTACTAAAAGATATTTTAGCTTTTGAAGGCATTAAGCAAGCGGATAAAATTTATAATCTCTTGCGATTGATCGCTTATCAAGTAGGTAAAGAAGTTTCATTGCAAGAGTTAGGTAATCAATTGCAAATTTCAAAAAATACGGTTGCTAATTATCTGGACCTTTTGTCTAAAGTTTTCATTTTGTTTAAAGTGGAGGGTTTCAGCCGAAATTTGAGGAAAGAAATTGTAAAATCAAGTAGATGGTACTTTTATGATAATGGTATTCGAAACGGAATAATTAATAATTTCAATCGATTGGATGCTCGAAATGATGTTGGCGATTTATGGAAAAATTATTTAGCCGTAGAGAGAATTAAAAAACAACATTATCATAAAATTACAACCAATAATTACTTTTGGCGCACTTATGACCAACAAGAATTAGATTGGTTGGAAGAAAGGGGAGATATGCTCACTGGTTTTGAGTTTAAATGGAATGAAAACAAGAAAGTTAAAGTTCCTACCGCTTTCGCGAAAGCATATCCAGAGGCAAGATTTGAAGTAATTAATAAATCTAATTATTTAGATTTTATTCTATAATTCTCTTCCTAAATCAAAATGATAAAAGGCATATAATAGCAGAATTTGCAAAATAACTATTCCCCAAAACTTTAAAAGATAACTTCTCTTTGCTGTTTTATGCCTAAAAATTTGCATTGCTAATCCAGAACCAATTGTACCACCAATCAATACAAATAAAAGAAGTGTTCGCTCAGGGATACGTCTTTTTTGTTTTTTGGCTAGATTTTTATCGTAGCCAATTAGTATAAAAGCAATTGCATTAATAATTAAAAATAGGTAGAATAAAAATGTCATTTAACTTAATTTAAGTTTCAAAGATATTAGATTATGTCTTATGAAAAAATCAAAGATGTAAATAATGCGAGATTTTACAAGAATCTCGTATTATTTACATAAATTAGCAAAAAATAGAGTTGTATGATAGAGTCACCACCTGAATATAAATATGATGAAAAAACTTTTTTATTGTATAATCAATTGCGTGAAAATGGGGAGTTGAAGGAAATAAATGATGCATATTTATTCTGGGATAAAATAAAATATAAAGCTAAAATTGCTAGTCCGCAAGAATATTGGAGTGCAATAAAGATGGCTAGAATTCTAAATTCAAAAAATGTCACTTTCGGAAAGTACAGTTTTCAATTTAGTTCAACTGATTTTATTCTGCAATTATTACATTATTGTGATTTGAATATTGGAGGAAATTTAGGAAGTAATGTTGGTATTGCTGAGACTGACAAGACAAAGTTTATGATTAGTTCCATCATGGAAGAAGCTATTTCAAGTAGTCAAATGGAGGGGGCAAACACGACTCGAAAAAAAGCTAAAGAAATGATTCAAAAAGAGTTGAAGCCAAAAAGTAAGTCTGAACAAATGATTATGAACAATTTTGTCACCATGAAATATATTGTGCAAAATAAATCGGATGATATAACCCCAGACAAGTTACTTTACATTCATAATTTGATTTCAAATGATACGTTAGATAACAAAGATGAAGAAGGTGTTTTTAGAGAAAATGACGAGATTTATGTGGTCAATTATTCTAATAGTGAAGTTGTTCATACACCACCCAATCATCAAGAAATAGAAGTATTAATAAACGAATTATGTGACTTTTTTAATAATGATCAAAAAATATTTATACATCCCATAATAAAAGGAATCATTATACATTTTATGATAGGATGGATTCATCCTTTTAGTGATGGTAATGGACGAACTGCTAGGGCTCTTTTTTATTGGTATATGCTTAAAAATGGTTATTGGTTAACGGAATATCTTGCTATTTCCACAATTATAAAGGATACTAAAAATCAATATGAAAAAGCTTTTATATATACTGAAATTGATCAAAATGATATGACCTATTTTATAACTTATCATTTAAAAACGATGGAAAAAGCCTTTATTAGTTTGAAAGAATACATTGGTAGAAAACAAAAAGAAGTCATACAAGCTGCAAAGTTTATTAAGATACCAAATGTAAATGACAGGCAAGCGCAAATTTTAAAAATTATAAGTGAGGATGAAGATAGAGTTTTAAGCAGTAAAGAGATAGAAAATAGATTTAGTATTTCAAATTTCACCGCTAGGGCTGATTTAAATAATCTACAAAGCTTAGGTTTTTTAGAAAAAATTCAAGTTAACAAAATAAAACATAATTTTGTTAGATCTAAAGATTTTACTAAAATTATAAAATCGTATAAGTTGTAAATAATACGAGATTTTACGAGAATCTCGTATTATTTACTTAAAATTTAATTAATGACCAACATACAATACATATCCAAATCGGTTGCTACAGCGGCAATCAATATTCAAAAAACTGTTCAATTATTACAAGAAGATTGTACTATTCCGTTTATTTCTAGGTATCGAAAAGATACTACCGGAAATCTGGATGAAGTACAAATTGAAAACATAGCCAAGCTTCAAAAAGAGTACGAAATAGTCGTGAAGCGTAAAGAAGCTATCTTGAAATCCATCATGGAGCAAGGTGCAATGAACGAAACTTTGTTTGCTAAAATTGATAAAAGTTTTGACCTTCAAGAATTAGAAGATTTCTATTTACCGTATAAAAAAAAGAAAAAAACCAAAGCCGATGTCGCTCGTGAAAACGGATTAGAACCTTTGGCTAAAATCATCATGGCTCAAAACAATGATGACGTTGATTTTCTTTCGACAAAATATCTAAACGAAAATGTGATCAACGAAGACGCTGCGCTGCAAGGAGCACGAGATATTGTAGCGGAATGGATTAACGAAAATATTTATGTTCGAAAGCAATTGCGTCGCTTATACGAGCGTAAAGCAACCATTACTACCAAGGTTATCAAAACCAAAAAAGACGACGAAGCTGCTCAAAAGTTTAATCAATATTTTGAGTGGTCAGAGCCGTTAACCAAAGCACCTTCGCACCGTTTGATGGCGATGTTGCGTGCCGAAAACGAAGGTTTTATCAAGTTTAAAGTCGAAGTAGACATTGATGATGCCTATAATATTATTGACGAAGTGATTTTAAAAGGTCAAAGTGCGAGTACTCCACATGTACAGTTGGCGATTGAAGATTCGTATAAAAGATTGTTGAATCCAGCGATTTCAAACGAAGCTTTGCAGGAAGCCAAAGCCAAGGCCGATGCCAATTCGATTCAGGTATTTGCTAATAATTTAGGGCAGTTATTATTAGCGCCACCATTGGGAGAAAAACGTATTTTGGCAATCGACCCAGGATTTAGAAGCGGTTGTAAAGTAGTTTGTTTGGACGAAAAAGGAGATTTACTGTACAACGAAAATATTTATCCGCACGCGCCACAAAACGAAACAGCCATGGCGATGAAGAAAATAAAATCGATGGTGAACGCTTATAAAATTGATGCCATCTCAATTGGAAACGGAACCGCATCTCGAGAAACCGAATTTTTTATCAAGAAAATCGCATTTGATAAACCGGTACAAGTTTTTATTGTTTCAGAGGCGGGAGCTTCGGTATATTCAGCATCTAAAATTGCTCGCGAAGAGTTTCCAGATTATGATGTTACTGTACGTGGTTCGGTTTCTATTGGAAGAAGACTTTCAGATCCATTGGCAGAGTTGGTAAAAATTGACCCAAAAGCCATTGGAGTAGGGCAGTACCAACATGATGTGGACCAAAATAAATTAAAAGAAGAATTGGATAACACGGTAATTCGTTGCGTGAATTCGGTTGGAATTAACATCAATACCGCAAGTAAACATTTGCTAAGCTACGTGAGTGGAATCGGAGAGAAGTTGGCCGAAAATATAGTGACTTATCGATCAGAAAATGGTCCTTTCGAAAACAGAAAACAACTGAAAAAAGTTCCTCGTTTGGGCGAGAAAGCCTACCAACAAGGAGTCGCTTTTATCCGAATTTCGAATGCTAAAAATCCGTTGGACAACTCGGCAGTGCATCCGGAAGCCTATTCGATTGTTGAAAAAATGGCCAAAGATTTAAAATTGACCGTGAATGATTTGATTGCCAACAAAGAGAAAACAGCTTTAATAAAACCGGAGAATTACATCACGCCAGAAATTGGTTTGCTTACGCTAAAAGACATTATCAAAGAGCTCGAAAAACCAGGATTAGACCCAAGGAAAGCCGCCAAAGTTTTCGAATTTGACCCGAATGTAAAAAGCATCAAAGACGTAAAATCAGGAATGATTTTACCTGGAATTGTGAATAACATCACCAATTTTGGTTGTTTTGTTGACATCGGTGTCAAAGAAAGTGGTTTGGTACACATCTCTCAACTCAAAGCAGGCTTTGTAAGCGACGTAAACGAAGTTGTGAAGTTACATCAACATGTTACCGTAAAAGTCACTGAAGTGGATGAGGATAGAAAGAGAATACAGTTGACGATGGTGATTTAATAAGGTTAACTTCAAGTAAGCAGTCCATAATAAGCTCCTCGCCGTTTGTCACGCTGAAAGCGTCTCAGCAACTGTGAATAACGTACGTAGAGACTCTTTCAGAGTGACAATATTGGATGATGAGTAGTAGTTAACTTAGTTTGGTGAAAAGAAGTTGATTAATATAAGCCACAATCAAAGTCGCCACCGTTTGTCACGCTGAAAGCGTCTCAGCAACAGTGAGTAACCAACGTAGAGACTCTTTCAGAGTGACAATATTATGGTTATTGTATTTTTTAAAAAGAATACGATGAATGATAATCAAATTCAACACAGTTTGTCACGCTGAAAGCGTCTCAGCAATAGTTAGTAACCAACGTAGAGACTCTTTCAGAGTGACAATATTGTGGTTATTGTATTTTTTAAAAAGAATACGATGAATGATAATCAATTTCCACACAGTTTGTCACGCTGAAAGCGTCTCAGCAAGTGAGCAACGAACATAGAAACTCTTTCAGAGTTACAAAATTAGAATTTAACCTTTTAAATGGCATCATTATGATAGAGTACACTGAAGGGATTTACAATTTTTATGTTTACATAATTACCAATAAGAACAAGAAAGTACTCTATACAGGTGTAACAAACAATTTAAAGAGACGTCTGCAGGAACATAAAGAAAAATTAAACCCCAATAGTTTTACTGCAAGATATAATGTTGAATTTTTACTTTATTATGAACATTTCGGTTGGATACAACTTGCAATTGCAAGAGAAAAGGAAATCAAATTGATGAATCGGGAGGTAAAGGAAGACTTGATCAATACTATCAATCCTGATTGGAATTTTTTGAATGAGTTGTTTTAAGACTCTTTCAGAGTGACAATATTGTGTGATTAGCATTGTGATAAAAGTATCTATAATTGTAATGTGACAAAGTTAAGCCACCATAAAACTCCACCTAGTTTGTCTCGCTGAAAGCGTCTAAGCAACTGTGAATAACGTACGTAGAGACTCTTTTAGAGTAACAATAATGAGAAAAAATTATTCAAAACGTTGAACGACAATAAAACTCCATGCAGTTTGTCACGCTGAAAGCGTCTCAGCAACTGTGAGTAACGTACGTAGAGACTCTTTCAGAGTGACAAATATTGAGAAAAATTATTCAAAACGTTGAACGACAATAAAACTCCATGCAGTTTGTCTCGCTGAAAGCGTCTCAGCAACTGTGAATAACGTACGTAGAGACTCTTTCAGAGTGACAATATTGTGTGATTAGGATTGTGATAAAAGTATCTATAATTGTAATGTGACAAAGTTAAGCAACCATAGAACTCCACCTAGTTTGTCTCGCTGAAAGCGTCTCAGCAACTGTGAATAACATTCGTAGAGACTCTTTCAGAGTGACAAATATTGAGTGACAAATTATGTAAAAAGCTATAATTTACAAAAACAACATTATCAATGTCAAGACAATTCCTGCAGCTGTAAAATACATTCCTTTTTTGAAAATGGTCGTTTTTGGTGTAAACATCCAGAAGGTTGAAATCACAAAAAAGAATAGGGATACTCCAAAGAAGATATTTAAAAAAAACAAAGGATCACCTGTTTTTGCTTTGTGCAAATGGTTCATTTTTTCGATTATAAAAGGTTGGCTTGTGGTTTTATAATTGGCAGCTCCTGTTTTTTTATTGTAGGTTCCTTCTTTGAAAAAAACAACATCGCCTTCTACACGTTCTGCTTTTAATTTTTTAAGATGCAATTCTTTTCCTAAATCTTCCTCATTCAAATTGGGAGCAATTGTTTTGACAATATTCTTTTCTTGTTTTAGAAAATCAGTATCTCTAAAAATTAAAATAATTCCGCTTAAGGCATATACCGCCATAATTCCCGCTAGGAAAAAACCTAAATAACGGTGGATGATGCGCATTAAATTGCTTGATTTCGTCTTTTTTGTCATTGCTTTATAGTCTTTAATTTTGGTGTTATTACTTTTTTCAAAGCGCAAACATACATAATTAAGATTAATTCTAAATAAGACTTTAGTAAAATTTAAAAGTTTTATTTTATTTTTACTTAAAGAATAAATGAATTCAGTAATTAAAGGAAAATACTAATGAGATAGGTATTTAAAAAATAGAATTAAGCACAAAAAAAATCCCAAAACTCAATTTTTCAATCAAATTTTGGGATTCAAACAAGAAATACATTTCTTATTTAGTTTCTTTATCGCTATCTTCTTTTTTATCAGTAGCAGTTTCGTCTTTAGCAGCATTCTTAAATTCTTTAAGTCCACTTCCTAAGCCTTTCATTAATTCTGGAATTTTTTTACCTCCAAAAAGTAATAATACAACTGCCAATATAACTAGGATTTCTGTAACTCCAAATCTTCCCATGATTGAATAATTTATGCCGAAGCCTATTTGTAATATATATAATCGCAAAGGTAAATAGAATTCCCCAATACAAACTCACTAAAACCGATTTATTTATAATCCAACTAGTTAAAACTTTATTAAAAATAACATCATAAACTGCATTTGGGCATGCCACCAGTAGTACAAGGGGCTCCATATGTTTGCGCTCACAATGCCCCTTGCACTACTGCTGTCGGGCTATCCGCGCTACTTCGGTAGCCAGCTTCTATCCCTCATGCGATCGACCCTAAGCCTAAAAAGGGGCTATTTTAAATTCAAAACGTACTATTCAACGATTGTAAATGTATATTACTAGACCGTCAACGTTTTAATTAACATTACGCATCAAACTATTTTTAGTTTCAACAATTTATAACAAGACTTATTTAATATTTAATTTCTTACCTATTTTAAAAATTAGATACAAATACAATAAAAAGAGTGTTTTATACTATAGGAAAAAAAGACACTCAGTCATTTAACAACAACATTACTAGTGCTTATGTGTTTTTAAAAACAACAATCATTTTCGAAAGTCGTTTGGTTTACATTAATTATTATATTTGTGTCCAATAGAAAACAAAATGTCCAAAAAAAGATTGAAACGCAAAAAACTTCACAGTAAATTATTCACAAAAAACCGTTTGGTGATTTTGAATGAAGAAACTTTTGAAGAAATATTTTCACTCCGATTGACATTAATGAATGTCTTTGTCGTCGCCTCTTTGGGAGCTATATTATTAATTTCGATCACAACCTTTATAATTGCCTTTACCCCTTTAAGAGAATACATACCAGGCTATTCATCTTCACAATTAAAAAGGGATGCAACCGAGTTGGCACTCAAATCAGATTCATTGACTCAAGCTTTAAAGAAAAACGAAGCCTACATTCAATCCATTCAAAAAGTACTCAACGGACAATTAGAGTATGCCAAGTTCAACAAAGATTCTATCTTAAATAGAGATCAAGAATCCGTTCCACAACGCAATCTTAACCCTTCCGAAGAAGAATTGAAGCTGAGAGCCAAGATAGACGCAGAGGAGAAAAAAGCAGTACAGTTGTCTAAAACAAAAGGACAAACCACCAAAAAACAAAAATAGCATGTTTATAAAATCAGCAGCAGCCAAAATATTTGCCAAAATGGTGTTCAAAAAAACACAACTTTGGGCAACAAATCCTGTGGCCACTCAGCAAGCTGTTTTTAAGTCCTTATTAAAAACAGCGCAAAATACCCAATTTGGAAAAGACCATCATTTTGACACTATCAAAAATTACCAAGATTTTGCAGCACAAGTTCCCATTCGGGATTATGAGGATTTAAAACCCTATGTCGAAAAAGTAGTTCATGGTGAAGAAAATATCCTTTGGCCAGGCAAACCTTTGTATTTTGCCAAAACCTCTGGAACCACTTCGGGAGCCAAATACATCCCGCTCACCAAAGAATCCATGCCATACCATATTGAAGCAGCTCGTAACGCAATTTTGCATTACATCCACGAAACAGGCAAGGCTAATTTTGTTTCTGGAAAGATGATTTTCCTACAAGGTAGTCCCCTTATGGAAGAAAAATACGGAATACAATTTGGAAGACTCTCTGGAATCGTAGCGCATTTTGTTCCCAAATACCTGCAAAAAAACCGCATGCCATCTTGGGAAACCAACTGTATGGAAGATTGGGAAGCCAAGATAGATGCCATCGTTAATGAAACCATCAATGAAAATATGACGGTGATTTCTGGAATTCCATCATGGGTACAAATGTATTTTGAGAAACTACACGAAAAAGGGGGGAAGCCCGTAGGAAAGATATTCAAAAATTTCAACCTCTTTATTTATGGCGGAGTGAATTACGAACCTTACCGAGCAAAATTTGAAAACCTCATTGGGCGTAAAGTTCCTAGTATCGAATTGTTTCCAGCCTCTGAAGGATTTTTTGCCTACCAAGATTCCCAAACAGAGAAAGGGATGTTATTGCTTTTGAATTCCGGTATGTTTTATGAATTTATAAAAAGTGATGAATTCTTTACAAATAAGTCAAGGCGATATACGATTGGCGAAGTAGAATTGGGAGTCAATTATGTATTGATCATTTCGACCAATGCCGGTCTATGGGGCTATAATATTGGAGATACGGTACAATTTACCAGCTTAAAACCGTATCGTGTCATTGTTTCTGGACGTATTAAGCATTACATTTCTGCTTTTGGAGAACATGTAATAGGCAAAGAAGTAGAATACTCTTTACAAGAAGCAATGGCTGGAACGGATGTTCGCGTAAATGAATTTACAGTAGCACCGCAGATTAATCCGATTTCTGGCTTACCGTATCATGAATGGTTTATAGAATTTGAAAATGAACCCAGCAATTGGAGTACCTTCGCAATAGCAATTGACAATGCCATGCGCAAACAAAATAGTTATTATGACGACTTGATAGTAGGTAACATTTTGCAAAAAGTCATTATCACCAAAGTAGCCAAAAATGGTTTTCAAGAATATATGAAATCAATTGGTAAACTTGGTGGTCAAAATAAAGTACCTCGATTGGCCAACGATAGAAAAATAGTTGATGTTTTAAAAACAATAATATAGACCAAAAAGAGGTCTAAATGATAACTGATAAGTACTAAATTGATTCCATACGTTTATACAAATGGAATTTTTTAATAAAAAAGCAGTTTTTAAAAATAGATAAATATGAAAGAAACAAAAAATTTAACCATCACAAGAGCACAAGAATCATCTGCCGCTATTGAGAAATTATATATTACCATGCGCCATTTATTCAACCGAGGTTTTTATAAACCTATGGGAGTTTCTGGTGATAGTTTGAGAGAAGCATTGTTAATGTTACGACCAGAAATATATGGCCATATAGCTGACGAAAAAGTAGAACTAAAAGGACTATTATATGTTATCGAACGCCTCCCAATTGGAATAGAAGAATGTCGTTTTATTAATTTGACTTCACATGAAGGCTATGATAAATCACACTTCAAAGCAATAATTCCACCAAAACGTAGACGTAATTGTTACCGTATTGATGATGATTTGATGCATATTGAAATCACTCGTGGGAGATCTGATATTTATGATATCTTAACACACCTTACCTTTATTTTTATCGAATCACACAAAATTAGATACCATGTGTTATTGGATGAGACTGGCGAAATTTCTAGAGATTGGCAAAAACTTGAACAAGCAGTTTCTCAAAAGAAAAAACTAACCTTGATTGATAGAGAAAAAGCAATTTCTCATGCTGCAAATATTCTAGGGAGAACCTTTGAAGATATCTCAGATATATATGACGATTTTGGAACAGAAGCTGCTCCAGATCGCTTTTTACAAATCATTTATTGGTTAGGTAAATTGGCTATAGAAGAGATAACCGAAAATACCAAAAGAACAATCACATTTAGCCCTATTTTAAGAGAACGCTTGGGACACCACATTCACGGTGACATTTGGGCTACACACATTAAGGAGGTATTGAAAACCAATAACCTTTTGGATCGACCTATTCACGTCATCAGTGCAAATATGCACTCGGTGATGAATTCCATTTTTGCTTGTCCTGCATTGAAATCTAAATTCAAAGGTATGAGTGATTTTGGAATATACGAAGAACTTAGTAAATCTGAAGGAAAAGAATTAAGAAGCAAGGTAGAAGAAATTGCACTCAAAAATGGAATGATTTCGTTACCAGATACCTCAGGAACCAATATTGATGTACAAATTTTTGATACAGCCAAAATCAATTGGGAGAATACTTCTTTTCCAACAGGAGCAGCAGCGGAGAAAAAACCAGTACTTATTGTAATGGATTATGCGTTTGGAGAACAAGCCTATGAAACTATTGATGAATTGCTGAAACCATACAAAAAAGAAACTTTCTTGAATGTAGAATCTGTGTCAATCATGGGGAAAGCCGGCATTCTAGAAGGTGGAAAAGGAGATATTATGATTCCAAATGCACACATCAATGAAGGTACTGCAGACAATTACTTTTTTGAAAATGAATTATCTGCTGAAATGTTTGAAGGCAATGGTATTGAGGTTTTCTCGGGACCAATGGTAACCGTTCTTGGAACATCACTACAAAATAGAGATTTATTAAAGTTCTTTCACGACTCAACATGGGGTGTAATCGGACTAGAAATGGAAGGTTCTTATTATCAAAAGGCTATTCAATCTGCGTCCAAAATTAGAAAAAGTATCCCAAAGGATGTCAAAGTCCGTTATGCATATTATGCCTCAGACAACCCATTGGAAACAGGAAGTACCTTGGCATCTGGAGGATTGGGAACAACAGGGGTAAAACCAACTTATTTAATCACTATCAAAATTTTAGAACAAATCTTGGAGCAGTAAAATAATTTTTAGCTTTTATTTGTAACTGTAACCAGAAAAAAAACCAAAGATTTTAGAACGCAATATTGTAATTGTGTCCAAAAATCGGATAGTATAAAGCATGAAATACACTCGTATAGGAAGATATTCAAAATACATTAGGCCAATTAGTATTATTATTGATTTACTAATTATTGTCATATTGAGCCTTTTATTGTTCAATGGACTCTCTTTCAATACGAGTAATTATGTTATTTATTTGCTATTTAGTTGGTGCATAGTGGCTTTCTTTAGCAAATTTTATCAAGTGTATCGTTTTACAACTCAGATCGAAATTTTTTCTAAAATTACAAAACAACAAGTTGTATTTTTATTACTAGCAGTAGTTTACTTCCCATTCATAGCCAATCAAGCCTTTAATCAATGGATTATTATTGAGTTTTTTATACTCAGTACATTGTCTGTAGCACTGGCCAAGTTTGTGTTATTTTTTCTACTTAGGGAATACCGACTCATTACAGGAAGTAATTATAGAAGAACTGTGATCATTGGATACAGTTCTCAAGCCATTAAGTTAAAAAAGTTGTTTGACACCAATGTGAATTATGGATACCATTTTTTAGGTTTCTTTTCAGATAAGAAAGTAAATGAGGAAATTATTGGTAATTACGATGATGTTAAAGAATTTGTACTCAAAAACAATGTCGATGAGGTATATTGTTCTCTAAGCGATATTTCGAATGAAAAAATGAAAAATCTAGTTGAATTTATGTCTGAGAACAATAGGAATCTAAAGTTTATACCAGACACAAAGGATATTTTTTCGAAGAATTTAAAAATGGAATATTACGAACTTTTTCCAGTACTTTCCCTTACAAAGAGTGTTTTAAACCAACCCGAAATCCAATTTGTAAAACGTTGTTTTGATATTGCTTTTTCATTACTTGTCATTGTTTTTATCTTGTCATGGGCTGTTCCATTGATAGGACTATTAATAAAGTTAGAATCGAAAGGGCCCGTTCTCTTCAAACAAGGACGTCCAGGCATCAACCAAGAAGAGTTTTGTTGCTACAAGTTTCGTTCTATGGTTATGAACCAAAGTACAGAACATGAAACCATAAAAAATGACCCTAGAATCACCAAAATAGGTCAATTTTTGCGGAAAACAAGTTTGGACGAAATGCCACAATTCTTTAATGTATTATTGGGGGATATGTCAATCGTAGGACCCAGACCGCAATTATGGGTACACAATAATGCATATCGAAACAAAATCAAAAAATACTTTGTAAGACATAGTGTTAAACCTGGGATTACCGGTTTAGCCCAAATAAGTGGTTTCCGAGGTGAAATAAACAACGAAAAAGATATGGAAAACCGCATTAAGTACGATGTTTTTTATATTGAAAATTGGTCCTTATATTTGGATGTCAAAATCATATTTCAAACGGTAATTGATATTTTTGTAGGAGACGAAAAAGCTTTTTAACATGGAAAATTCATTGGTGTCTATCCTAATTCCTACTTTCAACTCTGAAAAATTTATTGCCGATGCTCTTTTATCGGTACAAAACCAAACGTTTCAAAATTGGGAAATTATTATCGTTGATGATGCCTCTACAGATCAAACGGTAGCTCTAATTTCAAAAATAGCCCAATCTGATGCTAGGATCAAGTGGTTTCAACTTTCTAAAAATTCAGGAACAGGTGTTGCTAGAAATACGGCTCTTATACATGCTACGGGCAGGTATATAGCCTTCTTGGATGCAGATGATTTATGGAAGCCGTATAAGCTTCAAAAGCAGCTCAATTTTATGCAAACCAATGCCATTCCATTTACTTTTTCAGCTTATGATTGTATGAATGAAGAAGGTGACTTACTAAATTTAAGCGTAGTTCCTCCTCAAAATTTATCCTATCGACAATTGTTTTTTTGCAATTACGTGGGTAACTTGACCGGGATTTATGACACAGATTTTTTTGGTAAAATTGAAATCTTATCCAAGCGCAAACGCCAAGATTGGATGCATTGGTTAACCCTTCTAAAAAAAATAAAAATGGCAAAGGCCGTTCCTGAAAGTCTAGCCATTTATAGAGTAAGAGCAAATTCAATTTCTGCATCAAAAATAGATTTGGTTAAACATAATTTTGCTGTATATAAGCAATATCACCGTTACAATTGGATTATGGCATTAAGCTGTATGATGATTTTTTTAGTTACACAATTAATGATAAAACCTTTTTACATCAAGAAAGTACCAGCTCAGACGTAAATTGCTTTAGTTTACCTCTTTGGGTTCTTTGTAGACATTGTTTTCGAATAAAATCAAACTTCAAGTGGGGTTCCAAATACAGTTCAATTGCTTTTTCAATTGTTATAATTTCAGTTTTTGTAAGTTCGTTTGCACTAACATATTCAATTGTAAAATTGTTAATTGTGGTTTGTTTGATTACAAATTCTTTTATATTTCCGCCATCTTCAATTATGCTTTTGGTCACGTAGTAAAATACTAATCCACCGGATTTTTTTCCACTCGGAAAGTGTACGATATCATTTGTCCGTCCAATTAATTGTTTTAAAATAGGCTTTTGAGGAGTACTTTTTTCATCCAACGTGCCTATATCTCCCAAATCATAACGTATAAAAGGATGTGCTTTATTGAATAGTGATGTCACAACAATGCGACCAGATTGACCGTATGGTACTATAGCATCGTGTTCATCCAAGATCTCAACAAATAGTGTTTCGGTATTGATTTGCCATTCTCCATTTTTATTTTCAAATGCAATCAAATCTAACTCAGAGGCTCCATATTCATTGACAATGGGGATTCCAAAATGTTTTTCTAGTAGAATTTTGTCAGTTTCAAAAAGCATTTCAGAGGTGACTATACATACTTTCAAACTAGGACAAACATCTTTTAAGACAAGCTCTTTTCTTTGTAAAAATTTAGCAAACAAAACAATGCTACTAGTGTAGCCATTGATATAGTCAAAGCGTTTTTGTTTGAATTGGATTAAAAATGCTTCTAATTTCTCGTCAGATAGATCAAAAACAGAAAACCGATAACGATTGCTCAAAAAATCCTTGAAACGTTCTTTGCTCCGGCCAAAAAAATCCTTTGGAATGCCGTAAAATCGAGCTTGATATGCACTGTTGAGGTTGATATTATGCCAGCCAAAACGCATGTAGTTGGATGCCCAAGTTAAGGCATGGCTGTACTTGTCCTTGGCAAAAACAAATGGGGTTCCGCTAGATCCAGAAGTTTTATTGACATAACTATTTTTTGAAGTAAACCCTTTTGAAAGTCTTGTTTGTAAAGATTGTTGAAGGTTGCTTTTATTCAAAATCGGAAGTGCCTCCCAGGTGGTGAATCCCGATTGTCCTAGTAAATTTTTATAAAATGAATTGTTTTGTAAATGGTAGTCAACAATAGCTTTTTTTTGACTTTCGATAAAAATAATTTTTTCATTTTTGGGTAAAGTGACTATTGTTTGCAAGTCACCCTTAGCCTTCTTTATTGGAAAGCGATTGAGTTGTAAGGATAAGTCAAAGAGAGAAAACATGAAACAATTTTTATCCAAAATTAATATTATACAGACAATTAAGCATATTCTAATGCATAATTTTTTAAATAAACATTAAAAAGTTATTGGCATTCTATCTCCATTCCTAAAAGGATTTTTAAGATTATCTGTTTAATTTAGTATTTAGTAATCATTATAATTGGTATTAGATTTAAAACCAATTATTTTTGCAGGATCATTTTAAGAATGAAATAATTTACTAAAAAAAAATACAGATGAATATTTTACTATTAGGTTCTGGAGGAAGAGAGCATGCTTTTGCTTGGAAAATGATTCAAAGTCCGCTTTGTGATACACTTTTTGTAGCTCCAGGAAATGCAGGAACAGCTTCTATTGCAACAAATGTAGCGATTAGTCCAACTGATTTTGAAGCCGTAAAAGCTTTGGTTTTGGACAAAAAAATTGAAATGGTTGTTGTAGGTCCAGAAGATCCATTAGTAAAAGGTATTTTTGATTTTTTTAAAAATGATAAAGCATTAAGTCAAATCCCGGTTATTGGTCCATCAAAATTGGGTGCTACACTAGAAGGAAGTAAAGAATTTGCCAAAGAATTTTTGGTAAAACACAATATTCCAACTGCTGCATATGATAGTTTTACAGCTGAGACTGTGGAACAAGGTTGTACATTTTTGGGAACTTTAAAGCCGCCTTTCGTATTGAAAGCTGATGGCTTGGCTGCTGGAAAAGGAGTTTTGATTATTCATGACCTAGCCGAAGCGCAAGAAGAATTGAGAAATATGCTAGTGGGTCAAAAATTTGGTGCTGCAAGTTCAAAAGTCGTTATCGAGGAGTTTCTAGACGGTATAGAATTGAGTTGTTTTGTACTTACCGATGGAAAAAACTATAAAATATTGCCAACTGCCAAAGATTACAAACGCATTGGCGAAGGAGACACAGGATTGAATACAGGTGGTATGGGAGCAGTTTCTCCAGTATCGTATGTTGACGCTGTGTTAATGGAAAAAATAGAAACACGTATTGTAAAACCTACCATTGAAGGTTTTCAAAAAGATGGTATTGAGTACAAAGGTTTTGTATTTATAGGTTTAATCAATGTCAATAATGAGCCAATCGTAATTGAATACAATGTTCGAATGGGTGATCCAGAGACAGAAGTTGTAGTACCAAGATTAAAAACAGATTTAGTAGCGTTATTTTTGGCTGTAGCCAATGAAAAGCTAGACGAAATTACGCTTGAAATAGATGAAAGAAGTGCAACAACAGTAATGCTTGTTTCTGGAGGATATCCTGAAGATTTTGAAAAAGGGAAAGTAATTACCGGACTAGAAAATGTAACTGATTCGATTGTTTTTCATGCAGGTACAAAACTTGATGGTGATACTGTATTGACCAATGGTGGTCGCATAATGGCAATTACTTCATACGGAGATAGTTTTCAAGAAGCTTTGAAAAAGTCGTATGCAAATGTGGATAAAATTCAATTTGAGAAAAAGAATTATAGAAGAGATATTGGAAACGATCTACTTTAAGGAATAAAAAAAATCCTCAATCTGTTGTAAAGATTGAGGATTTTGTTTTTATTTCAAGAATGAATGTGCTGTAGTATCTTGAGTTTCTGTTCCTGCTTGATCAAAAATTCTTAATTGTTTGACCCAGTAAACCAATGCAGCTGCACAAATTGCCATGAAAATCCAGTTAATAGTATTAGCACCAAACCAAGTTCTTAATTCAAGTGAACGTAAAAAATCTAAAGGAGCAAATAAGATGTTTACGAATAAGTATTGAATACCTTCTAAAAATGTTTTCATATCGATAAAATTATATTGTTTTATATTTTAATTCGTTTGTAAATATTTTTTTTAAAAGAATCTTTTTCAACTTAACCCTTTCCTTTTTAAACAAGTATTATATTTACAATCACAAAAGTATAAAATATCCTTATGATAACAAGCATTTTTAAGAAATCTACACCATTAAATTTTTCCTTGGTAGTAATTTTGATATTGGTTTTCTTTTCTATCTATCAAATTCAAGATGTTTTATGGGTAAATTCAACTATTTTAATCATAAAAAAGGTTGTAATATTATTTGCCATAGTGGCTTCAGTATTTATTACCAATTTCGTTACTAAGAAAAATGGACTTTCAAAAGATAGTTGTTATGCCATATTTTTTTATCTGTTGTTTTTTCTTTTTTTTCCAAGTTTATGGGATGACTTCAGACTTGTTTTTGCTAATCTTTTTGTATTATTAGCACTTCGACGTTTGATCTCATTACATTCTTTGAAAGCATCAAAAGAAAAAATATTTGATGCTTCGTTATGGATATTTGTAGCTTCTTTATTTCAGTTTTGGTGTATATTATACCTTGCTTTGGTTTTTATCTCTATAATATTTCATGTTGCTCGTGATTACAGAAACTGGTTTTTACCTTTTATAGCTTTGTTTACATCTGGGATAATGTTTTCGGTTGTCGCTATTTTACTCGATATTGATGTCATAACTTATATTGATAAAAGTATTTCTACAAGTTTTTCACTAGACTATTTTACCAATAATTATCAAAATGCGGCTTTATCTATTTATGCTACAATCGCTATGTTTTTTGTGATATCTGTATTTTTAACCTTTTCATCAAAACCAGTGATTACACATTCAACCTATAAAACGATTATAGCATCTTTTTTTATTGCAGTTATTATTTATATTGTTTCGCCTAATAAAAGTAATAATTTATTAATTTTCACAGTTGCTCCCTTGGCCATTATGGCGACCAATCACATCGAGATTCCACAGTTGAAGTTAAAGCAGGAAATGGTGTTGGGAGTTTTGATTCTATGTAGTCTGTTTGCTTTTTTCTCTCAACTATAACTTAGGGCCATAAGCTAGGTCTCCTGCATCTCCTAAGCCAGGTACAATATAAAAATGTTCGTTTAATCGCTCATCAATTGCAGCAACCCATAAGTGACAATTATCGGGTAATTCTTGTTCGAGAAGTGCAATTCCTTCTGGGGCAGCGATCACAACGGCAAGATGAATTTCTTTTGGATATCCTTTTTCAATTAATTTATTGAATACGGCTACAATAGATTGTCCCGTTGCTAACATTGGATCTACCAATAAAACATATTTGGAGGTGATGTCTGCAATAGCTTCATATTCTACTTTAATTTCAAAAGAATCACCTTCATCAGTAGGGTAACGTGCTGCCGAAATAAAACCATTTTCTGCCTCATCAAAATAATTCAATATTCCTTGATGAAAGGGAAGACTAGCTCTTAAAATAGAAGCCACAACGATAGGATGATTGATTTCACTAGTTTTTTTTGTTCCAAGTGGTGTTTGGATCTCTACAGCTTTATAGACTAAATCTTTACTGATTTCATAGGCCATAATTTCGCCAATACGTTCTATGTTACGGCGAAAACGCATACGGTCAGTATGGATGTTTACATTTCGTATTTGTCCTAGAAAATGATTTAAGACGCTATTTTTTTCAGATAAATGGTGAATTTGCATAGGTAAGAATGACTTTATAAAATTAGAATTAGAAAGTTCAAATGTAGTTTTTTTATAAAAGTATAAAAAGTATCTTTGTGACTATTAAATAAAAAGATATGTTTTCAAAACTAGCGTATTCCGTTTTCGAACAAAGTATAAAAGATTATCATGAATTTGATAATGTTGATCAGCCCATAAACAATCCTTTTCCAAAAGATCAATTTGAGCATTTGCTTTATTTGAAAAACTGGATTGATACCGTGCAATGGCATTATGAAGATATTATACGTGACCCCAATATCGACCCAGTAGCAGCATTGATCTTGAAGCGTAAAATTGATGCTTCCAACCAAGAGCGTACCGATATGGTTGAATATATTGATGGTTACTTTTTGCAAAAATACAGCAAAGTAGAAGCTAAAGTAGGTGCTAAAATTAACTCTGAAAGTCCAGCTTGGGCATTTGATAGGTTGTCAATTTTGGCTTTAAAAATCTATCATATGAACGAAGAGGCTACTCGTGCTGAAGCCTCACAAGAGCATAGAGACAAGTGTCAAGAAAAATTAAATATTCTTTTGGAACAAAGAACTGATTTATCAACTGCTATTGAAGATTTGTTGACGGATATTGAAAACGGAGAAAAATTCATGAAAGTGTACAAACAAATGAAAATGTACAATGATGATGAATTGAATCCTGTTTTGTACCAAGGAAAGAAGTAATTTGAGACAGGAATTGTCACAAAAGCCACAACATATAGCCGTCATGAGACTATCCGCAATGGGAGATGTCGCCATGACGGTACCTGTTTTACGCGCTTTGGTAACACAATATTCAGATGTGAAAATTACTGTAATTTCACGACCTTTTTTTAAACCTTTTTTTGATGAAATTCCTAATCTTAGTTTTTTTGCTTTCGACGAAAAAGAAAAACACAAAGGTTTTCTAGGTTTGGTGCAGTTGTATCGAGAATTAAGCGCTTTACAAATTGACGTTTTTGCCGATTTACACAATGTATTGCGTTCCAAGGTTGTTCGTACTTTATTCGCTTTAAGCAGGAAAACAGTCGCTGCTGTAAATAAAGGGCGTGTTGGAAAAAAAGCCCTTACACGAGCCGATAATAAAGTTTTTGAACCATTACCAACTATGTTCGAAAATCATCAGCAAGTTTTTCAAAAACTAGGTTTTACCATTGATCTCAAACAGCCAATTTTTCCAGAAAAAGCAATTTTAAGCGCCGATTTATTAAAAATGACACAAGGTGTTGAAAACTTAATCGGAATCGCTCCTTTTGCACAATACGCATCCAAGGTCTATCCTCTAGACTTGATGCAAGAAGTGATTAATGAATTGTCTAAAAATAAAGAAAATACCATATTACTTTTTGGAGGTGGAAAGTCAGAAATAGATATTTTAGATGCTTTTGCAAAAAATAAAACTAATGTCATCAATGTAGCAGGCAAAGTTAAATTTCAAGAAGAACTACAATTAATCAGTAATCTACAGGTCATGCTTTCTATGGATTCTGGTAATGCACATATAGCCGCCATGCTAGGAGTGAAGGTAGTTACACTTTGGGGAGCTACACATCCTTATGCTGGTTTTATGCCCTTCAATCAGCCGTTGAGCAATTCATTAATTCCGGATCGAAAGCAATATCCATTATTACCCACTTCGGTTTATGGTAATAAGATAGTTCCAGGTTATGAAGACGCTATGAGAACGATTTCAGTTCAAGAAGTGATAGACAAAATAAAAACCAATTTTAAGTAAAAAAAGCACAATTTGAATATTCAAAATCGTGCTTCTAAAATAATACTCTAAAGGTATTTGTGTTTGAAATTAGACCCCAAACCCTAATTTTTCTCTTACTCTTTTCAAAACACCTGTAGCCACTGCCGATGCTTTTTTGGCTCCGATTTCCAATAATGCATCTACCTCAAGAAGGTTATTCATGTAGTAGTTATATTTTTCTCTTTCGGTTTTGAATTTTTCTACAATCAATTCAAACAAAGCTTGTTTGGCATGACCGTAACCATAATTCCCGCCTTCGTAGTTGGCTCTCATTGTTGCAAGTTGTTCTTCGCTAGCTAATAGAGAATAGATTGCAAAACAGTTGCAAGTATCTGGATTTTTAGGCTCTTCAAGTGGGGTACTGTCGGTTTCAATAGACATGACTTGCTTGCGAAGTGTTTTATCGTCCAAAAAGATATTGATGAGATTATTGGCCGATTTGCTCATCTTACCACCATTTGTCCCTGGGATCAGCATACCATTTTCTTGGATCTTAGCTTCGGGTAAAACAAAAGTTTCTCCCATTTGATGGTTGAAACGCGAAGCTACATCACGAGTGATTTCAAGGTGCTGCAATTGATCTTTTCCTACCGGTACTATTTCGGCATCGTACAATAAAATATCGGCAGCCATAAGCATTGGATAACTAAATAATCCAGCATTTACATCATCCAATCGATCGGCTTTGTCTTTGAAAGAGTGTGCCAAAGTCAATCTTTGGAACGGAAAAAAGCAACTCAAATACCATGTTAATTCTGTGGTTTGTGGTACATCAGATTGTCTATAAAAAGTAACTTTATCAACATTCAAACCACAAGCAAGCCAAGCTGCAGCGGTACTGTAGGTATTGTTGCTTAAAGTTACACCATCTTTTATTTGAGTAATAGAATGCAAATCGGCTATAAACAAGAACGATTCGTTTTCTGGATTGTTTGATAATGCGATTGCAGGGATGATTGCTCCCAATAGATTGCCCAAATGTGGTGTTCCTGTACTTTGTACACCAGTAAGTATTTTTGCCATTATGTAATTTTCTGTATCGAATGATTTGTAAATAGTTATAATTTAGTAAAGAGAAAAAAAGGAGCTTAACTATAAAAGTCATTCACTCAGTGGCACTCTTATTTTACAAATAAAACGGTAATTGATTTTTTTAAATTCTAATTGTTCCCAAATTTAATTGTTTTTGGTAAAACTAACGTACTATTCCTTATTTTTGAGCTTATGAAAGGGATAAAAATTATTTTTTGGACACTTTGGAGGATTTGGTTTTATGTAGTAATGGCCATTCCTATCTTGATTATGTTTCCATTTTTGGTTCTTTCTATCCTTTCATACAAAGGATATCCATACTATTTTAAGATGGCCCGCATTTGGGCTAAGTTTATCCTTTTTTGTATGGGTTTTTATTATGTAGTCAAAAGAGATTACAAGTTAGATCCCAAAAAAAGCTATATGATTGTAGCCAATCATACCTCCATGACCGATATAATGTTGATGTTGGCTGTAGTAAAAAATCCTTTTGTTTTTGTAGGTAAACAAGAATTGGCAAAGATTCCGTTGTTTGGATTTTTCTATAAACGTACCTGTATTTTAGTAGATAGAAATTGTACTAAAAGTAAAAATGAGGTTTTCAAACAAGCTCAAATGAGATTAAGCAGAGGACTGAGTGTCTGCATTTTTCCAGAAGGTGGTGTTCCAGAGGATGAATCATTGGTATTAGACACTTTCAAAGATGGTGCTTTCCGCTTGGCGATAGAACATCAAATTCCAATTTTGCCCATTACTTTTGCCGACAATAAAAAACGATTTTCCTATTCTTTTTTCAGTGGTTCTCCAGGTATTATGCGTGCAAAAATTCATACTCCAATAGCAACTCAAGGAAAAATACCTTTGGATAGAAAATCCGTTCGAGAGCAAACTAGAGAGGTAATCTTAAATCAATTGATCGCTTACTCTTCCTCCAAGCAAGCTTACTTTAGAAAATAAAACATAAAAAATGCCCGAAATATCAATTTCGGGCATTTTCTATAATTATATAAGTTAGTTAAGCATCAGCCAATTCTTTAATTCTAGCTTTGATTTTTACTTCTAGTTCATCTGCCAATTCTGGGTTGTCTTTGATTAAAGTTTTCACTGCATCACGACCTTGACCCAATTTGGTTTCACCGTAGCTAAACCAAGAACCTGCTTTTTTCACGATTTCAAATTCAACGGCTAAATCTAATATTTCACCAGTTTTTGAAACTCCTTCACCATACATGATGTCAAATTCAGCTGTTCTAAAAGGTGGTGCAACTTTATTTTTAACGATTTTAACTTTCGTTCTGTTTCCAAGAACGTTGTCACCATCTTTAATTTGAGTAGAACGACGAATATCCAAACGTACCGAAGCGTAAAACTTCAAGGCGTTACCACCCGTAGTTGTTTCTGGATTCCCAAACATTACTCCAATTTTCTCTCTCAACTGGTTGATGAAGAAAACAGTACAGTTTGTTTTACTAATTGTTCCTGTTAATTTACGTAAAGCTTGAGACATCAAACGAGCATGTAATCCCATTTTGGAATCACCCATTTCGCCTTCAATTTCACTCTTTGGTGTCAAAGCAGCAACCGAGTCAATAACCACGATATCAATTGCCCCAGAACGAATTAAGTTCTCAGCAATTTCAAGGGCTTGCTCCCCGTTATCAGGTTGTGAGATGATTAAATTCTCAATATCAACGCCTAATTTTTCTGCATATCCTCTATCAAAAGCGTGCTCAGCATCAATAAAAGCAGCGATTCCGCCTGCTTTTTGAGCTTCAGCAATCGCATGAAGTGTCAAAGTTGTTTTACCAGAAGATTCTGGACCATAAATTTCAATGATACGACCTCTTGGGTAACCGCCTACTCCTAAGGCTAAATCGATACCCAAAGAACCTGAAGAAATGGTTTCGACTTCCACAATTGCTTTGTCCCCCATCTTCATCACCGTACCTTTTCCGTAGGTTTTGTCTAATTTATCAAGCGTTAATTGCAACGCTTTTAATTTGGCTTCTTTCTCTGAACTCATCGTCTCTTTTACCTTTTCTTTCATTAATTTGTGTTGTTTTTGCACTCTAATAAACTGACAATAAGGGTAATTGTAATGTCAATTTGGTTTTTATTTGTATCTAAAGTTCCGTAAAAATACTTCTTTTTTTGGTCTAAAAATTCAGTTTTAAGAATAAATTTTGTCTTTTTTTTTTAAAGCTATTCCTGCTCCCAATCGATAGGAAATGTCAAGGCTTAAAGGCAATTTGCAATTTCGATTAGAACTTTAACAGTTACAAAATATCAGTTTGTTCTATTTTGAATCAATGTTGCGTTCGTAATTAAAACATTTGTATATTTGTGAAGTAACTAAAGTAGTCAAAATCATGATGTTTCAAATTTCACAAGATCAAATAGGAAAACGAATTGTTGCGCTTAGAAAGAGAAAACAATTCTCTCAAGAAGATTTAGCGAAGCGAATAGGTATTTCTAGACCCTCTTTGACTCAAATTGAATTGGGGAAAAGAAGTCTGAATGTATTAGAGTTGCAAAAGTTTGCGCAAGTGCTCCACTTTTCTCTTGACGACTTTATGTCTGAAAATTTTTCAGTAGCAACTTCGATCAGTATTGAAGAAGTAGTAGAGGAAACGGTAGCCGAAAGAGTTTCTGTGCCTAAATTGAATGTTGGTAAAATGAAAAATATTTTGCTGTACATTTTGGAACACTGCGCAGGAAAACCCAATGTTGGGGAAACGGTCTTGTATAAGTTGCTCTATTTTTCAGATTTCAATTATTATGAATTGTATGAAGAGCAAATGACAGGGGCTACTTATAGAAAATTACCTTTTGGTCCAATTCCCCAAAATTTAGATAGCATTCTCAGTGACATGATTGAAAATAATCAGATTCAGTTATTGAAAATGGAGTATCACGGCTATCCACAAACCCGATATATCCCAATGCAAAAAGCCGATTTGACACTATTGATGGCAAGTGAAAAAGAGGTTATTGATAGAGTTGTTGAACAAATGAGTGATTGGTCGGCTACTGCGATAAGTAACTATGCCTATAAGGACATGCCGTGGTTGTTTTCAAAAGAAGGAGAAGACATCAATTATGAACTGGCTTTTTATCGTGAACTACCATTCTCAGTTAGGAACTACCAAGAAGAGGACGAGTTATGATAGTATTTGAAGAGATTGCTCCCTATAAAAAGGATTTTAAAAATCTTTTAAAGAAGTACCGAACCTTAGTTGATGATATTGAAACAGTAAAAAGTGTTTTAGAAATACTTCCTGAGGATAGACCACCTTTTAGTTACAGAATTGATAATCTAGGTATCGATGTATGTGTGATAAGAATAAAAAAGATTGCCTGTAAATCCTTGAAAGGAAAAGGGGTTAACTCAGGTCTACGATTGGTTTATGCGCATTTCAAGCAAGAAGAACGCATTGTATTTATTGAGCTTTATCACAAAAATGATAAAGAGAATGAGGACAGAGCGCGGATTTTGGAATATTTTGGGTCGGGATAATTCTTTTTCACATGGGTCTTTACCTATCAATATTAATCTAATTTAAAGTTGTTTGGATCTAATTATAGAGAAAGTTTGATAGAGATTTGAGGTAGTACCGTATAAGAATGCAATGAAGGGTTCTTGATTTGCAAAGAAATTTGGTCTAACTACGGAAAACCGTAATGATTATAATTTTGTTCACCATAAATTTGACGTAGTAATTTAAATTTTATCAATTCATTCAATAAAATAGATACAGTAGAATTTTTATAATAATTATTTTGTGGCATTTTGTTTATATATTTGAGATGCTTGTTGAGGTTTCTAGAGCTAAGAGCTAATTTTTAAAACGAACGAATGACTACATATAAAACATTAAGGGCTTATGAAGCAAATCAACGCCGGCAGGAGAAAGTACGTCAAAAAACGATAGAAACACAGAATGCTTATAAGGCAGTAAATGATTGGAAAAAAGTTATTTTAAATTTAAAAACAATCCACTTAAAATCTACTCCTCTAATTGATTGGCATAAAATTAAAAATACTGAAATGCCTAGTGAACCATTAAGAGAATATAAAAATGAAGATTTTGCTACGGATGAATTGGAAAATTTTAAACCTACTTTTTTTGATAAATTATTAGGCCTAGTTCCAAAGAAAATAAATAATCTTAACCAGCTTCTAGAGCAAGCAAAAGTTAAAGATTCAATTGAGAATGATGAAATTTACAATTTATATCAAATAAGTTTAAAAGACTGGCATAAATTAAATGAGATAAGTATTGGCGTGGTGAAAAATGATATTCAATCTTATAAGAAAGCTCTAGAATATTTTGATCCGTTTTCTGAAATGGAAGAGATTGGAAACCAGATTAAGATAAATATTGAAAATGATTTTATTGATATTGATTTGACAATTAACGGTATTGAAATAATACCTGACTATGAGTTAAAGCAAACATCAACAGGAAAATTATCTAGAACAAATATGCCAAAAACAAGATTTAATGAATTATATCAGCAACACGTTTGTAGTTGTTTACTAAGAGTTGCTAAGGAGGTATTTGCTCATTTACCCTATAAATATTCAAGAGTAAATGCAATTGCAAAAATTGTCAATTGTCAAAATGGAAAGGTCGAGAGAAAAGTAATACTTTCAGTGTTATTTAGCACGGATATAATGCAAAAAATAAATTTTGGATTGACCCAACCATTAGACAATATTCAGGCTTTTTCTAATGAAATGGTAATTCATAAAATTAATGGTTTTAGTCCAGTTAATAGAATAGAATTTAATCTTAGATAAAAAATAATGCAAGTTGTATAACTATGCGATTGGTAATCTGATTTACTGTAAAATTAAAAAAAATGATGACAATCTTAATAATTGCAATAATAATCTTTGTAATGTATATTATATTTAGTAATGATGAAAACTCCAAACAAAGCAATACTCATACTAATAAATATAACACCGATGATGTCTTTCGAAATGAAGTTTCCCAAATAAATAATAAGAACATTAAGGTTACTATTACCATCGGAAAACCTGTGAATTCATATGAAGCGGATGATTCAATCATAGATGTTACCGGGCAAAGTTCCAAAATAACTTCCAATATTACTTTAATTAGATATGCATTAGGTATTCCAAAATGGCCTATGCAATATTCATATGCCTATGCAAATATCAATGATACATCATTTAAACAGAAAGAATTCTATCGTATTTTTAAAGAAAGTTTTTTAAATTCTATCTATTTTGATTTAGAGAATAATATAAATTATGCTTTTGTTTTGTTAGATGATTTACAGAATGAATATTACAATCATAAAAATTTATCAAAATTAGAAAGTCAATTTGATACTTTAGGCAAATGTTATCCTGATACAAAAAGTAAGGCAAATTCTTTTCTGATAAAAAAAACAGAAAAGGATAATGGTTTTGAATTAAAGAAAGAATATTCAAATTCTAATGATAACTTTTATGATGAATATTGGCAACCAGGAGATAAATATAAAACCAAACTCAATCTAAATGTAGATGAAGTTAATCTTTTAAATAAATTCACAAATCCAAATGATAATTTTTGCAGCATAGAATTTTGTTTTTTGGAAGTATGCAAACTGTATTTAATTGTTTTTTCAGATTTAACAAAAAATTTAATTCGAAATAATAAATCCCTTGAAGAAGAATTGTCGTTAATGGCTGATATAATTGCTAGAAAGGATTTTAGATATAGAATGGGAAGTCAAAATTATAATTATTGTATAAAAAAAATAACGACTGATGAGTTTTATGTTCATATTTTTAAGAAATGTGACAAAGCTATTCGAGAATACTACGACATTAAAGGTAAAAGAAATACCGACACTTATTTTATTAATTCTGTTTATGACTCTCAATTTTATAATACCGTTATTTCTAAGATAGATGATTCAATAAGTTCTAAAATTTCAAACATTAATAAACCAACCGAAGAAATAGAGATTGAACTTAACTCTTATTTTACAACTCGATGGAGAGTTAAATATGATGATATAACAAGTAATTATGATAATGACACTAGCTATTTTGCTAAATCAATAAATGAACTCTTAAACTTCAATATTAAAAATTCTTCTATTCAAAATATTTATTTTGATGCCTCAAAATTTATTTGTAGAGTAGATAAAGAATTGTCAATTCAGTTTTACCTTAATTATTTGTATTATGATTTAAAATCTCCTATAATAAAAAACAAAAAACTTACTAAGTATATGCTCGGAAATTTATTTAATTCTAAAGAACAGTTGACAAATTTTGAAGCAATTGTAAAAGAATTAGTTGAAGATAAGGATTTAAATAAAGCACTACAACTAATTCCAGAAATTTATAAAATCAATCGAAAAAAAATACAGCTCAATAGAAAATTAACAGATGAAGTTATAGAGCAACATTCCGAAACAGCCGAACCCTTGAATGAATACTTAAAAGCCGATTTTGAAGAAGCCAAAAACACAATAAGCTATAAAGGTTTAGAGAAGCGATCAAAATCTGTTTCTAAAGAATATGAAGTTAAGAAAAAGAAAATACAACTTAATATCGCTTCAATAAATGAAGTTCAACAAAAACATTCTGAAACTGTCGAACTTTTGAACGAATATTTAAAAGATGATTTAGAAGACGAAAATAACATTATAAAATTAAAAGAAACAAAAAACGAAGAAATCCATCAATCCAATTTTTTAAGTGAATTAACTTTTACAGCAATACACGCAACTACATTAGAGCTATTTGTGAAAAGCAACTTTTCAGTATCTCAAACCGAACTGGAAGTGTTTGCCAAATCCAAAGGAGTTTTTAAAAACCAACTGATCGAAAGCATTAATGACATTTGTTATGACTTTTTGGACGATGTATTAATTGAGGAAGATGATGATTTTTATATTATAAACACAGACTATTTTCAAAAAATTTCTATAAAATGATAAAAAATATTAAACCTAAAGAAGCGACATCAATTATCAATTCATTAATTGGCGGTGTAGTTCCAAAAATTGGTGTGCAGCATATTGCAGTTGGCCGTTCAGAAGAAATTAATGCAGTTCTTACTGCCTTAGATGATGTCAAAAATGGTCATAGCATGGTAAAATTTTGGATTGGTGATTTTGGCTCAGGAAAATCCTTTATGCTTCACCTGCTAAATACTGTTGCCTTAAAGCAGAAATTTGTTGTAGCTAACGCAGATTTTACTCCGGATAATCGTTTGTATTCTAATGATGGAAAAGCGGTTGCTCTTTATACCGCTATTATGGATAATGTTTCCATTCAGACAAAGCCTGAAGGTGGAGCATTGCCAACACTATTAGAAAAATGGATTGAGCAGGTTGTTACTAAAACAGCTGAAGAAAATAATATTTCATTGACTGAAATTCGTAATGAAAATTATTTAAATATGATTCAGACTAATATTATGAAAACAATAAACGAAATTACTGACGTTGGTGGTTTTGATTTTGGATTGGTTGTAATGAAATATTATGAAGGTTATATTAAAGATGATGAACAATTACGAAGAAATGCCTTAAAATGGTTAAAGGGCGAATACAGAACCAAAACTGAAGCGAGGCAAGATTTAGGAATTAGAGAAATCATCAATGACTTGAATTATTATGATATGCTTAAAAATTTCTGTAAACTATTTGTTAGTATGGGGTACAGTGGTTTTATGGTTAATCTTGATGAAGCTATTAATCTATATAAAATTTCAAATTCTGCCATTAGAGAGAAAAATTATGAAAAAATATTAACCATTTACAACGACTGTTTTCAAGGAAAAGTAGCCAATTTATTTTTCAATTTTGCTGGTACAAAAGAAGTTTTAGAAAATCAACGCAAAGGTTTTTTTAGTTATGATGCCTTAAAAACAAGATTGGTAACCAATAAATACGAAACAGCAGAAATCCGAGATTTTGCACAACCAGTTATTCGTTTGCTCCCTTTGGATCATAATCAAATTTTTGTATTGCTAAAAAATTTAAAAGCAATATTTGATTACAATTACAAAACGGAATTGATAATCAATGATGATGATATTCAGAGATTTATGGAAGAATTATTCAACAAACCTGGGGCATCAGAATTTTTAACTCCTAGGGAAGTAATCCGAGATTTTTTAAACATACTAAATATCATCCGTCAAAACCCGTCAGTAGATAAGAATAAATTGTTTGGAGAAATTGAAATATCTGATGAAAGACCATCTGAATTCTCATTAGATAGTATTGAAGAACTATAATGGCGTTTGATCTACTTTCAGAACCAATACGAAAATTTATTCGTGATAAAGGGTGGGAACAATTGCGTCCAATTCAATCAGCTGCGATTTCAAGGATACTAACAACTGACGATAATTTCATTTTAGTATCGAGAACTGCGTCAGGTAAAACAGAGGCTGCTTTTTTGCCCATACTGTCAAAAGTTGACTTCAATGAGTCTGGTGTTCAAGTTCTATATATTTCGCCTTTAATTGCTCTAATAAATGATCAGTTTAACCGTGTAGAAGAACTTTGTAAAAATCTTGATGTAGATGTTGTAAAGTGGCATGGAGAGGCCAATAAAACTATTAAAGAAAGATTGTTAAAAAATCCTAGAGGGATTGTTCTGACAACTCCAGAATCTTTAGAAGCAATGTTTGTAAACAAACCTTTCAATGTAAAGCAATTGTTTTCAAATTTAAAATATGTCGTCATTGATGAAATACACTCATTTGTTGGTACAGATAGAGGCACTCAATTGCAATCAATATTATCACGGCTTGATAAAGTAAATTCCAAATCATTCAGTATAGTTGGATTATCTGCCACAATGAGTGAAGAAAACAAGTTTCTAGAAGTAAAAGAATTTACAGGAAATGTTGAAAAAACCAAAATATTAATTGATAGAACAAAAAAAGAAATCAACGCAATATTTAAATACTTTAAAAGTAAAAATACTGATTTGCCATTAGAACTTTTAAAAGATTTATACACTGAAACAAAAGATCATAAAGTATTAATTTTCCCTAACAGCAGAGGACGAGTAGAAGAGGTAGCCGTTAAGCTTAGAAAAATTTCTGAATTAGTTAAAGGTCATCCTAATTACTTTTCACATCATTCATCAGTTGATAGAGAAGTTCGGGAATATGTAGAATATTTTGCTAAAAATAACAATAGAAATAATTTTTGTATTTCATGTACATCAACTTTAGAATTAGGTATTGATATTGGAGCAGTTGACACAGTTGTTCAAATTGATGCAACAAATAGTGTTTCGTCATTAATTCAACGTGTGGGCAGAAGCGGCCGAAATGAAGGTGAGAGCAGTAATTTGTATTTATATGCCACAAATGAATGGAGTTTACTTCAATCTATAGCTTGTTGGTTGTTATTTGAAGAAGGTTATATTGAACCGCCACAGACAAATGAAAAGCCTTACGACATTTTAGTACATCAGGCTCTGTCAATAACCAAAGGATACTCAGGAATTAAAATTACTGATTTAATCAATCAGCTTCTTGAAAATTCTGCTTTTAAAAAAATTGAATTATTTGAAATAGAGGAAATTCTTGGTCATTTAATTGAAATAGACTTCCTTGAAAAAATCCAACAGGAAGTTATAATTGGAATAGAAGGTGAAAAAGTGGTTAACAGCCGCGAATTTTATAGCGTCTTTAAGACCGAAGAAAATTTTAAGGTTGTTAATGCTGGAAATAAAATTGGTGAAGTTCCCTTTTCTCCGCAAATTATTGAGGACGAAAATATTTTACTTTCGGCCAAAATTTGGAAGATTAAATATGTAGACCTCAAAGCAAAAAAAATTGAAGTAATTCCGGCTAGAGATGGAAAAAAACCAATGTTTTTTGGTAACAGTGGTGAAGTACACCATAAAATAAGAGAAAAAACACTTGAAATTCTTTATTCAGAAGTAAATTATGATTTTCTCGATGAACTCAGTTCTGATGAATTAGAAATAATACGAAAAGATTTTTCATTTTTTAAAATTCAAGATTTAGAATATGACCGTCCATTATTATCTTCCGATAAAAAAATAGAACTTTTTACCTTTACTGGAACACGAGTAAATAGAACCATTCAATTACTTTTGAATATAGCTGGAATAACAAATATGTTGGATGATGCGAGTAGTTCATTTTACATTCAAGTTGCAAAAAAAGAATTAATTTCTAAATGGAATTCTATATCCTTGCCATTAAGTGATATTGACCCACATATTTCTACTCTTTTAGATTCAAATCCCGTGCTATTAGATTTTTCTAAATGGGGAATTTATTTGCCTAAAAAGTATCAGGTTAAGCTTTTGAAGTATAAATATTTTGATATTAACCAGACATCAAAATTTGTGTCTAATATGAAATTAATAGAAAATGCTTGAATTCAACTTTTATTTCAACGTAGGCTGCTCTTACTTCTGTATGGGTTTAGAGAGTAGAAAAAACTAGTGCGACCTTGCTAATTTTTCAACACTATTTTTCGCAAAATAATTACAAATTTAAACAGCGTATTCCTTGTGAAATTATTCCTTTCGAGCAGGATTTTGCGTGAGGGATTGCAACGGCATCCTTTGTGGTTGCGATAGCAAACCACAAAGATATAGTGTAAAGCCCGACCCGTTTTTTCTACGGGTCACGCCCAAGAGGATATTCGAACACTAACCTACTAAAAGGGAATTAATGGGTTTTGAAGTTTTTTAATTCTAAAATTATAAATGCTTAAACAAACAACGCCTTCAACTCAGTAGCTTCACTCGCTTTTATTTTTCCAGCCAATAACAAACTTAGTTGTTTGCGTCTCAGCGCGCCTTCAAAACGTTCTTGTTCCAATGGCGTTTCGGGTACGATAGCGGGTACAAGTACTGGTTTTCCTAATTCATTTACTGCTACAAAAGTGTAAATGGCTTCGTTGGCTTTGGTTTTTTCACCTGATAGACGGTCTTCTACCCAAACGTCAATGTAAACTTCCATTGAACTATTGAAGGCTCTTGAGACTTTTGCCTCAATTGTGACTACGCTTCCTAGTAAAATTGGTTTTGTAAAGGCGACGTGATTTACAGAGGCGGTTACGGCAATGTTGCGCGAATGGCGTTGTGCCGATATGCTGGCTGCACGGTCCATGCGGGAGAGAAGTTCTCCTCCAAAAAGGTTATTAATATGGTTGATTTCACTTGGTAGAACCAAATCGGTTAATACAGTTAGTGATTCTGATGGTGTTTTAGGAGTCATAAGTTTATAGTGTAAAGCTTTTGTTCGCGAGGATACAATGGCTTAATTTTTTGTTGTTTAAAATTCTGTGCTTCATGATTGCATTTGTCAAGGGTTTAGTTTAACCAATATACTGCCATGACTGCTGGAATAAAGTAGATTACGATGGTTCTTGCTCCATCATAGTCTTTGGCTAGTCTTTGGCCAAAAAGCATCATTAGTAAAGTAATGGCGGAAAATACTGCTCCGTAAAATCCGAATAGTCTTCCGTCGCTTACAAGTAATTCGATAGAACCGACAAAACATAGGATGGTCGAAATTAACTCCATGATGACCAAATGGATTAAGGCGGGTTTTACGTGATTTTTTAATCTTGTTTTAGAAAAATGTTCTTTGAGCCAAGTTATATTATCTTCCCAATAAAACAGTTTTTCATAACTGGATTGCAAGTAGGTCATTCCGAAAAAAATAAGAATCAATAGTGATGCGGGATTGTTCATGTTTGGTTATTTTTTATGAATGAGTCGTGTTAGTTTTATAGATAAATCGGTCAAAATTATTTTGGCATTTCCGTTGCGCTCGATGTGGTACATGGCTTCGCCAATTTCATCGTAAATTTCGGTAATATTATTGCCGTTTACAAAGGGAGCAAATTTCTCCAATTTGAACTTTGGAACTTTGGGTTCAAAATAAACCAAGCTAGGAGCTTCGTAGTTTAATAACAGTGCTTGACGGAACATTTCGATGCAAAAGTCCAAGAATTTCTTTTGACTTTCTCTTCCTAAAGCAGCAATTTTTTCGCTCCAAGTAATCAAATCGTGAATAGCCGAAGCATCTTTTTTTGCTTGAAAGGCAGCACGTACCCAAGTTACAAACCATTCTTCAAATGGATGATCTTCGCTATCGTCATGTAGTAAATGCAAGGCTTTGTTGTAATTTCCTTGCGCTTGATGTGCTAGTTTTAAAGCTAGTTTTTCCTCAACTTGTTCGTTTGCAACCAAGGCTTCTGCAATAACCGATTGGCTCAGACCATTAAAATGTAAAATTTGACAACGCGAACGAATAGTTTGTATAATATCTTCTTCGTTTTCGCTGATTAATATAAAAACTGTTTTTTCTGGTGGCTCTTCTAATAATTTCAATAATTTATTCGAAGCTGCAGTGTTGAGTTTGTCTGCCATCCAGACAATCATAATTTTATGACCGCCTTCATACGATTTTAGTGCCAGGGATTTTAAAATCTCTTGAGCATCATCAACTCGTATTTCCCCTTGTTTGTTTTTTACGCCCAAAACGGCATACCAATCAAATAAACCACCATAGGGTTGTTCTATTACAAATTGTCTCCAATCGGTAATGAAATCAATACTTTTTGGCTTGGCCTTCACTTCATCTGTAGTCACAGTGGGATAGACAAAATGCAAATCAGGATGGGCTATTTTGTCAAATTTTAGGTTGCAAGCAGCATTTTCTCCCGTGTTTTCACCGTTTTGGTTGTTACACAATATATATTGTGCGTAAGCAATGGCCATGGTCAATGTACCACAACCTTCTGGCCCTACAAAAAGTTGTGCGTGCGGTATACGTCCTGAACTAGCACTCTGCGTGAGGTGGTTCTTGATGTGTTCTTGTCCTAAAATATTTGAAAATAGCATAAAGCAAAGATAGCAGAAAATGGGGTAGTCAAAAATTTTGTGAAACAAAGTTTACCCTCGGTCAAAAGCAATTTTGTTGATTAATAAAAAAAACATTTCTAAGCTAATTTGTAGAATTCATAAATAGGTACTGCTATTCTTAAAAATATTATGCGATTTACATCGTTTTCGTTCTATATTTAGGTTATTTTTTAGAATAATGAAATATTATACTAGTCTAAAAGTTCTATATTTGTTGCACTTTGAAAATAATAAACTTAAAACAAATCTAATGAAGACTTTAAACGACTTTGATTTTAAAAATAAAAAAGCAATAATTCGTGTTGATTTTAACGTGCCTTTGGACGAAAACTTCAATATTACTGATACAACTCGTATCGTATCTGCAAAACCAACTATTGATGCTATCTTGGCACAAGGTGGAAGCGTAATCTTAATGTCTCACTTAGGAAGACCAAAAGGTGTTGAAGAGAAATATTCATTGAAACACATTTTAAAATCAACTTCTGAAATTCTTGGAGTTCCTGTAAAATTTGCTGCAAACTGTATTGGCGAAGAAGCTACAACTGCTGCTGCTGCTTTGCAACCTGGAGAAGTTTTATTATTAGAAAATTTACGTTTTCATGCTGAAGAAGAAGCTGGAGATGTTGCTTTCGCAAAAGAATTGGCTTCATTGGGAGATATCTATGTAAACGATGCGTTTGGAACAGCTCACAGAGCACACGCTTCGACTACTATTATAGCTCAATTTTTCCCAACTTCTAAATGTTTTGGAACTTTATTGGCTAAGGAAATCGAAAGCATTGACAAAGTATTAAACAATAGTAAAAAACCAGTATTGGCAATTCTTGGAGGTTCTAAAGTATCTTCGAAAATTACCGTTATCGAAAACATTTTGGACAAAGTAGACCATATGATTCTAGGTGGTGGAATGACTTTTACTTTCGTGAAAGCACTTGGTGGTAAAGTAGGTAACTCTATTTGTGAAGACGACAAAATGGAATTGGCTTTAGAAATTTTGCGTTTGGCTAAAGAAAAAGGAGTTCAAATTCATATTCCAGTTGATGTAGTTGCTGCAGATGATTTCTCAAATACTGCAAATACTCAAATCGTTGACGTAAGAGAAATTCCTGATGGTTGGGAAGGTCTTGATGCAGGTCCAAAATCATTGGCAAACTTTGAAAAAGTAATCATGGAATGTAAAACGATTCTTTGGAATGGTCCATTGGGAGTTTTTGAAATGGAATCTTTTGCTAAAGGAACAATTGCATTGGGTGATTATATTTCCGCTTCAACAGCAAACGGAGCTTTCTCTCTTGTAGGTGGTGGAGACTCAGTTGCAGCCGTGAAACAATTCGGTTTTGAAGACAAAATGAGTTATGTTTCTACCGGTGGTGGAGCAATGCTAGAGATGCTTGAAGGTAAAGTTTTACCAGGTATTGCAGCAATTTTAGACTAAAAAAAATATATTTAACAATATTTTTAGTTTTTATCAGTTAATAGGTAGTATGTTTGTACTTGCTAAATTCTTAACGAGTTATGAACAAGCATATTAACTAAGGAAAAATGACTAAAAAATATATCACAATATCACTTTATTTATTACTATCGATTCCTTTGTTTTCGCAAGAAGTTGCTGAGAACAAGGGAATTGTTGGTTTAGAGACAAAGGTGACGTATCTAGATTCTATCAAGAATTCTTTTGTAAAAGATGATTTGGCTGCTTGTGTAGACAATCTTTGGTTAAAAGAATTAACGGATTTGGACTTATATGATGAGATGTCAACAGACATTGCATCAATTGATTCGAGTATAAAAGTAGATTATGAGTTGCCAACCGAATTGTTGAAATCACGACTGGAGGCAATGAATGCCAAATCGCCTTTTCGAATTCAATACAATGAAAATCTTGAAAACGTAATCAAGTCTTTCTTGAAGTATCGAAGAAAATCGTACGAACGTTTGATGGCTGTTTCAGAATATTATTTCCCCTTATTTGAAGAGACTTTCGCTAAAAATAATGTTCCCTTAGAAATTAAATATTTAGCCATTGTAGAATCTGCTTTGAATCCAAAAGCAGTTTCCAAAGTAGGAGCTACTGGTTTGTGGCAGTTTATGTATCAGACTGGTAAACAATACGATTTGAAAATCGACTCTTATGTGGATGAGCGTAGTGATCCTTATAAAGCTACGCAAGCAGCAGCTCAATACATGAGCAATATGTACGCTATTTTTGGAGATTGGGAGTTGGTTTTGGCTTCCTACAATTCAGGGCCAGGAAATGTTACAAAGGCAATTCGTCGTTCTGGAGGGAAACAAAATTTCTGGGACATACGTAACTACTTGCCCAAAGAAACACAAGGATATGTGCCTGCTTTTTTGGCTACCATGTATATTTATGAGTATCATAAAGAACACGGAATAAAACCAGATCGAGCTATATTAAAACATTTTGCAACTGATACGGTAATGATAAAAAAGGAAATGTCGTTCAAGCAAATTTCTGATTTATTAGATGTACCAATGGCTCAATTGCAATTATTGAACCCTTCTTATAAATTAAATACGATCCCAGTATACAATGACACTGCTCACTATTTGAAACTGCCAAAAGACAAAATTGCTATTTTCGCATCCAATGAAGATAAGATTTATGCCTATGTACAACATGAATTGAATTATAAGAATGGTGATTTTCAAAATTCTAGTGCAATTGCTTTGAAGTCCGTTTTGGATTCTGACACCTTGAAACTAACTTCCAATAATACTCAATATTATAAAGTTAAACAAGGAGACAATTTGAATGCTATTGCTAGTAAATATGACGTAAGTGTAGAAGCAATCATGAAATGGAATAATCTAAACAATAGTAATATTGCTTATGGTGAGAGTCTTAAGATTGGTGTAGCAGATACTGCTTCAAAAATGGTAGCTCGTAAAACACCAATTTCTACAGTTGCACTGCAAAAAGCAGTAATTGTTGAAGCTAAAAATGATGAGATTGCTAGTACTGATGATATTGCAAATAGCATAGTTCGTTTTCATACTGTACAAAAGGGAGAGAACTTAAATTCAATAGCCAGAAGTAATAATATAACTGTTGCCGATTTAATTTCTTGGAATGATTTGTCTGGTTCAGCACTTCAATTGGGAGCAAAATTAAAAATAAATACCACAGCTCCTTCCGAAGAAGTTGCTATTGTTACCCCTCCAATACTTTTGAAAAATATTCAATATGTAGTTCAAAAAGGAGATAATCTAGGTACTATTGCCAAGAAATTTGGAACGTCATTAAATGATTTGAAACAATGGAATAAATTGAACTCTAATTCCGTTGCATTGGGGAAAGCTTTGATAGTTGCCAAAAATGAACCAGCAATCACTACTTCACTTGCGAGCGTGAATTCATTCAAGAAAACAGATAGTTTTGCAAAAAAAATAATTACTGATTATTATGTTCAAGCAGGCGATACCTTATATAGTATCGCTAAAAAATCTGGGGTTACTATCGCAGATTTGAAAAAGTGGAATGATATTAGCGGTGAAGGAATCAAACCTGGAATGAAATTGAAATTAAACGGATAATTAAAATAATCTTCTATAAATTTGGGTTTTATTATAATAATACAATTATGAATAAGGCCCATTTTTTATTTATAGTACTAACACTTTTTTTCTACTCTTGTAAAAACAGTGATGATGCCGTTACCAAAAAAACGACAGGAAAGATTAATAGCATATCTGTTGTTATTGAAGACCAGCTGTGGAATGGTGAAATAGGGGATAGTATTCGAAACAAATTTGCTTCGCCAGTACTTGGATTGCCTCAAGAAGAACCACTCTTTAACATCAATCAATATTCGACCAAATTACTAGAAGGTTTCATTACTGATAGCCGTAATATTATTGTAGTTAAAAAGGAAGATATTAATAAATTTGAAATCATCACCGATCAATATGCGTCTCCACAAAATGTGTTTCATATTTCGGGTAGAACTGCTGCAGATATTTTGTCTATTCTTGAAAAGCAAAGTCCATCAATAGTTGCTACGATTCGTCAAACTGAAATAGAAGAAAGCCAGAAAGAGATTGGAAAAGAAATTTTAAATCCTAAAATTATTGAAAATAAATTTCATATTGATATCAATGTGCCCGCAGATTACAAGTACATGTTGCATGAACATAGTTTTTTATGGTTGAAAAAAGAGATTGTAAGCGGTAGTAGTAGTTTGTTGATTTATCAAGTGCCTTTGTATGATGTTGTAAACAAGAATAATTTGATTAGTAATATCATCAGTATGCGTGATTCGATTGGTAAATTGTACATACACGGTAGAGAACCAAATACAGATATGATTACTGAAGAAGCATATTCACCTTACTTTTTCAAAATTAGATTAGACGGTAGAACAGCCTATGAAATGAGAGGTACCTGGGAACTTAAAAATGACTTCATGACGGGACCTTTTATCAACTACTTGATTATTGATGACGAATACAGTCGTGCCTTGGTATTAGAAGGTTTTTGCTATTCTCCTTCCAAAGAAAAAAGAGATATTATGCATGAACTCGAAGCAATCATCAAATCAGTTGCTATCATTAAAAGATAGTGGTTTTTAAATTTTAGTGATCAAAAACTCTACTCTCCGATCCATTTCTGCTCCTTGCCCTAATGGGAATTTATTTCCGCAGCCTTTATACGACATTCTTAGACTATTGATTCTTTTAGCTATTAAATATTTAAAGACTGCTTTTGCTCTATTTACAGATAATTTTCTTTCATTGGTTTCACGATCAATAGCATCTTTAAAACTATTGGGAGTACAGCAAACATGGCCTCTGATTTCAAATTCTAAATGCTTGTTTTTATGTAAGAGTAATATGATTTTGTCCAACTCTCTTATAGAATTCTTAGTTAGTTTACTGCTTCCTAATTCAAATAAAATAGTTTCAAAGTAGATTCGGTCACCTACCTTATGTTTGTCCTGTAATGAAGAGTATATGCCTCGTCCAAAACTATTTTTTGGGATAATCAATAGGTCTACTCTTCTGTTTTGAGACCTTGTTTTGCTTATGTCTTCAATGGTGTCTTTCTTTATCAAAACACGACCTTTGCCTTTGATAATTATAATTTTATTTTTATTAAACCCATTAGTAGTTAGTATGTTTTGAACCGTTTCAACTCTTTTTATAGATAATTTGTAGTTATAATCATTGTTCCCTCGGTCGTCACAATAGCCATAAATTTGAATAGATTCTATTTTTGATGTATCATTTTCTTTAATAAAATCAAGAATAGTTATCGCTTGTTTACGATTAATATCGTATTTGTCAAAATTAAAATAGATGGTTTCTATCCTCTTTTCTTGAGCCGAAAGAAGATTAAAAACAAAGTAAATCCATATTAAATAGCTTTTTGGCACCTATTGTTTTAAAATTTTTTGATATTCACTCGTGTTTTTTAATATTGAAATCGATTTTTGAATCTCGGCACTATTTTTCAAATAATAGTGGTACAGTCCTTCTTGATATGAATATCTTTTGATGATTTCTTCTAGAAGTAAATTTTTGATCTCTAGTTTATTTTTATCTAGTAACTCTTCTTCAGTTTTTTGAATCGTACGTAGTAACTGTTCATAATCATTTTGTATAGCAAGGTCAATATTTTCTTTTTTGGCTGCAGCCAAAGTGTTTTTTAGTGCCACTTCTGTTTCGGTATCAAAGGAAATTTTTTGTATTTTAAGGTAGTTCTTAAAATCTTGGTAATTAGCATCAGAGAAGCTTGTAGATTGCTCTCCTAAAGCTGGATTCTTGTAATAATAGGCTGTTGCATAATTAAAAATTGCTTCGTTTTTTTGTAAAGCTTCTGCTAGAGTACTTGATTTTGTTTCTGCCATTTCTACGTCAGGTAGAATTCCGCCACCATCATAAACCGTCCTGCCTTTTCGAGTTTTAAAAGCATTGTAATTTTTCTCTTCCGTTCGTGTTGCAAGGCCTTTTTTATCCTTATGCGCATAATCTAAGGCTTGAATACACCTACCAGATGGAGTGTAATAGCGAGAAATTGTTACTTTTAATTGGGTGTTATAAGTCAAGTCAATCGGTCTTTGAACAAGCCCTTTTCCAAAACTGCGACTCCCAACAATAACAGCTCTGTCTAAATCTTGAAGGGCCCCAGAAACAATTTCGGATGCTGAAGCACTTCTACCATTCACAATAATTACCAGTGGAATTTCAGTATCTACCGGTTCATAAGACGTTTTGTAGGTATTGTTATATTTATCTATTTTGGATTTTGTGGTAACTATTATTTCATTTTTTGGAACAAATAAATTGCAGATATTTACGGCTTCGTTTAATAATCCGCCTGGATTTCCTCTCAAATCCAAAACAATTCGTTCTACTCCTTGCTTTTTTAATTCCAATAGAGCTTCTTTGGTTTCATTGGATGCTTTTTTATTAAAATGTGCCAAAACGATATAACCTGTTTTGTCATCAATTTTTGCAAAGTAAGGAACAGATTTTATTTCTACCTCGTCCAGTATTATTTGTCCGCTAGTCGTTTTTCCTTGTCGAATGTACTGAATGTCAATTTTGGTGTTTTTTGCCCCTCTAAACAGTTGAGAAGCATCTTCTTGGAAGTCGGCTAACAATACATCACCAATTTTTATAATTTCATCTCCCGCTTTTAATCCTGCTTTATCTGCTGGAAAATTTTTATAAACTTCTCTTATAATTATTTTACCTTCTTTTCTAGTAATCATTGCACCAATACCCGTATATTCACCTGTATTATTGATTTTGAATCGCAATACATCTTGCTCGTTAAAATAAACAGTATAAGGATCAAGACTTGCAAGCATTGACTTAATAGCCTTATCCATTAATTCACCAGGATTTATTTCGTCTACATAATTGGTGTTTAATTCTTTAAATAGGGTTGTGAAGATTTCTATTTGCTTTGCAATTTCAAAAAAATTATCTTTAAAACTAGCACCAACAAACAAAAATGCTGAGGCTACTACAGGAATGATTACTTTTTTTTGGAAAAGGGATTTCATTTTTATAATTTAAGGATGTGAATAGTGCAGGCTAAAAATACAAAAAAAGGATAGTTATTCTGTTTTTTTTGTTTGTAACAAAAATTTCTCAAACAATTGAATTGTTTTGGTATTGATTTCTTCAAAGGTTAAACGGTCTTTGGTTTGATAAAACAACATAAATGAGTAAGGTTGATCTAAGTTGTCAAGTAATAAATGTTTGTTGAGACGATACGTTTCTCTAAGGACTCTTTTGAAATAATTGCGATCGACTGCTTTTTTAAAGTTTTTTTTAGAAACAGAAACGCCTATTTGTGTTCTTGCATCTTCACCAACTGCTCCAGGATAATAAACCATTCGCAAGGGATATTTGGAAACAGATTGACCGTTGGAAAATAATAATCCAATTTTTATTTTGCTCTTAAGTTTGGCTGCTTTGGGGTAAGTAAAGTTCATATTGTTGTTGAAAAAAAGCTACTATTCTAGGGTGTAAAGGTACAATTAATGCGTCAAGCTAATATTGTTTCGGAATTAAATAGTGCTAAAAAATTATTTGTTACTTTTGCATCTAATTTTTTAAGCATGCAAAAGATAATATCCTATCCTATATCAATAATGTATTATTTGTTATTTGGACTTGCTTTGTTTATTTTCCATCCTATACAGTGGATCTGTTTTCGTTTTTTTGGGTATCAAGCCCATAAAAAAAGTGTTGATTATTTGAACTTTATGTTGATAAAATGCACTAACTTAGTAGGAACTACGTATAAATTTGAAAATTCGGATAGAATACCGGAAGGTGTTCCATTGATTTTTGTGGCAAATCATCAAAGTATGTACGATATCATAGCAATGATTTGGTTTTTGAGGCGTTTTCATTGTAAATTTGTAAGTAAGAAAGAATTAGGTAAGGGAATTCCAAGTGTTTCGTATAATTTACGTCACGGTGGTTCTGTTTTGATTGATCGAAAAGATCCTAAACAAGCTATTCCGTTGATTAAAGGATTATCGGAGTATATTGAGAAAAATAACCGTACAGCTGTTATTTTCCCCGAAGGTACTCGAAGTAAAACTGGTGCACCGAAAGAATTCGCTCAAAGTGGTCTCAAAATATTATGTAAATATGCACCGTCGGCCTATGTGGTGCCTATTACAATTAATAATTCCTGGAAGATGGTTCGTTTTGGTTTTTTTCCTGTAGGTTTAGGTAATAGTTTGCGTTTCACTATCCAGACTCCATTAAAGGTAAGTGATTTTACTTTTACAGAATTAATAGAGAAAACAGAACGCGAAGTAAAGAAAGATATACAATTTTAAAAAAAGTAGACAATGTCAATAAAGAATATTAGATTAGAAGTAATGCAGTTTTTAGAAAAAAGAGTCGACAGTTTTGTGGATCAGTATCTAATTCCTGTAGAAGAAATATGGCAGCCATCTGATTTTTTACCAAATTCTGAAAGTGATAATTTTCTAGAAGAGGTAAAGGAATTACGTGAAATCTCTAAGGATTTACCGTATGATTTTTGGGTTGCTATGGTAGGAGATATGATTACCGAAGAAGCTTTGCCAACCTATGAAAATTGGTTGATGGAAGTAGAAGGGGTAGATAACCTAGAGCGCAATAGCTGGGCCAAATGGGTTCGCCAATGGACTGGAGAAGAAAATCGTCATGGTGATTTGTTGAATAAGTATATTTATCTCTCAGGTCGTGTGAACATGCGTGAGGTCGAGATGACTTCTCAGCATTTAATCAACGATGGTTTTGATATTGGAACAGGTAGAGATCCATACAAAAACTTTGTGTACACGAGTTTTCAAGAATTGGCAACCTACGTTTCACACAATAGAGTGTCTCAATTGGCAAAAGGTTATGGCGATAAAAAACTAGCTAAAATGTGTAAGATGATTGCTGGAGACGAAATGCGTCACCATCATGCATACAGCCATTTTGTTACCGAAATTTTCAAAGTCGATCCAAGTGAGATGATGCTTGCTTTTCAATACATGATGAAAGCTAAGATTGTGATGCCAGCTCATTTCTTGAGAGAGTCAGGACAAAAAATTGGTTCTGCTTTTGAGCAATTTTCAGATTCTGCACAACGTATTGGTGTTTATACTGCCAATGATTATGTAGATATCATGCAAAAGTTAATTATTAAATGGGAAATTGATAAGATGGTTGGTTTGACGGATGAAGCCGAAAAAGCACGTGATTACTTGATGAAATTACCAGGAAGAATGGCAAAAATATCTGAAAGAATTGTGATTCCAAAAGAATCGCACATTTTTAAATGGGTGGAACCAGCAAGATTGTAATAATCCTAATAGAATAATAGAATGCTGATTTTTAAGTTTTTTAAACTTTAGAATCAGCATTTTTTATAAAATATATTTAGAATGAATTTAGATTTAATTAATAATACCATCATTTTTGTAAAAGAAAAATTGAAAGGTGCAGAAGGTGGTCATGATTGGTTTCATATTGAAAGAGTATATAAAAACGCTTTGTTGATTGCTCAAGAGGAAGATTGTGATTTAACTATAGTAAAGCTAGGAGCTTTGTTGCATGATATCGCCGATAGCAAGTTTCATGATGGTGACGAAACCGTTGGGCCAAAAACAGCTCGTGTATTTCTAGAAGCACAACAAGTGGATGAAAATATTATTGTACATGTATTAGCTATCATTGAGAATATTTCATTCAAAGGAGGGAATTTCGATAAAAAGTTTAGTTCAAAAGAATTAGCGGTTGTGCAAGATGCTGATCGTTTGGATGCCATTGGTGCTATCGGAATTGCTAGAGCCTTCAATTATGGAGGTTTTAAAAATAGAGCCATGTATGACCCTAATATTGATCCTAAAATGAATATGACCAAAGAGGAATACAAACAAAGTACTGCTCCAACCATCAATCACTTTTACGAAAAACTATTGTTGTTAAAAGATACTATGAATACCGTTTCTGGTAAAAAAATAGCCAATGAAAGGCACCAATACATGCAAGGTTTTCTATCCCAATTCTATGCAGAATGGGAAGGAGAATTGTAGAAAATCAGGTAGCAGTTGTTAGTCTTTAAAATAGAAAACTAACAACTGATATCTGACTTGACGGTGTAATTAGACAATCCCTTTGTCTTTCATTTCAATAATCACATCTGAAGCATTCTTGAAAGTAGGCGCTTGGTCAATAATTCTAGCTACCCTTTTTTTGTTTAGTTTAAAAGTCAGGTCATTTTCTGTTGTGAAGAGCAAAGCTGTCAAAAAAGGATTGTTCATATAAGGAACGAGAAATGCAAAAGTATCTTCAAGAGAATGAAAACTTTCTATTTCCTCTGTTTTGTATCGAGCAATTACCGACATTTTGAAAGCATTCTCACCTTCTAGAACAGGTCTTACGTAGATATTTTTTAATTCAGTATCACCAATGGTTTTCGCCAAAGTTAATTTAGCATAGGTGCCGTTGTGAATACTCTCGATTACTTTTTGCCAAAATTCTGCAAATAAGGGGTTGAATGACATAGGTTGTTTTTTTGTAATAATGAGTTTTTTATTCGCCGGTAAACTGAGCTTTTCTTTTTTCTAAAAAAGCAGCAGTACCTTCTTTAAAATCTTTGGTGTCAAATGATGCTCCAAAAGAGTTGATTTCAATTTCAAAACCGTTTTCTCCATCTTTAAAGTTGGCATTTATGGACTGAATGGCTTTGGTAATGGCTAGAGGAGCATTCTTAACTATTTTTAAAGCAATGCCTTCGCAAAAGGTAAGTAACTCCGGTTGCGGAACGACATGGTTTACAAGTCCGATTTTTAGAGCTTCATCAGCAGGAATCATTCCTGCGGTAAGAATCATCTCCATTGCTCGACCTTTACCTACTAGCTGCGGTAAACGTTGGGTACCTCCATAACCGGGAATCAATCCTAAGGTTAACTCCGGTAATCCCATTTTTGCATTATCAGATGCTACTCTTATGTGACATGCCATTGCCAATTCGAGTCCGCCACCCAAAGCAAATCCATTAATAGCAGCGATGACTGGTTTTTTTAAATTTTGTACAAAATCAAACAAGATCTCTTGTCCATGTGCCGCCAAAGAAGTTCCTTCATCTGATGAAAAATTAGCAAATTCTGAAATGTCTGCACCTGCAACAAATGCTTTTTCGCCACTACCAGTTAGAAGAATAACACGTACAGCACTATTTTGTTCTAAGGCTTTGAATGCATCGTGCAACTCTGTAATTGTTTCTTTGTTGAGTGCATTTAGTTTTGTGGGACGATTGATAGTAAGAGTAGCTATATTTTCTTGTACACTAACTAATATTGTAGTATAGTCCATCTTGAATTTATTAAGAGTTAATAATTGGCAAGGAAACGGTAAAACGTGTTCCTTCACCATAGATTGACTCAAAGATAATTGTTCCTTTGTAATTTTCAATGATGTTTTTGATAATACTCAATCCCAATCCCATCCCGCTACTTTTGGTTGTAAATTTTGGCTCGAATACTCTTGCGCTATCTTCGGGTTTAATTCCGATTCCAAAGTCTTCAACGGTAATCAAAACTTGATTATTTTCACTTTTTATTCCAACAATTACTGTTTTATTTTCTTGTTCTTCTGGGATGGATTGAATCGCATTTTTGACCAAATTGGTAATGATTCGAATGAGTTGTGTTCGGTCAATTTTCGATATAATTTCAGGAGATTCAGCATTAAACACGATGTGGTCTTCGTTGAAAATATCTAATGTTAATTCAACTACTTCTACAACATTCAACGTTTCATTTTGTTGCGCAGGCATTGAAGCAAAGTTAGAAAATGCCGAAGCTACTGCACTCATTGTGTCAATTTGTTGAATCAGTGTATCTGAGTAATCCTTCATTTTCTGATGAATCTCAGGGTCGTTTGGATTGAACCTTCGTTCAAAACTCTGTACTGTTAATCGCATTGGTGTCAACGGATTTTTAATTTCGTGTGCTACTTGTTTTGCCATCTCGCGCCAGGCTTCTTCTCGTTCACCTTGGGCCAGTTTTACAGCACTAATCTCTAATTCATCCACCATTCGATTATAAGCTGCGATTAAGGAGTTAATCTCTTTACTACTCGCTTCGAGTACAATTTTCTTATTCTTTTGACTCAAAGTTGTTTCGTACATTTTATCCGAAATAGTTTTAAGTGATTTAGTGATATAAGAAGATAAGAAGTATGCCAATGCAAAGGCTACAATCAACATAAACGAATATACTTGTCCCAATCGAATCAAGAAACCGTGTAGTTCTTTGTCATAATAACCATCGTCCTCTAGATAAGGGAGATTTAAGATACCTAGCGGTTTGAATTTGTCGTCTTTAATTTGAGTATAAGAGGAACGATTTTTAATTCCGTTAATTGTTTTGATGTCTACATATCGTTTTTCGATAGAGGAACGAACCAATTTTAAGATATATTTGGGTATTGGCAATGCTTTTTTGTCAACCGAAAAAGTTTCTTTAGAACTTTTAAGAAGCAATCCATTTAGACTATAAATATTGATTTCAATATTATGTATATGAGCTAATTCGTGAATTTTATCTTTAAAAATTAAATCTAAATTTTCTGTAGTGAGGGGATAGGTTGTAGTAGCGAGAACATAGTTGATGTGTTCGCGTACAGCATTTTCCTTGCGTTCTAATCGTTCTTGATGGTACTCCTTAGCTTCATTTTTAAATTGAATAATCGAAATAGAAGCCAACAAGGCAGATGCAACAACAATCACTACAATCATCGATAGAAATATCCTGATACGTAGCGAGAGCATTGCTATTTTGAAGTTTTTGAACATAATTTTTTCCCACAAAAACACTAATATCGTACAAAGTTCATTTCCTTTTATAAGAATCTAAATGAATGTTGTGAGAACTTAGTGATTAGATTTTTCTCGAATACGTTTATAAAATTTAAACCCTAACATAATAATCATAGAAAAAGCAAAAATTCCGATGACACCATATATCCAATTGAATGCATTTTTTAGAACGACCAAAAAAACTACTGCAAATAGAATAATGGTTGCTACTTCATTCCAAAGTCTCATAAAGTTGGTTGTATACTTCACTTCGTCATGTTGCAATTGTTTGAATATTTGATGGCATTTTCCATGGTATAGATATAACACAAAAACAAAGCCAAGTTTCACGTGCATCCAAGGCATTTGCAACCAGGCATTTCCTATTGGTGTAAACAATAACATCCAAAAAGCAAATAGGCTAGCCAATACTGCTGATGGCCAAGTAATAATATACCACAAACGGTAGGTCATGATTTTGTACTGATTTTGCAAAATTTCTTTTTCTGGTGAAGGTTTGTCCGCTGCTTCAATTTGATACACAAACAAGCGTACAATGTAAAACAAACCTGCAAACCATGTGATGACAAAGATGAGGTGTAAGGACTTTAGGTAATTATAATATTCCATCAGTAGTTTTGATCAATTGTGAATTCATTTCTTTTTTAAGAAAATAAGCAGTTAATAAGGTGGATAAAATATCCGAAATCGGGAATGCAACCCAAACGCCAAAAATACCGAAAAAATTTGGGAGAATGAGCACTAGCGGAATTAAGAAAAAACCTTGTTTACTCAACGTTAACATTAAGGCTTTCTTTGCCATTCCTGCCGCTTGAAAGTAAGCCGCTCCAATAAGTTGGACGGCAATGATAGGGGATGCTGCAAATACCCATCGTAACGCCACTGTTGTATCTGCGGTAACAACTTCATCATGGGTGAAAACAGAAACGATTTCATTGGCAAAAAATAAGATAATAAGATAAATTACAGTTGCCAATAGTGTCGCATATTTGATGGAGATAAGAATACTTTCGTTTACTCGATGGTGATTTTTTGCACCATAGTTGTAACCAGCAATAGGAATAAAACCTTGTGTAATTCCCAAAATAGGAAATAATGCAAACATCAACATCCTGCTGACAATACCGTATACGGTAATAGATTGTTCGCCACCATAATCATATAAAGTATGATTGATAATTATGGCTAAAATACTAATTACACTTTGTCTTGAAAAAGTAACAAAACTTAGTTCGGTAATTTCTTTTACAATAGGAAAGTTTAATTTAAAGTGCCTTGCTTTTAGTCTCAAATCACTTTTAAAAATAAAAAACCATAACACAAACAAAAAACAAGTGATGTAAGAAATAGTAGTCGCCATAGCGGCTCCAAACATGCCTAGATTCATGATTTTGATAAAAATAATATCCAATCCAATATTAACAAATGCGGGTATTATCATGGCAATCATGGCAAATTTTGCTTTCCCTTCTGCACGAATGATATTATTGCCCATCATACAGAGTGCCAAAAAAGGAACTGAAAAAAGTATAGGAAAGAAAAATTCTTCTGCCATTTTCATGATTGATCCTTTGGCTCCAAAAAGTAGTAAAACATTCTTGTTGAAAAGTACACAGAGCAATAAAAATAATAATGACAGTAGTAATGTCATCATTATTTGATTTGCAAAAGTTACCTCTGCTTTTTCTTTGTCTTTTGACCCCAAAGCTCTTGATAGTACAGATCCTCCTCCAACCCCAATGGCCATACCCAAGGATGATATTAAAAAGGTAATGGGTAAGACAACTGTAACTGCTGCAATAGCCAAAGAACCAATCCATTGTCCGACGAAGATGGTATCAATAAGAATATTAACCGAAAGAAATAAGATTCCTACAGATGCTGGAACTGCTTGTTTTATCAAGAGTTTTTTTATGTCTTCTGTTCCTAATTCTTCGGCTGAAACTGCCATTTATGCGATTGTTTTCTCAGCTACAGCCCATTCTTTAATCCAGTTCCCAACGGTTTGACACCATTCATCACTGTCATTCAAGCAAGGAACAGCAAGGAATTTTTCACCACCGTGTGCTTTAAATTCATGATTGGCTTCCATGGCAATTTCTTCCAATGTTTCAAGACAATCAGATACAAAAGCGGGGGTTACCACGGCTAACTTTTTAATGCCTTTTTCGGGCATTTTGTTGACTTCAACATCAGTATATGGTGTCAACCATTTGTCACCAGCTAATCGTGATTGAAAAGTTTGGCTGTATTTTCCTTCTGGAATGCTCAATAATTTAACTACTTGTTTTGTAGTTTCGTAACATTGGTGTCGGTAGCAAAATTCATGTGCAGGCGATGGAGTGTTACAGCAAGATCCATCTATTTTGCAATGTGATTTTGTGATATCAGTTTTACGTATGTGGCGTTCTGGAATACCGTGGTAGGAAAATAAAAGATGATCATAGTTATAACCTGCAAGATGTCCTTTAATGGAATCAGCTAAGTTTTTGATATAATCTGGTTTGTTGTAAAAGGCTGGTACATGCGTAAATTTCATACCTGGAAAATGCTTTTTGCGTAAGTCTTCAGCTAGTTCTACGATAGTTGTAGTCGAAGCCATAGCATGCTGAGGATACAAAGGGAAAAGCATAACTTCATTGACTCCTTTGTCGTGTAGCTCTTGTAGACCAGAGAGTAAGGATGGATTACCATAACGCATAGCTAAAGAAACAGGTATGTCAACGAGTTCTTTTACTTTTGCATGCATTCGTTTTGAAATTACTACCAACGGAGAACCTTCGTCCCACCATATTTTTGCATAAGCCGCTGCTGATTTCTTAGGTCTTGTTTGCAAAATAATTCCACGCACAAGCAACGCACGTAACAAAAACGGAACATCAATTACATATTTATCCATTAGAAATTCATCCAAATACGGTTTTACATCTTTTGGAGTTGGACTTTCTGGGGATCCTAAGTTTACTAATAATACGCCTTTCATATCGCTACTGCTTTTATATTTTGATTATACCTTTCTGTGTTTTAACGCTAGAAGGACTTTTATGTCTTTAATTGTCTGTTGCAAAAATAGGGCAACAATTTTGGAGCTAACTCTTAATTAACTCATTTTTATTTATTGTTTAATATCAAAAATCGATACGATTAAGTAGTCGGACTAATAGACATCAAATATTTTTTGGGCGTGGTGCCAAATTTCTTTTTGAAAGCAGCTATAAAATGGCTTCCGGTGCTATATCCAATTTTTAATCCTACTTCGTTCACATTATAAGATCCACTGTCGAGCAATTTTCGAGCAAAATCCATTTTATAATCAAATAGAAATCCATAAACGGTATCGCCATAAATTTGCTTGAAACCCATTTTTAGCTTCTTTAAATTCAACCCTATTTGGTCTGCTAGTTCTTGGAGCCCGGGTGGTTCTGCCATGTTAGCAATAATTATTTCTTTTGCTTTTCGAATTTTTATTACATTGTCTTCGTCTGTTAAGAACGGACATTGTTCAGCATTGGGGTCTTCGGTACGGTTGAAATACAAACTCAATAATTCGTAGCCTTTACCTTTATAGTATAGTTTTTTTATTGAAGGATGTAAATTGTAATGAAACAATTGACTCAATACAATTGCCATTGATGGACTTATATTTCCTTCGTTATAATATTTTTTGTCTTTATTGTCACCACTTAAAAAGGTAATGTAATCTGCTTCTGACGAAAAGAGCGCATGAAATTTTTTAATAGAAACAATTAACGATATCGCCCAAGAGTTGGGTGCCAATTCCAAATTTATAGGCAATTCTTTCTGTGGATTGTACAAAAGCAAAGATTTCTCTTCCTTAAGTTCTAGTATATAGCTACCTTGATTAAAGAGAAACTTAGCATTTCCTTTTAATCCAAAATGGAACTGAATCATTCCACTTTCAATTTCGTGTTGCCCTAAAAATGGTTGTGTGCCGTCATTTTGAAATCGGATAAGAATAAAATCGTCTTCAATTTTTATAATTTCTTGTGAACCCATAGCGACATTTTTTTTATGTAAAGATGATAAATATCAGGTTGTTTTATTTAGAATAAATCTAAATAGAGTATTTATTAGTACCTGAATTCACTACAAAAATAGGAATAAATATAAAAAAACACCTGTTTTTTGCTAAAAAAACATGTAGCGACATAAAAAGAACTTCTGGCGTTGTTTTTATCAATCCTATAGTGATAATTTTGTTCCACTTTCTTGAAAAGTGCAAATATGGAAAACAATCATACATCAAAACATCACTATTTCTACGCTGTAGGATTGAGCTATAAAAAAGCTGATGCAGCCACTAGAGGTAAATTTAGTTTAGATTCTATTGCCAAAACGCGTTTATTGGAACAAGCAAAAAATGAAGGCATCGAAAGTTTGGTGGTGACTTCAACTTGTAATCGTACAGAAATATATGGTTTTGCCGAGCATCCTTTTCAATTGATAAAATTGATTTGTGAAAATAGTAACGGCACAATAGAAGAGTTTCAACGTGTAGGTTTTGTTTACAAAAACAATGAAGCCATTAGTCATATCTTTAAAGTAGGTACGGGTTTGGACAGTCAGATTTTGGGAGATTTTGAAATTATTGCACAAATTAAAACCAGTTTCATTCACGCTAAAGCTTTAGGCCTTGTGAATACTTTTATGGAACGTTTGGTGAATGCAGTTATACAAGCGAGTAAAAAAATTAAAACGGAGACTGAGATTAGTTCTGGAGCCACTTCGGTAGCTTTTGCCGCTGTGCACTATATATTTAAGAATGTAGAAAATATTGGGAACAAAAATATTCTTCTTTTTGGAACTGGTAAAATTGGTCGAAATACTTGTGAAAATCTAGTAAAACACACCAAAAATGAACATATTACTCTTATAAATAGAACTAAAGACAAAGCAGAAAAATTAGCTGGAAAACTGAATTTGATCGTAAAAGATTATTCAGAGTTACACTTAGAATTACAAAAAGCGGATGTTTTGGTTGTTGCTACTGGCGCACAAAACCCTACGGTGGACAAAGCAATTTTGAATTTGAAGAAACCATTGTTGATTCTTGATCTATCGATTCCGAAAAATGTAAATGAAGATGTAGAGGAATTAGAAGGTGTAACGTTGATTCATATGGATTATTTGTCACAATTGACAGATGAGACCATTGAGAATAGAAAAAAACACATTCCACAAGCTGAGGCAATAATTGAAGAAATAAAAGAAGAATTTATTATTTGGACCAAAGGCAGAAAATTTGCTCCAACTATCAATGCACTCAAAGCAAAATTGAATGATATCAAAATCGCAGAGTTAAATTTTCAAAGCAAAAAAATTGCAGGATTTAATGAAGAGCAAGCAGAAATCATTAGTGCTAGAATTATTCAAAAGATCACGACTCATTTTGCCAATCACTTGAAAGATGAAAATACGATGGTAGACGAAAGTATTCAATGGATCGAAAAAGTATTCAAGATTGAAGCGATGGCGAAGTAATTTCTTAATGGATAAAGCTAAATAATGGTTGCATTATTTTGAAATGAAAATATAAAAATGGCTGAAAAAATAATACGCATAGGGACTCGTGATAGTGAACTTGCTTTATGGCAAGCGCATACAGTAGAAAAAAAGCTAAATGATTTAGGATATAAAACTTCAATTGTAGCCGTAAAATCAACAGGAGATGTCGTTCTAGACAAACCTCTATACCAGCTAGGAATTACCGGAATTTTTACCAAAACACTAGATATTGCCATGATTAATGGCGAAGTAGATATTGCTGTGCATTCTATGAAAGATGTGCCAACTGCCTTACCAATTGGGATTGTGCAAGCTGCTGTCCTGGAAAGAGCCAATACGGTAGATGTTTTGGCTTACAAAGGAGATTTAGATTTTTTAGAAGGAAATGGAACAATTGCTACCGGAAGCTTGCGTCGTCAAGCACAATGGTTGCATAAATATCCAAGTCATAAAGTAGTCGATTTGAGGGGTAATGTCAATTTGCGAATGCAAAAACTAGCCGATAACGATTGGAATGGAGCAGTGTTTGCTGCCGCTGGCCTAGAAAGAATCAATCTTGCTGCAGAAAATCTTGTTGCACTTGATTGGATGATTCCTGCGCCTGCACAAGGAGCGATGCTTGTGGTGGCGATGGGCAACGACAATTTTACCTTGGATGCACTTTCACATTTGAATGACATAGAAACTGAAATTTGCACTTATATAGAACGTCAATTTCTGAAAACCTTAGAAGGTGGTTGTACGGCACCAATTGGTGCATTGGCCAGGTATAATGAAGAAGAGGATACCATTCATTTTCAAGGAGTATTGTTTTCGCTTGACGGAAAAGAAAAATTAGACGTAGATAAAATTGTTCCCATTGAAGAATGGAAAAAACTAGGTTTCTTCTCTGCTCAGGAAGTTTTGAATAGTGGTGGAGCACAATTGATGGCAGAAATAAAAAATAAATTGAAAAAATAATGAGTCAAATAAGCATATTATCAACAAAAACATTATCTGAAGAGCAACGACAAGTATTTATCGATGCCGATTTTGACCTCTTGGAGCAGGATTTTATCGATATTAAAAGCAATCTTTTTCAATTGGATAAGATAAATGACAATTTGATTTTTAGCAGTCAAAATGCTGTGATAAGTTTGATGGAACAATCTGATTGGGAAGTTTTGAAGACCAAAACAGTTTTTTGTGTGGGAATTAAAACCAAAGATTTACTTGAGCAAAACGGTTTTACAGTAGCTGTTTATATGGATTACGCCTCTGAATTGGCTGAAATTATTACCTTAATTTATAACAAAGAAAGCTATACTTTTTTGAGTGGAAACTTGCGCAAAGAAACTTTGCCTGAAGCTTTAAAAAATGCTGAAATTACCTTTAACGAAATAGAAGTATACCAAACGACATTGGCTCCTTTTAAAATATCCGATCAGGAAAATTTTGATGGAATTATGTTCTTTAGTCCATCTGCTGTTGAAAGCTATTTGAGTAACAACAAAATCAAAAAAGAAATTTGTTTTTGTGTAGGTAACACTACCGCACAAGCATTAGAAGATAATAAAATTAAGAACATTATAATTGCCGAGATACCAACAATCGAAGATGTAATTGTAGAAGTGATGGATTATTATAACCCAGAAGAAACTACTGAGCCAACAACCGAAAATTAGAAAATACCTTAGCCATTAGGGCGGAAAATAAAAAATAAAGAATTATGTTAAAGAATGACTTGTTTTTAAGAGCATTAAAAGGTGAAACAGTTCAGCGTCCACCAGTTTGGATGATGCGTCAAGCCGGAAGGTATTTACCAGAATTTATCGCTTTGCGTGATAAATATGATTTTTTCACCCGTTGTCAAACTCCAGAATTGGCTGCCGAAATTACGGTGCAACCTATTCGTAGAATCGCTCCAGATGCTGCGATTTTGTTCTCAGATATCTTGGTGATTCCACAAGCAATGGGGATTGATGTAGAGATGAAACCTAATTTTGGTCCATATTTACCACATCCTATTCGAACCATTCAAGATGTTGAAAACGTAATCGTTCCAGATGTACATGAAACGTTAGGATATGTTTTTGACGCTATCAAATTAACTAAGGAAATGTTGAACGATGAGGTGCCATTAATTGGTTTCGCAGGTTCACCTTGGACAATTATGTGTTATGCGGTAGAAGGGCAAGGGTCTAAAAGCTTTGATAAGGCTAAAGGATTTTGTTTTCAATACCCAGAAGCAGCACACGTTTTATTACAAAAAATCACAGATACCACTATTTTATACCTAAAAGAAAAAGTAAAAGCGGGAGTGAATGCCGTTCAAATTTTTGACTCTTGGGGTGGAATGTTATCTCCAGTGGACTATCAAGAGTTTTCATGGAAATACATCAACCAAATCGTTGAAGCACTTGCTGATGACGCTCCGGTTATTGTTTTCGGAAAAGGATGCTGGTTTGCTCTTGGCGAAATGGGAAAAAGCCGTGCTTCTGCATTAGGAGTAGACTGGACGTGTTCTCCAAGAAACGCAAGATACCTTTCTGGTGGAAACATTACTTTACAAGGTAATTTTGACCCATCAAGATTGTTATCGCCAATTCCGGTGATCAAGAAAATGGTTCACGAAATGATTGACGAATTTGGAAAAGACAAATACATCGTGAACTTAGGTCACGGTATTTTACCAAATATCCCAGTAGATCACGCCAAGGCGTTTATTGATGCAGTGAAGGAATACGGACAGTAATAATAACGACTCTTCCTGCAAGGTCTTTTTTGACCTTGTAGGTGTGTTTGGAGATAATTTTTGATTGAATAGAAGGTTATTTACAAAAAGAGTGGAAGTATTGATTGACGATCAATTTCCAAAAGAAAATTAGTATACCTACAAGGTTTAAAAAAAACCTTACAGGAGTATAAATACCTTGATAATATGAAATTAGAAGTTTTACAAAAAGACGGTTTTTATCATATTTATAATAGGGGAATAGATGGTTGTTTGATTTTTAAAAATGATGAAAACAAAAGATATTTTTTAAATCAGTTTTCAAAGCTTAGATTCAATTAATAAATGCAACAATTGGAAGTTGCGGTTTGGATAATTTTTTTCAGAAAAGAGAAAAGAAAATTAATTCTTTTCCTCTTTTG
>NZ_JAOQMX010000001.1 GCF_025960985.1 Flavobacterium psychraerolatum | reverse complement strand
GCAAGAGGTTATAGAAATTCAGGAAATTTCATAAAAATGGTGTATTATTTAGGAAATGCCTAAAAATGCAATTCCACTATTTTAAGCGAAGAGCCAAAAAAGAGGTGGTATTATTTATTTTGTTAAATAATCTCTTTTTTGATATATTTTATTTCTAGGCTTCTGATTTTTATTTAGCTGAAATAGTATTACTAATCACATAATCACCATGATCCAAGTGAGTTTGTAGATCATTAATGTTTATTTCAATGTTACTAATCTTTGCAGGGTTGCTAGGTATTTTGTGACAAACAATGATTTTTGTGTTCTTTTTGTCCTCATTTTTAGTATTACTAGCAATTGTGAGTGCAACTAATACTATCCCGAATAATAATAATAATCGTTTCATAATGTTAAGGTTTTGAGTTATCTATTGGTAAAATTACTCAATGTTATTTCATTTGAAAATTTATTTGTCGAAGTGTTTATATTTCAGTTAAAATACATAAAATTGTTCTTGAACTATGGTTTTTTGATATGTTTAATTTTTATTTTCCTTTTTTTAAAGGGTTGTAAATTGCAACTTATGAAGTAAAAAAAATCCCATTCAACTTAATGAATGGGATTTAATATTTATGAGTATGTTTAAGATTATCCTAAAGCAGCTCTTTTGAAACCTGTAACGATAAGATCTTTATCTAAAGATTTAACATAAGCAGCAACGCTTAATTTGTTGTCTTTGATGTAATCTTGGTTAACTAAAGTGTTGTCTTTAAAGAAACGAGCCAATTTACCTTTAGCAATATTATCTAACATTGCTTCTGGCTTTCCTTCTTGACGTAATAAGTCTTTAGCAATTTCAATTTCTTTTTCAATTGTAGCAGCATCAACACCAGCTTCGTTCAAAGCAATAGGAGACATTGCAGCAGCTTGCATAGCAACGTTTCTAGAAACTTCTTCAGCACCAGCAGGAGCAGCAGATAAAGCTACTAGAGTAGCGATTTTGTTTCCAGAGTGGATGTAAGATCCAATGAAAGCACCTTCTAATTTCTCAAAAGTTCTGATTTCTAATTTTTCTCCGATAACACCTGTTTGCTCAATTAGTTTTTCAGCAACAGTGATTCCTTTGTATTCAGCTGCTAAGAAAGCTTCTAGAGTGTCAAAGTTCAAGGCTAAATTAGCTAATTCTGTAGCCATAGTTACAAAACTTTCGTTCATACCTACGAAGTCAGTCTCACAGTTTAATGTGATAACAACACCAGCAGTTTTGTCAGCATTAACAACGGCAATTGCAGCACCTTCTGTAGATTCTCTATCAGAACGATTTGCAGCTACTTTTTGTCCTTTTTTACGTAAGTTTTCGATCGCTAAATCAAAATCTCCGTCCGCTTCAACTAATGCTTTTTTGCAGTCCATCATTCCTGCGCCAGTAGCTGTTCTTAATTTATTTACGTCTGCAGCAGTTATTGTTGCCATTTCTTTGTATATTTTAAGATTATTTTTATGTAAAAAAAGAAATTCCAATCCTAAAATCCCAAATTCCAATTTTATTAAATCATCAATTAACAGTTGACTTTTTATATGGAATTTGGAATTTAGTATTGGAATATACTATTTAATTTATTCTTTAGTTTCAGTTGCAGGAGCAACAGCTTCTGGTGCAGCAGGTGCAACAGTTTCAGTTACTGGTGCAGCAGCTTTAGCAGCTGGTTTGTCAGTAGCTTCACCTTCTTTTTCAGAACCTCTTTCAGAAAGTCCTTCTGTAACTGCAGCAGTTACTAAAGATAAAATTTTGTCAATTGATTTAGAAGCATCATCATTAGATGGAATAACATAATCTACCTCACGTGGGTCAGAGTTTGTATCAACCATTGCAAAAACTGGAATGTTTAATTTTTGAGCTTCTTTTATTGCGATGTGTTCCGCTTTGATATCTACTACGAATAATGCAGCAGGTAATCTAGACATATCTGCGATTGAACCTAAATTTTTCTCTAATTTAGCACGTAGACGATCAACTTGTAAACGCTCTTTCTTAGAAAGTGTCATGAAAGTACCATCTTTCTTCATTTTATCAATAGTTGCCATTTTTTTAACAGCTTTACGGATAGTTACGAAGTTAGTTAGCATTCCACCAGGCCATCTTTCAGTGATATAAGGCATGTTTGCAGCTTTTGCTTTTTCAGCAACGATGTCTTTTGCTTGTTTTTTGGTAGCAACAAATAATATTTTTCTACCTGATGCAGCAATCTTTTTCATAGCTTCACTAGCTTCTTCGATTTTTGCTGCAGTTTTATATAGATTGATAATGTGAATACCATTACGCTCCATATAAATGTAAGGAGCCATATTTGGATCCCATTTTCTAGTCATGTGTCCAAAATGAACACCTGCTTCTAGTAAGTCTTTTACTTCTACTTTGTTTGACATTTTTTGTTTAGTTTACGTTCTGTTGATTAGCAATGTTCCATCTGCTTTTGGCTTTTGGCTTCATTTAGATGCTAAACTAATTCCTACCTCAGTAGGCAACAACAACATTGTTTTTTAATTCAAATAATAAACGAAGTCTTGTGCATAATTGAACAAGACAGGTAATATTAACGTTTAGAGAACTGGAATTTCTTACGAGCTTTCTTCTGACCGAATTTCTTACGTTCAACCATTCTTGGATCTCTTGTTAATAAACCTTCTGGTTTTAATACAAGTCTGTTTTCTGCGTTAACTTCACACATAACACGTGCTAATGCCATTCTTACAGCTTCTGCTTGTCCAGTTGAACCACCTCCGTAAACATTTACTTTTACATCAAAGTTTGTAGCATTATCTGTCATAGACATTGGTTGCATAACTTTGTACTGTAAAGTAGCTGTAGGGAAGTAAGTTGCGAATTCTTTTTTGTTTACAGTGATTACTCCTGTTCCTTCTGAAACATAAACACGTGCAACAGCGGTTTTTCTTCTACCGATTTTGTGAATAACTCCCATTACTTAAGATCGTTTAGGTTAACAGTTCTTGGTTTTTGAGCTCCTTGTTTGTGCTCAGTTCCAACAACTACATTTAGATTTCTAAAAAGTTCAGCTCCTAATTTGTTCTTAGGTAACATTCCTTTTATTGCTTTTTCTACTAAGGTTGCAGGGTTTTTTGCTTGCAATACTTTAGCAGTTAAAGTTCTTTGTCCTCCTGGGTAACCTGTATGACGCATGTAAATTTTGTCATCCATTTTTTTACCTGTAAGGTTGATTTTTTCTGAGTTGATAACGATTACGTTATCTCCACAGTCAACGTGTGGTGAGTAACTTGGTTTGTACTTACCTCTCAAAATCATAGCGACTTTTGAAGCAAGGCGACCTAAGTTATGACCATCTGCATCTACAACGATCCACTCTTTTACAGAGTTTGCTTTTGTTGTAGAAATTGTCTTGTAGCTTAATGCGTTCACAATAATAAATTTTAATTAAACATTCCATCCCCTATAAAGGGGTTGCAAAAGTACAATTAATTATTTTAAATACAAATACCATAATTGATTATTTTATTTATGGTTTTGACTGAGTATCAATTGTCTATTTTATTTCGTAGGATGTTGCTTTTGTTTTAGTATTTTGAGAAGTGCTTTGCTGCTATTGTTAATTTTTTTAAGATGTCTTTTTGTCTTTTTTATGGTGTTGATTAATTCATTATCTTGCGCTTTGGAATCTTATTTTTGATTCTGGCTTAAACGTTTTGCTTTAGGCTGAGTCTTATATAAGGTAAATGTATAATAATGTAAATAGAAATTCGGGTCTATAATCTGTATTTGTTATTTTGATACTATTGGTCTCGTGGATTCGGTATTGCGTGAGGGATAGAAGTGGAAATCCTTTTTTGGGCTTTTTTGCCCAAAAAAGATTGTAACGAATAGCCCGACCCGCTTTTTTTGCGGGACACGCCCAAAATAAATCAATTTAATAGTTTGGTAAGCGGACTTCTATTTTAAGAATATAAAAAAAATATCACCATTATGAAAGTAAAAGCAACTCTTAAGCAAATTGCAAAAGAACTTAATGTATCTGTATCAACTGTTTCTAAGGCGCTGAATGATAGCCCTGAAATAAGCGATTTAACTAAAGTTAAAATTAAGGAGTATGCTAAACTTAAAAATTATAAGCCTAATGTGATTGGTTTGAATCTTAAGAATAGAAAAACCAAGACTATTGGGGTGATTATACCCAATATTTTGAACTCTTTTTATGCAAAGGTTTTTAGTGGTATCGAAAAAATAGCTGACAAACAAGGTTATAATGTAATTACTTGTATCTCAAATGAATCTATTGTTAAGGAAATACATACACTGGAGATGTTGAGTAATGGTACAATTGATGGTTTTATTTTGTCAATCTCGGAGGAAGCTCAGAAATTACAAGACTACTCTCATTTTTCGACTATTATAAATGAAGGTACTCCAATTGTAATGTTTGACAGAATCGCAGATGAAATTGATTGCGATAAAGTTATTGTAGATGATTTTGATTCAGGTTTGAATGTTACTAAGCGATTGATTAAGTTGGGGTGTAAAAATATTGCTTTGATTTCGTCTATCGAAAATTTAAGCGTTGGTAAGTTAAGAGCTGATGGTTATTTGAAAGCATTGACTGATAATGGTATTACTATTAATGAAGATATTATCCTAAGAACAGATTGTGAAGAGGATATGAAATCAAAAATTGAAGCTATTTTTACTAATAATACTATAGATGCCATTTTTGCATTGGACGAAAATGATTCGGTGGCTGCTTTGAGAGTAGCTATTAAAAATGGATATAAAATTCCAGAGGAACTATCTATTGTTGGTTTTGCTGATGGAATTCTAGCCTCGAGAAGATTGTCTCCTAGTTTGAGTACCGTAAGTCAGCACGGTGTTGAGATAGGTGAAGTTGCTGCTAAGTTATTGATTGACCGTCTGGAGAACGAAGACGAAATAGAACCGCCATTTGAAACCATTGTTATCAAAACCAAATTAAAAGAAAGAGAATCTTCTCGTTCTAAAAAGAAAAAAAAATAATATTGAATAGTATAGTTGAATTTTTAAATGACAATAAAAACCATTCTTATTAAAACAAGAATGGTTTTTATTAGACACTATATGGCTGGTACTTTTTTTAGATTTTTGTAAAATCTATATTGTATGTATAGCCAACTGTTACGGTATGGTTGTTTTCTCGAGTTGTTCCATCGCTTTTCTCAGAGAATTGATTGAGATAGCCAATTTGAATATTTGATTCCTTATTAAAACGCCATCCCAATGCTGCTGATAGTCGGTTTTGATCAAAAATATTGGCAGCAACACGGTTACCAACATTAATGAAAATTTCATCGGCAACTGCTAGGAATAAAGTTTTGTCTTCCATTTTATTCTTGTTTAATGGAACTTGTGTTCTAAAGCGGTACCGTACTCTATGCCTCAGTTTCCAGTAACCTTCATCGGGGTCATCGTACCTTAAATAATTAGGCACTAGGATTGTTCCGTAATTCTCGAATGACTGTGTCCATCTTTGTTCTATCCTAAAACGACTATCAAAAGAGAAACGACCACTATTTTTATGATTGATGACTAATTGTTCCCAAATACGATGTTCATTAAACTTATAATCGTTGTATTTTGATGGTATTTGCTTAGCAAATTCTCCGTAGGCTGCCGTTTCTATGTGTGCCCATCCGGCAGTTACCATCACTTCTTTGTTAATGTGGTAGTCAATTCCAAATCGGAACATGCTTTGCATTGGATTTTTAAATCCTTGATTTCTACGCATTTGGTATTCTGTATGAAGTCCCCAGTGTTCAGTTAATTTATGGTCTCCGTTATATGATAACCAAATATTTGTTTGCTCTACTTTAGGATTTGTTTGTGCGAAAGTATAGGAAGTTGCTGTGATCAAAAGACTTAGACTAATAGTTTTTATTAAGTTTTTCAAATTGGTAATAGTTTTTAAATGGTTTTCTACAAAAATATCATTTACCTCAATTTAGATACTTAATTAAAATCTTAATTTAATGTTATATTTTTTATCGCTCGAGGTGATTAGAAGTGTTTGAATGTAGTTGGTTATAAGAGAGTGATTTTAAAAATGACTAAAAAACCAGTCAAGTAGAAAACAAGAATGGTTTTTATTGATTGATTTAATTTTGGAAAGACTCATGATAAAAATGATTAATACCAGTACCGTAAGTCGAAATGTTTACTGTTGTTTAGCTTTTAATAAATAACCATATTTTATTAGTTTCCAAGAAAAGTATAGCTCTAATATTGTCTTTTTGGGTCTGAAAAGTATGTCATAAAAGGTAAAGTTTTTAGTTGCTTTTTCTTGTACACCTAGTTCTTTAAGACCTTTTTTCCTTTGTTTTTGGTTTTTTCAATTTCGTTACTATTCACTTTTCTAGTGTAGAGTCTGTCATGGACTAGTTTGATAGCTTTTGGATTCCATTTTTTGGAGCACCTACAATTTCTATTAATTAAGAAGTTGTCCTGGCTTTTATTGAAGGTTTGAAATCGTCAATCATATTAAATCAAAAGCGTCAATTTTAAGTTATCTGCTACAAAATACCGTAAACTAGGACTGTGAATTAAAATCAATGAGCTTCTAACCAGTTTTTCCCCATACCCAAATCAACTACTAACGGAACATCAAGTTCAAAAGCAGTTTCCATTTCGTGCTTAATCATCGGTTGAATTTTCTCTAACTCATCATTATGTACATCAAACACAAGTTCATCATGTACTTGGAGCAGCATTTTTGATTTCCAGTTTTCAGATATTAGTTTATTGTGAATATTAATCATTGCAATTTTGATAATATCGGCAGCCGAACCTTGAATAGGAGCATTAACGGCATTACGCTCTGCACCACCACGCACAATTGCATTTTGAGAATTGATATCTTTTAAGTAACGACGACGACCTAAAATAGTTTGAACAAAACCATTATCTCTAGCAAAATCAACTTGATCGCTGATATATGATTTCAATTGTGGGTACGATTTGTAATAAGCCTCAATCAATTCAGCACTTTCCGATCGGGAAAGATTCGTTTGGTTTGAAAGTCCAAAGGCAGAAACCCCGTATATAATTCCAAAGTTAACCGTCTTGGCATGACTACGCTGTTCCTTAGTAACTTCTTCTAGTGGAATATTAAATACTTTAGCAGCAGTCGATTTGTGAATGTCTTCATTATTCTTAAAGGCTGCAATCATATTTTCTTCGCCACTCAAAGCTGCAATCACACGCAATTCAATTTGGGAATAATCGGCAGAAACCAAAGTGTAGTTCTCATCGCGAGGTACAAATGCTTTACGAATCAAGCGTCCTCTTTCCGTGCGAACGGGAATATTTTGTAAGTTCGGATTATTGGAACTCAAACGTCCTGTAGCCGCTACCGTTTGCATGTAGTCGGTATGTATGTGTCCTGATTTGGCATCTACTTGCGTAGGCAAAGCATCAATGTAGGTACTTTGTAATTTTACCATTTGGCGCCATTCGAGTATGTCACGTACGATTTCGTTATCGTTTGCCAAATAGCTCAAGACTTCTTCGCCGGTGGCGTATTGACCAGTTTTGGTTTTCTTTTGTTTCGGTCCTCCAATTTTTAACTTATCGAATAAAATATCCCCCAGTTGTTTTGGTGAAGCTAAATTAAAAGTCTCCCCAGCGATTTCATATATTTTTTGTTCGAAAATATCAATGTCTTTTTGCATATCAACCGACATGTCTTTCAAGAAAGTAACGTCAAGATTGATCCCTTCGGTTTCCATAGCGGCAAGTACAGGCACTAACGGAATTTCGATTTCGTCAAACAATTTTTGCGTGCCTGTTTTTTCTAGTTCAACTGCAAAAAGCTCTTTCAGTTGAAAAGTAACATCGGCATCTTCTGCGGCATATTCTTTTACTTCTTCGATGGCAATATCACGCATCGTTTTTTGGTTTTTTCCTTTTTTACCAATTAAGGCTTCGATAGATTTCGGTGAATATTTCAAATACGTTTCTGCTAAAATATCCATATTATGACGCATATCTGGGTTGATTAAATAATGCGCAATCATGGTATCAAACAATTTTCCAGCTACCGTTATATTGTAGTTTGCCAGAATCTTTAAATCATATTTTAGATTTTGACCAATTTTTTCGATTTCTGAATTTTCGAAAAAGGGCGTAAATTTCGTTGCCAAAAGTTGTGCTTCCTCCTGATTTTCTGGAAAAGGAACATAATATCCTTTTCCTTTTTCGTATGAAAATGAAATTCCTACCAACTCTGCATGTAATGCATCCAGACCTGTAGTTTCAGTGTCAAAACAAACGGAGGTCTGTTTTTGTAAATTTTGTAATAATAATTTTACTCCCAGATTACCTTGTACAATCTGGTAGGAGTGAGGTGTGTTTTCGAGTGTATTATAGAATGATTGGTGTGCTACTTCTGTATCTTGACCAGAAGTAGTTGCCGAGAACAAATCAAATTGATCTTCGTTTTTTGGTTGTGGTTTTTTATATAATTTATCGTCAGTAGGTGCATTGTCTGTATTAGAACCAGAAGTTTGTTTTCTAAAGATAGCATCAAATTGTTCCGCCATTCTTCTAAACTCCAATTCGTTAAATAGTTCGTCTGTTTTTTCTACATCTGGAGTCGAAAGTTCATAATCATTTTCGTTAAATGTCACTGGACAATCTAGTAAAATTGTAGCTAGTCTTTTTGATAACAGTCCGAGTTCTTTATTTGCTTCTATTTTAAGTTTTATAGCGCCTTTCAATTCGTGGGTGTTATCCAGAAGGTTTTCCATAGAGCCATAAGCTGCCAAGTATTTCTTCGCCGTTTTCTCGCCAACACCAGGTAATCCTGGAATATTATCGGCAGCGTCGCCCATCATACCTAGAAAATCAATTACTTGTTCTGGTCTTTCGATTTCAAATTTAGCCAAAACTTCTGGAACTCCCCATATTTCAATACCGTTACCCATACGAGCAGGCTTGTACATGAAGATATTTTCAGACACCAATTGGGCAAAATCCTTATCAGGAGTCACCATGTATACTTTGTAGTTTTCTTTTTCTGCTTGCTTGGCAATGGTACCAATCAAATCATCGGCCTCAAAACCCGCCACTTCGATAATCGGAATGTGCATTGCATTTAGTAATGCTTGAATGTATGGAACTGCAATCTTAATCGCTTCTGGAGTTGCGTCACGATTGGCTTTATATTCTGGGAAAAGCTCGTTTCTTAAATCACTTCCGCCTTTGTCAAATGCCACCGCCAAATGGTCTGGTTTTTCTCTCTTAATCACATCCATTAACGAATTCATAAATCCCATAATGGCCGAGGTGTCCATCCCCTTCGAGTTAATTCGTGGGTTTTTGATAAAAGCATAATAGCCTCTAAAGATTAAGGCATAGGCATCGAGAAGAAAAAGACGTTTTTGAGCAGACATAATAAAAATAATTTGACCGTAAAAATAAACAAAGGTTTTTAAAAACAGTCATTTTATCAATCCATTATTAAAATTGCAAAATCATTTAGGTACACCAGAAAAGAAAAAAGGGTTTTGTTGTATTTACAAGTAGAAATCCCTTATCTCTGTTGTTGTAATGATATCTTCCTCGTTGCCGCAGATTGCTCCAACTAATTTTATCGAATTTTAATTGTAATTAAGTGAAATACTCATTCACGCAAGATTGTTAAAAATAAAGTAATTTTTTTGTAATGTTATTTTAAAAATTTCATCAGAATAGGCTAGACATTCAAAGCGTAATCAAATTTATGTGAAATTGATTTTAAACAATTCGATCCACTGTAATAACTCTAAAAGTGTATGAGTTCACAGTAATTTTGATATTATGCTCAATATTAGAAACATAAAAATTTTTTCCTATTTTGACGTAATCTAGTGTTGGAGTTATTGTTAGAATTTTCAGTAAATGATATTCTATCTCAGTATTAGATAAATTACTTTTCAGTTTTTTGTTTATTCTGCCATAAACAAGGTCAGTATAGCAAATATTTGCAATAATTTCATGTTTACAACTTCCCATTTGATACTTATTGTCCTTTAGTTAAAAACAAAATTTTGATTCCGTTTATTAGCATTTGTACAGCCATCATCACCAAAATCATTCCCATCAAACGCTCAATAGCTTTCAAACCACGTTCCTTTAATATTTTGAAGAAGAAGGGAGCACAAAGTAAAATTAAAGCACTCGAAGACCAAGCTAGTAAAAGGGCGTACAGCCAGTTCACCATATGTTCTGGCTCATTTTTGGTCATTAAAATTAACATAGCTAATACCGATGGACCTGCAATCATAGGTATCGCAATAGGAACGATAAATGGTTCACCATCAGCTTGTATACCCATAATACCTTCTTCACGAGGAAATATCAATCGTAGTCCAATAATTAACAACACTATTCCACCTGAAATTGTAACCGATTCTTGCTGAAGATGTAGAAAAGTCAAAAGATTTTGTCCTCCGAAAAGGAAAATAATAAGAATAAACAAAGCTATCAAAAGTTCTCGAATGATGATAAAACGTTGTCTTTTGGGTGCTATACCCTTCAGGACAGATAGTAATACAGGAATATTTCCAATCGGGTCCATTAAGAAAAATAGTAAGACAGCCGCTGATAGTATAGAACCTCCTAGATTATTCATGTTTGTATATGGTTTATTTTGCAGTAGTATTAAGGTTCTCCTTTTGGTATACGTGAGTAGTGTAAGCCTCAAAGATAAGAAGCGGTAAAGGTATTAAAAAAGCCCAAACATAGTCGCCATTAGAAAAAAAACAGGAAATGATTAAAATAAGTTTATAACTAAAACACTGTTTTGTATAAATTGAAATTGCTAAAATATATTTCTAATCAAAACATTTGTGAAATTGATTATTTTATCTTGATCATGTTTGTTTAGAAACTATTGAATTATCTTATGAAATCCTTCCGCATTGATGTAGTCTATGTTTTTAAATGAAAGGAATGATTTTAAACAACTAATAGGAATCATTTCCATTAGTTTCTTTATTTTCAAAATTAAACAAGCTACATGTAATAACTATTTATATTTTAAACCGTAATAGTATGTCGTTTAAAAACCTCTCAATTTTATAACTGTTGCTTTGATAAGTAATTATGGTTAACTTCTGTAGTTTTAATAACGACAGCTGTAAGCAGTTGTATTTTAATTTTGAGATGAAGTTTTTGCTGCCTACTCCTAAATATAATTGTTGTGGGAAATTGTAAATTATGTCATTTATGGCTTGTAAATTGATACTTCTACTTAAAATCATTGTTTCTTATCTTGGGCGTAGTTGGACTCTCTTTTATATCGGTAAATTTTTATGAGATATACCGAAGAATAGGAAGGTAAATTCTTAAAAAAAAGCACTAAAGCACTAGTTCCTAAAATAAGCAATGAAATCAAGGCTTCTAGCGTTAAATTTTATTTAATAGCAAAGGGTTTCGTTGATATAAATCGTTATTTTGTGTAAAAATTGTTGTAATGGGTCTTAAGTTATTGTTTTTCTTCGTTTTACTATTGATTGTGGAGGTTTATGCCTTTCAAGCTTTCAAAACAGTCCTTAGGGGAAAATGGATGTTGATTGGATATTTGGTGATAAGTATTGTATTATTTATTTATATTCTTTATTCATTTTTGAGTTTTGATCGTTCTGTGGGGCAAACTCAGCATACAATGTTTACAATGGGACTGATGTTATTGGTTTTTGTTCCAAAAATCATTTTAGCTTTGGTTCTTTTAGGCGAAGATTTGTACCGATTAATTTCGGGGATGTTTCGTGCAGCAGTAGGAGATTCATCTGAAGGTTTCTTGGAAGCACGACGTACTTTTGTGAGTCAGATTGGACTGGGGTTGGCTGCAATTCCATTCTTTTCGTTAATTTATGGTATGACTATTGGGAAATATAACTTTAAGGTAATCAAGCAAACCATTCATTTTCCCGATTTACCAATCGAGTTTGATGGTTTTACAATCACACAAATCTCAGATGTTCATTCGGGTAGTTTTGATGATCCCGAAAAAATAAGTTATGCCATTGATTTAGTAAACCAACAAAATTCAGATATGGTCTTGTTTACGGGGGATATCGTGAATACGCATGCCGTAGAAATGGATCCTTGGATTGATACCTTCAAACGGATTCATAATCCCAAGTACGGTAAATATTCTGTTTTGGGAAATCATGATTATGGAGAGTACATTGACTGGAAAACGCAAAAGGAAAAAGATGACAATTTTGAAGCAATAAAAAAATTGTATGGTGATATTGGATTTGAATTGTTACTAAATGAACATCGCTTTATTGAGAAAAATGGTCAAAGAATAGCCTTGATAGGGGTGGAGAATTGGGGACATAATTTCAAAAAAGTCGGTGATATTAAAAAAGCGGCTCAAGGAGTAGCTCAGGAAGATTTCAAGGTCGTAATGAGTCATGATCCTTCTCATTGGGATTATGAATTGAAACAAGATCCAAAAAATTACCATTTGACACTGTCAGGTCATACACACGGAATGCAGTTTGGAATCGAAATTCCGGGTTTCTTTAAGTGGAGTTTGGCTCAATATATTTATCCGCAGTGGGCCGGTTTGTACGAGACTCTAGGTCGTTATGTATATGTGAACCGTGGTTTTGGTTTTCATGCTTATCCAGGAAGAGTAGGAATTATGCCTGAAATAACCGTGATTGAACTAAAAAAAGGGGAGAAAGTGTCTTAATTCGTTAAAAATGTTACATTTGTAAAATAATAGCTATTATTTTAGTAAATTTATATATTAAAACGTTGTTTTTATGTCAAAATTTGGAGAACTTATAAGCGCACAAGTACCTGTGTTAATCGATTTTTATACGGAGTGGAATGAATCTTCTTTGTCGATGCATCCTGTAATCAAGGATGTTGCGGCAGCTTTGGGTGACAAGGCAAAGGTGATTAAAATTGATGTAGATAAAAATCAAGAATTGGCCGATGCACTACGAATTAAAGGTTTGCCAACTCTGATGATCTACAAAGGTGGACATATGATTTGGAGACAATCTGGTGAACTGGATGCTAATAGTATTATTGCTATCGTTCAAGGACAACTGTAATTCATTTTACGAGACTGTTGCACATTGTAAATTATTTTTGTCAATAAAATTCAAAACTTTAGGTAGGGTGTATTTCAAATTTGGAAATGCTTTCACGCTATCATGAAATATAATAATACTTCCAGATTGAATGTTTGAAATCACATTTTCAAGACATTTTTCTTTTGTAATAGAGAGGTCAAAATCGGCGCTCAGTACATCCCACATAATTATTTTATATCCCTGTTTTTTTAAGGCATTAATTTGTGCTGTCTTTATTTTTCCATACGGTGGTCGAAATAGACTTGTAGGTAAGTTGGTGTTGCTTATAATGTGTTTTGAAATACTATTAGCACAAGCAACAACACTTTTTATATAAAGATCTTTGGTAGTTGCCCATCCATTGGCGTGGTCATTGGTGTGGTTACCGATAGCGTGTTGCTCCTGAATGATTCTCTGAAACAATTCGGGTTGTTGTTCTATATTCTTACCAATACAAAAAAAAGTTGCTTTAGCGTTGTGTTTCTTTAGTAGATCAAGCACCCAGCTAGTGATTTCTGGTGTGGGGCCATCATCAAAGGTGAGGTAAACTTTATTCTGCTCATTAGGTAGATCCCAAACGTATTTTGAGAATATTTTTTTCAGGATCGAATGTGTTTTTACCCAGTAAAAGCTCATGTTGATTTGTTTATTTTTAGGAATTATTAAGGTATAAAAAATGCAGCATTCTTAAAAGAATTGCTGCATTTTTTTTAATATTAATGTAACGTCAATCTATTTTATTTTGTCTCTTCCAAAACGAGTAAACATTTCGATATAAGTGTTGAATGTTTTTTTATTTTTCTCGAAGAAGACCAAATCACCATTTGCTTTCATAACTTCAATTAAACTTCTGTAGCGTTCAATGTCAGTAACGATATCCATCGCGATTTCAGATTGTTCAGAAGGTGTTAATTTGCTGTAATAATTAAAGTTCTCCTGGTATTTGTTTATCAATTTGTTTAATAAATCGTGTGCTTTGGTTATATTGTTGGTTTGGTAATAACCTTTTGCAAAAGGCTCTACAAGAGAATAATAACCAAATTTATCCAATGGCATTTTAGTCATTGCTAGTTCAATGATATTTTTTGCTTTTTGCATTTTGCCTTCAGCAATCAATTTGTCCATTAAACGGGCAAGGTTAGTTCTATATGTGATACTTTCTCTTCTAGTTTCAGGATCATGATAGATTTTATCACTATCACTATTGCCCCAATCCCATGCCATTACATTCTTGTACATTTTCTCAGAATCAATTTGTCCCATGTCTAGTGGACTGCCTTCTTTTGAAAATGGAGTTCTTATGGGGATCAATTTATAAACCATACCATCAAGTTGCAGGTATTCTTTCATCCATAAATAATCTTCAGCATCGTATGCACCACCACTAAAGTAGACAGGGCGTTTCCAATTATTGTTAGATATAAAATCCAACATCATCAAACGGTTTTTGTATAAAGCACTTCCTTTAATATCGATGTCAATGTATGGAACGATAGAGTCGTATTGGCTCGGAGCCACAACTTTATTTTTGATTATTGTGTTTTTATCAATAGGGATTCTAATTTTATTCGTTGGGAAAAAATGGATTGTTTGTCCGTTTTGTAATCCAACTGTTGATTTTGGATTTTTAATAAAATCCAATATAGCCTTCAAATCCCATCTGCTTTCTGTTTTTGGTATGTAGGCAACGTAGTCCAACTTGTCACCTACATATTGATCGTGGGTGAATGAGATTGGTAATCCATCAGATTCATAGGTTTTCATTTTCATTTGATCAATGTACCAATCGGTCATGAAAAGGCTTGTATTGACAATTTTAATGTCGGTCCTTATCTTCTCGATTTCTTGTGCGTACCAAAGCGGGAACGTATCGTTATCACCAATGGTGAATAATACTGCATTGGGATCACACGAATTCAAGTAGGCTTTAGCCATTGAAAGGGCTGTGTATTTATCAGAACGGTCGTGATCGTCCCAGTTTTGAGCAGCCATGATAACCGGTGCTGCAAGTAAGCTAATTGATATAATAATCGGGCCAGCAATTTTTGGTGATAGATAGGTTTGTAAACTTTCGTACAAGGAATACACACCTAGACCAATCCAAATTGCAAAAACATAAAAGGAGCCTACAAGTGCATAATCTCTTTCTCTTGGTTCGAAAGGTCTTTCGTTAAGGTAAATTTTTAAAGCAATTCCCATAAATAAGAAAAGCATTAGTAATACATAAAAGCTTTTTCTTTCTTTACTGGCGTGATACATGATACCAATCAAGCCTAAGATAAACGGAATAAAGAAATACGTATTTCTACCTTTATTGTTTAAAACATCAGAAGGTAGGCTAGCTTGTGAGCCTAAGTGAATTTCATCAATGAAATTAATTCCACTTAACCAGTTTCCATCCATAGAGTCATAGCGTCCTTGATTGTCGCTTTGTCTTCCTACGAAATTCCACATCAAATACCTCCAGTACATATAACCAAATTGGTATTCAACCATAAAACTAAGATTATCAACTGTTGTAGGTTTCTCGATAATTAAATATTCACCATAACTTTTTAAGAACTTTACATAGCCTTCGTTGTCAATTTGTTTTTGAGCATAGGCCAATCTGAATTCAGAAACTGTTTTTTCAACTTCATTTTTTAGCTGTGCTATGGCTTTGTTGTAATCTTCCTCAGAAATTTTATTAGCATCTATCCCATATTTCGCTAGATCTTGTTCGTACGGATAATTAGGGTTGATTTTAAATTCAGGCGCATGAGTGAAGTTAATGTAGTTCTCAATATGTTCTGAACTCCACATTCTTGGTAGAAAAGTTTTGTGGTAATCATCGCTATTTTGAACGGCATTTTTGTAGTTGTTTACAATAACGTATTTTCCTGTTTTATAATCTCTCTCATAGTTGGGAGCTTTGTCCAGGTAAGGTTTGTCAGGATCCAATCCTGCGAATGTTTCTGTGTATTGAGGACCGTAAAATAATGGGTTTACACCATATTGTTCTCTGTTGTAGTATGCTAAAACCTCTGCAGCATCAGATGGTTTATTTTCGTTTATAACTGTGTTTGCATTCGCTCTTATAGGGAGCATCATCCAAGTAGAAAATCCAATTAGGATAAATAATATGCATAAAAGTAAAGTATTGTAATGAACTAGTCCATTTTTTTGAGTGTAGCTTAAGCCAAAATAAAAGAAGGCTATTAGTATAAGACCAACCAGAATGGTACCAGAGTCAAACGGCATTCCTAAACTGTTGACCATGAAAATTTCGCTTTTTCCGAAGAAAGCCATAGTAAGCGGTAATAATAATTTAAAGATAAATAATAATACAGAAATCACGACTACATTGGCAATAAGGAAATTTTTGATCATTACTGTTTTGTAGTTTTTAAAGTAATACAGCAAACCAATAGAAGGTATGGTCAACAAAGCCATGAAGTGTACACCAAATGAAAGTCCGATGACTAATGAAATTACAAGTAACCATCTGTTTCCTCGTGGCGTATTCATTTCTTGTTCCCAGCGCAAGCCTAGCCAGAAAAGCAGTGCTATAAATAACGAGGCCATAGCATATACTTCGGCTTCAACAGCATTAAACCAAAAACTATCAGAGAACGTATAGGCTAATGCCCCAACAAAGGAGCTACCTAGAATTGCAATATAATTTTCTTTTGAAATTTCTTTTTCAGAATCGCTTGCAATCATCTTTTTTAAGATCATAGTCGAAGACCAGTACATAAATAGGATGGTGAAAGCACTAGAAAATACAGAGGTCATATTGACCATTAATGCTATATGTTGGATATCTGTTGCAAACATGGCAAAGAAAGCACCAATCATTTGAAATAAGGGTGCTCCAGGAGGGTGACCTACTTCTAACTTTGCAGATGTAGCGATATATTCACCACAATCCCAAAAACTCATTGTAGGTTCAACCGTTAAACTGTAGGTAATTAATGCGATTGCAAAAGTGACCCAGCCTATAATAGTATTCCATTTGTTGAAATTGAATGCTGCCTTATTCATGTATCAAAATTTAGTTTTATTTTAAGTTGCAAAGAAAATGTTTTTTTATGGAAACTGAAGACCATTAACAAAAAATTCTAGTAAACATAAGGTAAACGATAAAGTATTGATTATTAATCTGTTTCGTTGTTGGTGTCGTTTAATTTAAAAAAAAATGAAATTATTTTAAAAAAAAGGGTCGAAAAAGTTTGCGCAAACTAAATATTATTATAAATTTGCACCCGCAACAAAGAAATATTGGTCTATGGTGTAATGGTAACACAACTGTTTTTGGTGCAGTCGTTCAAGGTTCGAGTCCTTGTAGACCAACGAAAAAAGCTTCTCAATTGAGAAGCTTTTTTTTTGAATTAAATCTAATGCAAAGTCTTTAAAGAATTTGAATAGTCGTTTTGATTGATGTTGTTTGTCTTTAAAGGTGATTGTAAACTCAGTTTTTTATAATGATAGCACGGAGTTTACTGTAAGAAAAAGAGTTTGTTTTTGGTCTTAATAGGTAAGATGTCGTTTATGGACAATCTATTTTTTTTGATTTATAAAAAAAACACTATATTTGCAGCGTTATTTATTAAAATCTAGATAATGAGGGGACTAATAGTCCCCTCTTTTTATAAAAATATGGTGTTTAAAGAAAAAATAAATTCATTGCTATTGGAAGCATTATCAGAAAGACCTTCGCTTTTTTTGATAGACGTAGTAATCACAGATGCTTTTAAAGTAATTGTGACGATTGATGGTGATGATGGGGTAGTTTTACAAGATTGTATTGATGTGAGTAGAGCGGTTGAGAGTAATCTAGATCGTGAAGATCAAGATTTTTCTTTGGAAGTAGCTTCTTTTGGAGTTGGTAGTCCGCTGAAATTCGTTAGACAATACAAAAAAAATGTAGGTAGAACCTTGATTGTGAAAACAGCAACAGAAAATATAGAAGCGGAATTGGTAGAAGCTAATGATGATTTTGTAATTTTGTCATGGGAAGCAAGAGAACCTAAGAAATTGGGAAAAGGAAAGGAGACAGTTCAAAAAAGACTGGAGCTATCATACGGAGATATAAAAGAAGCAATTGTTACAGTAACATTTTAATTAAAGAATTCGCATGGAAAATTTAGCATTAATCGATTCATTTTCAGAGTTTAAAGATGATAAACTTATTGATCGTGTAACGCTTATGGCAATTTTAGAAGATGTATTTAGAAATGCATTGAAGAAAAAATACGGTTCAGATGATAATTTTGATATTATTATAAATCCTGATAAAGGAGATATGGAAATATGGAGAAGAAGAGTTATCGTTGCTGACGAAGATCTAGATTTTGAAAACGAAGAAATTACGCTTACTGAAGCAAGAAAAATTGAAGCCGATTTTGAAATTGGTGAAGAGGTTTCTGAAGAAGTAAAATTGATTGATTTAGGGAGAAGAGCTATCTTGGCTTTGCGTCAAAACTTGATTTCTAAAATTCATGAACATGACAATACAAACCTTTATAAGCAATTTAAAGATTTAATTGGCGATATTTACACCGCAGAAGTACATCATGTTCGCCCAAGAGTTGTAATTTTGGTCGATGATGAAGGAAATGAAATTGTTTTACCAAAAGAAAAACAAATTCCTTCTGACTTTTTCCGTAAAGGAGATAATGTTCGTGGAATTATTGAAAGCGTTGAATTAAAAGGAAATAAACCTCAAATTATTATGTCTCGAACTTCTGAGAAGTTCTTAGAGAAATTATTTGAACAAGAAATTCCAGAAGTTTTTGACGGTTTGATTATGGTTAAAAATGTGGTAAGGATCCCAGGTGAAAAAGCAAAAGTAGCTGTAGAGACTTATGACGATAGAATTGATCCAGTTGGTGCTTGTGTAGGTATGAAAGGATCTCGTATTCACGGAATTGTTCGCGAATTAGGAAACGAAAATATAGATGTTATTAATTTCACTAGTAACATACAATTGTATATTACAAGAGCATTAAGCCCTGCAAAGGTTTCTTCAATTAAAATTAATGAAGAAACTAAAAGAGCTGAAGTGTTTTTGAAGTTAGAAGAAGTATCTAAGGCTATTGGTCGTGGAGGGCATAACATTAGATTAGCAGGTCAGTTGACAGGTTATGAATTAGATGTTATACGTGAAGGTGATGTGGCTGGAGCTACTGCAGATGAGGATGATGTTGAGTTGACAGAATTCTCAGATGAAATAGAAGCGTGGGTAATCGAAGAATTTGCCAAAATTGGTTTGGATACAGCAAAAAGTATCTTAGCTCAAGAAGTAAATGATTTGGTTAGAAGAACAGACCTAGAAGAGGAAACAATTCTAGATGTAATGAAAATATTGAAAGAAGAATTTGAGAGTTAGGCTCCAAATACTTCTAGCAACACAACGAAAAAGGTAATATTAAAAAGGTTTTATGTCTGAAGAGAGAATTATTAGAATAAACAAAGTTTTAAGAGAATTGAATATTTCTTTAGAAAGAGCTGTGGATTATCTGAAAGATAAAGGGATTAGCATTGAGTCTAACCCTAACACAAAAATTTCTGATAATGAATACAAGGTCTTGTGCGGTCAATTTGCTGGTGACAAAGGAAAAAAAGAAGCTTCAAAAGAAGTAGGGGAAGAAAGAAGGAAAGAAAAAGAGGCTTTACGTGTCGAAAGGGAGAATGAAATTGAAGACAAACGTAAGCAGGATGAAGAAGAACGCTTGAAACAACAAGAAGTAATCAAAGCGAGAGCAGTGGTTACGGGACCTGTTCAGGTAGGGAAAATTGATCTTAATCCTAAGAAAAGTGCTCCTACAAAAGCAGTTGTTGAACCTGTCAAAGCGGTTGTTAAACCTGTTGAAGTAGCCAAAGAAAAAGTGGTTGCAGAAAAGGTTGAACCAAAAGAAGTTGTAGCAGAAAAACCTGTTTCAGACAAAAAAGAACCAAAACCCGCAGTTGTTGAGCCAGTAGCTCCCAAAAAAGAAACTCCAAAAGTAGAAGTGAAAGCAGCAACGCCAGTTGTTGAAGAGGCTCCTGTTGAAGAAGCTATTGCTACTCAATATCAAAAGTTATCTGGTGCTAAGCTAACAGGTCAGACTATTGACTTGTCTCAGTTTAACAAACCTAAAAAGAAAAAAGAAGAGCCAAAAATCACACCTAATAAACCAGGTGCTGCAGGTGCGGCGAATAAAAATAAACGTAAAAGAATTGCTCCTAAACCGGGCACGCCAAGACCTCCTGGAGTTCCTGGTGCACCAAATCCTAATAAGATTACGCCAAATACAGGTGGTGGTGGTTATAATGCGAACAGAAGTTCTAGACCTGGTTTTGTTAAAGGAAACAGACCTGCTATTGTTGCGAAAGTAGAGCCTACTGAAGAAGAAGTTAAAAATCAAATTCGTGAAACTTTAGAGAAACTACAAGGTAAAAAAGGTGGTAAATCTAAAGCAGCGAAATACAGAAGAGACAAGCGTGATACGCACCGTCAAAAATCTGATGATGAGCAAAGAGCAATTGACGAAGGAAGTAAAACAATTAAGGTTACTGAGTTTGTTACTGTAGGTGAAATTGCAATCATGATGGATGTGCCAATTACTAAAGTTATTGGGACTTGTATGTCACTTGGAATCATGGTTACCATGAACCAACGTTTGGATGCAGAAACATTAACTATTGTTGCTGATGAATTTGGTTATGAAGTTGAATTCATAACAGTTGACATCGAAGAAGCGATTACAGTTGTTGAAGATAAAGAAGAAGATTTAGTATTTAGAGCGCCGATTGTTACTGTAATGGGTCACGTAGATCATGGTAAGACCTCTTTATTAGATTATATACGTAAAGAAAATGTAATTGCAGGTGAATCGGGAGGTATTACACAGCATATTGGTGCTTATGGTGTAACTCTTGATAGCGGTCAAAAAATTGCATTCTTGGATACACCAGGTCACGAAGCATTTACTGCGATGCGTGCACGTGGAGCTCAAGTTACCGATATTGCTATTATCGTTATTGCTGCGGATGATGATATCATGCCACAAACAAAAGAGGCAATCTCTCATGCTCAAGCTGCAGGTGTACCAATAATTTTTGCGATAAACAAAATTGATAAGCCCAATTCAAATGTTGAGAAAATCAAGGAACGTTTGGCAAGTATGAATTTACTAGTAGAAGACTGGGGTGGAAAAATCCAATCTCATGATATCTCTGCGAAAATCGGTACTGGTGTTCCAGAATTATTAGAAAAAGTATTACTTGAAGCTGAGATTTTAGATTTAAAATCAAATCCAAATAAAGCTGCTCAAGGAACGGTTGTAGAGGCATTCTTGGATAAAGGTAAAGGTTATGTGTCTACAATCTTAGTACAACACGGTACTTTGAAAATTGGAGATTATATGTTGGCTGGTAAACACCACGGTAAAATCAAGGCCATGCATGATGAAAGAGGGAATTCAGTGTTAGTCGCTGGTCCTTCAACTCCTGTATCTGTATTAGGTTTAGATGGTGCTGCAACTGCAGGTGATAAGTTTAATATTTTTGAAGATGAAAAAGAAGCAAAACAAATTGCTGCTAAACGTTCTCAATTAATGCGTGAACAATCTGTACGTACACAACGTCATATTACACTTGATGAAATTGGTCGTCGTATCGCATTAGGTCAATTTAAAGAATTGAACGTGATCCTTAAAGGGGATGTTGATGGTTCTGTTGAGGCACTTTCTGATTCGTTCTCTAAATTGTCTACTGAAGAAATTCAAATTAATATCATTCATAAAGGTGTTGGAGCTATTACTGAAACTGACGTTATGTTGGCTTCTGCTTCTGATGCGATTATTATTGGATTTAATGTTCGTCCTGCTGGAAATGCTAGACAATTGGCTGATAAAGAAGAAATCGATATCCGTTATTATTCTATTATTTACGCAGCTATCGATGACTTGAAAGATGCAATGGAAGGAATGTTAGCTCCAGAAATGAAAGAAGAAGTTCTTGGTACTGCTGAAATTAGAGAGTTATTTAAAATCTCTAAAGTGGGTACTATTGCAGGATGTATGGTTATGGATGGTAAAATTCAGAAAAATGCTAGAATCAGAATTATACGTGAAGGTGTTGTGGTTCATGAAGGTGAATTAATCGCATTGAAACGTTTCAAAGATGATGTGAGAGAAGTAGCAAAAGGATACGATTGTGGTATCCAAGTAAAAGGTTACAACGATGTTGAAGAAAGAGATGTAATCGAATGTTATCATGAAGTAGCAATCAAGAAAAAACTAAAATAGAATTATTTTATAAATATAAAAATCCCGAGCAATCGGGATTTTTTGTGTTTACTACTTTTTGTTCTTTATTTGAGATTTAGTTAATTTTGGATTTTGTCGTATGATAGTATTTATTTATCGTTTAAGGACATCAATCAATTAATAATTTAAATATGATGTACTTAAAAAGCTAGTAATATACAACAGAGTAGTTATTTCTATGATTTGTTCATCATCAAAGACGGATACTCGTCCACGAAAAATGAAAGTAGACAAACTAGGAGAATTGGTCAAATAATAATCCATTAATATCAACATGTTGTGAAAATGGATAAGGATTGAATATTTAATAAATTGAGACTAATGATCCTTTGAATAGTTTTTTTTCTAAAGTGGATATCAATAAATATTATTTTTTTCAACTGAAGGAGTAGAAAAAGCTCCTAAACTAGTTAGAGAAATTTAAGATGAGCAAAAAATAAAATAAATTTTCTTTTCGTTTTTTATTTATTGTAAGTATTATTTGGTGTTTTTCAAGATAAAAGATAAAATTAAAAATCCCGATTAATCGGGATTTTTTAATTTTATATACTTGTAATTAAGTAGTTGCTGTTTTGTTTGGAGTGACTGTCAATTCATTTCCATTTACATTTATAATAAGACCTTTGTTTCCATCTACTGTAAACATAGATTGTGTAGCGGTGACTTTTACCGTTACAATTTGATGTCTAAAATTAATTTTAAACGAATATCCTTCCCATTGTTTAGGGATTTTTGGTGTAAAGTGTAATATGTTATTTTTAATCCTCATTCCTCCGAATCCTTCAACGATACTCATCCAGGTTCCTGCCATGGAAGTTATGTGGCAACCTTCTTCCACTTCTTTGTTATAATCGTCAAGGTCAAGTCGAGAAGTACGCAAGTAAAACTCATATGCCATGTCCATTTTGTCTAGTTTTGCGGCTTGTATAGAGTGTACACATGGAGATAGTGAGCTCTCATGAACGGTAAAAGACTCATAGAAGTCAAAATTACGTTCTAATTCTTCGCGAGTAAAGTGATCTTCAAAAAAGTAAAAACCTTGCAGTACATCAGCTTGCTTAATGTATGGAGAACGTAATACACGGTCCCAAGACCATTTTTGATTAATAGGTCGTTGTTTTTTGTCTAAATCTTTAACTCTTATCAAATCCTTATCCAAAAACCCATCTTGCTGTAGGTAAATACCTAGTGTATTCGATTTTGGAAAGTACATATTTTCGGCTACCTTGTTCCATTCTTTAATTTCGGTATCGCCTAGTATGACTTTTTCTATGATCCGCTTATGGTCTGTTGGGTATTCGATAGCTACTTTTTTCAATTGTGCTGTCGTATAGTCGATACACCATTTGGCAATGTAATTTGTATAAAAGTTGTTGTTAATGTTATTTTCGTATTCATTAGGACCAGTAACGCCTAAAATTACATACTGATTTTTTTCCATTGAAAAATTGGCTCTTTGGTGCCAAAAACGAGCTATTCCAATTAAAACTTCCAATCCTTTTTCAGGAATATAGGAGTAATCGTTAGTGAAGCGATAATAGTTGAAAATGGCAAAAGCTATTGCTCCATTGCGATGAATTTCTTCATGGGTAATTTCCCATTCATTATGGCACTCTTCACCGTTCATAGTAACCATTGGGTAAAGTGCTGCACCATTTTTAAAACCTAAATTGTGTTCTGCATTTTCAATTGCTTTGTCCAATTGATTGTAGCGGTAGATCAATAAATTACGAGCTACTTCTTGGTCCTTGGTTGCCATATAAAATGGTATACAATAAGCTTCAGTATCCCAATACGTAGATCCTCCATATTTTTCTCCTGTAAATCCTTTTGGACCAATGTTTAGTCGGCTATCTTTTCCTAAATAAGTCTGGTTTAATTGAAAAATATTGAATCGAATACCTTGTTGCGCTTTGATGTCTCCGTCAATTGTGATGTCTGACATTTCCCAAATTTTAGCCCAAGCTTGTTTTTGGTCTTCTAGTAATTGATCATAGCCAATAGTTAAAGCTTTTTTTATTGCACTTTCAGCAGCTTCTTGTGTATTCTTATGATTTAGTGAAACAGTATAACCACCTAACTTTTGTATTGAAGATTTTGTATTTTTCGAAACAAATACTGAATAACTAAATTGTGTTTTATCTACTAAATTATTAATACTATTAGGTGATAAATTTAAATTTTTCTCATTTTCAAAAATACTATTCTGCATGAATGTAGTAACCTTAAAATGAGTTTTAAAAGTTTGAGCAGTTACAAACCCTTCATTTTGGTTATTTATCACGCCCAAAGGTTCCCAGAATTTTTCTTCCCAGTTAGTATCTTCGTTGGTTACCCCTGCATCAATATAAGGTTTGTAGGTTATTGTGGCGTCTTTATTTAGCGGTGTTATTTCAAAATTGATAGCGCCAATTTCATCTTCATTAATAGAAAGGAAGCGTTTTGATGATACCGAAATTTGAGTTCCATTTTGTAATGTTGCAATGAATGAACGATTGTACCATCCTTCTTTCATGTTTAATTCTCTACGGTAATTCACTACATTAAGACAATTGTTTAGGTCAAGAGCTTCTCCATTGATTTCGATGTCGATTCCAATCCAGTTAGGTGCATTTAATACCTTTGCAAAATATTTTGGATATCCATTTTTCCACCATCCAACTTTGGTTTTGTCGGGGTAGTAGATTCCAGCTATGTAGCTTCCTTGAAAAGTTTTGCCACTATATTTTTCTTCAAAATTAGCACGTTGTCCCATGGCACCGTTACCTATACTGAATAAACTTTCGGATGATTTTATTCTTTCGGGATCAAAGCCCTCTTCTATAATGGACCAGTTGTCTGGTTGGATATAATCTTGGTTCATTTCTCTTTTAATTTAGAATTAATGGGATATTATTGTTTTAAACTCTTTTTTGTATAAGAATATCTATAAAATGAGTGCCTATATGGGTGAAATCTTCAAAAATATATTTAGCTTCGTGTAATGTTTTTTCATCTCCAATTCCAATACTGACCATTTTGCTGATATTTGCAGCTTGAATCCCTGCAATAGAGTCTTCAAATACGATGGAGTTTTCTGGTGAGATGTTTAGTTTTTTTGCTGCAATTAAAAATACTTCGGGATCGGGTTTTGCATTGGTAACATCGTTTCCGTCTACAATAGCATCGAAATAGGATAATATGCCTGTTTTTTCAAGTATAGGTCTAGCATTTTTGCTTGCGGAGCCAAGTGCTATTGGTTGCCCTATTTGCTTTATATATTTTAAAATAGCTAAGACACCAGGTAAAATTTCGCTTTCATTCATATCTACTAGGCATAAAAGGTAGTCCTCATTTTTTTGAATTAGCCATTTATTTTTATCTTCTTGTGAAGCTTCTACTTTACCAAGTTCTAGGATGATGTCTAGTGATCGAATACGGCTTACACCTTTAAGTAATTCGTTATGTTCGTGCGTAAAATTAATACCCAGTCGGTCTGCTATTTTTTTCCAGGCCAAAAAATGGTATTTGGCAGTATCTACAATTACTCCATCTAAGTCGAAAATAAATGCTTTTTTAGTTGTCATGATTAAGTGTGATTAACATAATTCTTATTTAGTAGTTATTGTAAATATAATTTTTTTTTTACAAAGTGACCTTTATACTTAATGATTAAATTGATAATTAATGCAATGATCGATAATTTTTGAGAAAATTTAATGTTATTTTTTTTTCAACTTTATATTTTTGATTTTTTTTAATCTAAAACTAATAATCTAAGTATTTAATTTCGATTTAAATCAAAAAAAAACCCAATTCTTTCGAATTGGGTTTTAATATAAATTGAGTAAATCAATTATGCTTCAACTTCGAATGGAAGTATTGATACATAAGATTTGTTATCTCTTTTCTTTTGGAACTTTACAATTCCAGGTACTCTTGCGTGTAATGTATGATCTTTAGAGATATATACATTTTCACCTGGGTTGTGTTTTGAACCTCTTTGTCTTACGATGATGTTCCCTGCAATAGCAGCTTGTCCACCAAAAATCTTAACACCTAAACGTTTTGATTCTGATTCTCTACCATTCTTGGAACTACCGACACCTTTCTTGTGAGCCATGACGTATTAGTTTTAATATTGTTATTATTCTTGAGTATCTTCTTTTTTAGCTTTTGGAGCTTTTTTTACTTTTGGAGCTGGTGCTTCTTCAGTACTTGCTTCAACCGCTGCTTTCTTAGTTGCTTTTTTAGCACCTGAAGCAGTAATACCTTCAATTACAATTTGAGTAAGATATTGTCTGTGACCGTTTCTCTTTTTGTATCCTTTTCTTCTTTTCTTTTTGAAAATGATAACTTTATCTCCTTTTAAGTGTTGTAACACTTTAGCTTCTACTGAAGCACCTTCTATAGCTGGGGCGCCTAAAGTTATATTACCATTGTCATCTAATAAAAGAACTTTGTCAAAAGAAATTTTTGAACCTTCTTCACTAGCTAAACGGTTAACATAAACCTTTAAGTCTTTGCTTACTTTGAACTGTTGCCCTGCTATCTCTACGATTGCATACATACCGATTGATTTATAAATTTTTAAGGTTGCAAATATACAATTATTATTTTACTGTGCAATTACTTAAATGAAAAAACAATCTCTTTTATTCAATCTCTTAGTTTTGTTAGGGTTTCAATGGTGCCGTAACTTTCTTTTAAAGTAAAATATTGTTAATAAGGATTCATTAATAACGAAAATAAAGTATTTTTGGTCTAATTATTTAGGTAATCAAATTACAATTTTTATTAATCCTTATGAAAAAATATATAATGATAGCAAGTACTGCTCTTATGTTAGGCGGGGTAGCTTCGGCTCAAAAAATAGCTTTCGAAGAATACAACCTCGACAATGGATTGCATGTAATCTTGCATCAGGATAAATCGGCTCCTGTTGTGGTAACCTCTGTAATGTACCACGTAGGTTCTAAAGATGAAAATCCTAATAAAACTGGTTTTGCACATTTTTTTGAACATTTATTGTTTGAAGGTACCAAGAATATTAAAAGGGGAGAGTGGATGAAACTTGTAGCAGCCAATGGTGGTGTGAATAATGCCAATACATCTGAAGATCGAACTTATTATTATGAAGTCTTTCCTTCTAATAGTTTGGAGCTTGGTCTTTGGATGGAGTCAGAAAGGCTATTTCATCCAGTTATTAATCAAATTGGTGTTGATACTCAAAAGGGTGTAATTAAAGAAGAGAAAAGATCACGCTCAGACAATCAGCCTTATGGTGCGGTAATAGATGTTGTTAAAGAGAATATGTTTGCAAAACATTCTTATCGTTGGCCTGTGATTGGCTCTATGGAACATTTAAACTCGGCTAAATTGGAAGATTTTAAAATGTTTAATCAAAAATTCTATGTTCCAAATAATGCTGTTTTAGTTGTAGCAGGTGATTTGGATATTGCAACAACTAAAGAGTGGATTCAGAAATATTTTGGATACATTAAAAAAGGAGCGACTTTTGAAAGACCAATTGTTGATGAAGTACCTATTACTCAAACAATAAAAGCTAATTATCAGGATCCAAATATTCAAATTCCGATGTTGGTGGCTTCATATAGAACACCGTCTATGAAGACTAGAGACGCTCGAGTGTTGGATTATATTTCAGGTTACTTGAGTGATGGTAAAAGTTCGAAGTTGTATAAGAAAATGGTAGATGATACTAAAGTAGCCTTGCAAGTAGGAGCTTTTAATTACAGTCAGGAAGATTATGGTATGTATATTATTTATAGTTTGCCTATGGCTGGATTCTCTGCAGATGATTTGCTTAAGGAAATTGATGAAGAAATTGTGAAGGTTCAAACTGATTTGATTTCGGAAAAAGATTTTCAGAAATTACAGAATCAATTCGAAAATCAATATGTTAATAATAACTCGAGCGTAGAAGGCGTGGCTGAAAATTTAGCGAAGTATTACATGCTCTACGATGACATCAATTTGATTAATACCGAAATTGATATTTATCATTCGATTACAAGGGAGGAGATTCGTGAAGTGGCAAGGAAATATTTGAATCCAAACCAGCGCTTGCTCTTAGATTACGTTCCAACTACCGAGGCTAAGAATTAATTTCATTATAAAGTCGTCAATAGTACGTGTGTTGTTGTAAGTGTTTATAACTAAATGCAGTACCGTAAATGATTTATTAAAAATATATTTCAGATATATGAAAAGACACAGTATATTATTCATCCTATTATTGTTCACAGCTACTATGCAATCACAAGATTATAAACAACCGAAACAAGGCAAGCCGCCTGTTGTAAATGTCAAAAAACCACAAGCCTTTACTATGTCAAATGGATTAAAGGTTATGGTGGTCGAAGATCATAAGCTTCCTAGAGTTACATTTAATTTAACAATAGATAATCCTCCTTTTGCTGAGAAAGATAAAAAAGGTGTTGATGATCTGACCAGTAGTCTTATGGGGAATGGAAGTGTTAAGATCTCGAAAGATGATTTTAATGAAGAATTAGACTTTTTAGGTGCTAATGTGAGTTTTAGTTCTCACGGAGCCTACGCTAATTCATTATCAAAATATTCTGGTCGTGTTTTAGAATTACTTTCTTTTGGAACCTTGTTTCCTAATTTTACACAAGTAGAATTGGATAAGGAAAAAGCAAAAATGCTTGAGAGTCTTAAATCGCAAGAAAAAAGCGCACCAGCAATTGCTAATAGAGTAGTAGATGTTTTGACTTTTGGAAAAAATCACCCGTCTGGGGAATATCTTACGCAAGAAACAATTGAGAATGTGAATGTAGAAGATATTCAAAAGTATTATGATGCTCATTTTATACCCGAAAACGCATACTTGGTTGTAATTGGTGATGTTAAATTTAACGATGTCAAAAAAAGTATTGAAGCTCTTTTTGGAAAATGGAAAAAGAGAAGTACCCCAGAAGAGCTTTATCCAGATCCTGTAAGTGTACCTGCGCTAGAAATTAATTTTGTAGATGTACCAAATGCTTCACAATCCGAAATTTCTTTGGTGAATACTGTGCACTTAAAGATGAATGCGCCAGATTTTTTTCCGGCTGTAATCGCCACGCATATTTTGGGGGGAGGTTATAATAGTAATTTAAATATGAATCTTAGAGAAGCACACGGTTGGACATATGGCGCTAATTCGTCTATTGGAATAGGGAAGTATATTGATAAGTTGAAGTCTTCTTCTTCTGTTCGTATCAACGCTACTGATAGTGCAGTCGTTGAGTTTGTAAAAGAAATCAAAAAATTGCGAACTGAAAAAGTATCTGATCAAGTGTTAAATGATGTCAAAGCGGGGTTTATTGGTCGATTTGTGATGAATTTTGAAAAACCACAATCGATTGCTCGATATGCTTTGAATACTGAAATCGATGAGTTACCAAAAGATTTTTATGAAAATTATATAAAGTCTATTACAGCAGTAACGCCAGATGATGTTTTGAAGGCAGCAAATAAGTATTTTTTAATTGATAATACTCGAATTATTATTGCAGCAAAAGGAGAAGAAGTGATACCAGGATTAGAAAAACTGGCTATTCCTATTACCTATTTTGATAAGTTTGGAAATCCTGTAGAAAAACCAAAACACAAATAATTTTTTTAACAAGACTAGTATTATAAGCTTAAATGCGGATAAGAGATTCCTACATTAATATAGTAGTTTCTTGTTGTATTGGTGGAGACTAATGTAAAACCATTCTAGAACGTATTCATTGTTTATAGCAAATGAATTTGTTCTGGAATGGTTTTTATTTTTTAATCCTGTCTTCTAGCAGATAAATAAACTCCAATCAGAATGACAAAAGCACCGAAAAATTGTATGGGAGTAAGGGTTTCGTTGTCTAATATTCCCCAAAAGAAGGCAATCAATGGTATAAGATAAGTTACAGAAGATGCAAATACTGGAGAAGCAATTTGTATAAGTTTAAAGAATAGAATGTTAGCGATTCCGGTACCTAATACACCTAATATAAGGATGTAAAAAATGGATGTCTGTACTTTTTCTATTTGCATGGTTTCAGTAAAACCAGTAAAATAGAGAATAAGGACTGCGGGTACAAATAGTATGGCAAAGTTACCAGTAGTAATGCTTAAGGGACTTATGTCTGATAAATAATGTTTGATGAGATTTACATTTATAGCGTAACAAATCGATGCAATAATGATAAGGAGTGCGTAATAATAGTTTTGTTCTGGGTGGTTCATGGCGCCGTTGAGTACGAGAAGTAAACTGCCTGCTAACCCTATAAATACACCCCAAAGTTGGCGTTTTTGAAAGCCAACCTTGAAGGCAATCGCGCCAATAATTAACGTATTTAATGGGGTAAGTGAATTTAAAATGGCAGTGATTCCGCTATCGAGTTCTGTTTGTGAAATCGCAAAAAGGAAAGCAGGCAAGAAAGTGCCACAGACTGCGGTAAGAGCTAGGTACTTCCATTTGTTGCGAGGGATTTTGAATACAGCTTTAAATCCTATAATTAGTAGAAATAGTGAAGCAAATATAATTCGTAAAGATCCCACCTGAAGAGCAGTTAAGCCAATAAGACCGCGTTTGATGAGTATAAAAGAACTACCCCATATAAGCGCTAAAACTGTTAGATAGCCCCATTTTATTTGCTTTGATTCCATTGTATTTTTTAATTTAACCCAAAATTGTAATTATTTTATGAATTATCGATGCTAATTTGAGTAATTTTGTAATTATTTTTTAAACAATTATATCATATGAAAATTATAAAATCAATTGCTTTATTGGTTATTGCAGGAGTTGTTTTTACAAGCTGTAAAAAAGATACTGAAGTTGCAGAGAAAATAATCCCTCAAAATGCACACGCTGAAGCTCCAATGATAAAGAAAGAAATAGCTGCTGAAAATTTGCAAACTGCAACTTTTAAAATAGACGGTATGGTTTGTGCCATGGGTTGTGCGAAAGCGATTCAAGATGATCTTACAAAGTTGGATGGTGTTCAAGCAGCAGAAGTTGATTTTGATAAAAAAATTGCCTCTGTATCTTTTGATAAAACCATTCAAAATAAAGAATCTCTAATAAAAACTGTACAGGCAGAAGGAGATGGAGTTACATATAAAGTGTCCAATTTTAAATAGTTTCTTTTAGACTTTTAAACACAAAAAAAACCATTAAGAAATTATTTCTTAATGGTTTTTTTTGTGTTTAAAAAAAATCACTTCCATTTTAATGTTTCCATAAGTCTTTGCATATCATTTTTGATATAGCTGGCTGCAGGCATAATTGAGTCAAAATTTGGTTTTGCATAAAAATATACCGATCCCGTGATGAAATGTTTTATGCTATCAGTAGCATAAAACTGAGAGTTGGTCGCGGCATTTCCGTTTACTTGATAAAACATCCCATAAACTTTTTGGTCAGGATTTAAATAAGGTTGCTCTAGTATATCATCTGCTTTTATTACATGTTCGTAAGTTAGTTTTTGTGCGTCACGCAGCAGATTATTGATGTTGCCAGTTACGGGTTTATAGGTAAGGTAAATGGTTGCTTTCATTTTTGGGTAGGTAATGCTAAAGCCACAATCTTTATCTGCTGTAATAACTGCTTTTTCATTGATGTCAAACGAATAAGGGCAATTATTTGCAAAAGCGGCATATTTAGCTTCGGGATAATCTAGTCTCAAATAGCTAGATGGTTTAGGTAAAATATTGTCCTTACAGCTTACAAATAAGGTGAGTGCAAAGAACGGAATTAGAAAAGCAATCTTTTTTTGTAGCATAATATTTTTTAATACCTATTGATTCTCCTGGTTTCACTATGAAACGCTAATTTGATCGATTTTAGTCTAAAGTGTATGATGTAATAGCTGTTTTTTTTTTTTTTTAAACGGCTAGTCTATTGTAGTTTTTATTTGTTTGATTCGTTTGTTGTCAACGGTTTCTACTTTGAATAAGCAGTTTTCAAAAATTATTTTTTGCCCTTTTTTTGGGAAATTTCCAACAATTTCGAGTAAAAATCCAGCTAAGGTTTCTGCTTCTCCTTTTTTTGATTCAAACAAGTCTTCGTTAACTTCAACTATTCGATAAAAGTCTTTTAAATTAATTTTACCTTCAAAAATATAGTTTTTATCATCAAGCTGAGAATAATTAACATCTTCATCGTCAAATTCATCACTGATATCGCCAACTATTTCCTCAATAACATCTTCAAGGGAAACCAAGCCTGATGTTCCACCATATTCATCTACTACTACTGCTAAGTGGTTTTTCATGTTTTGGAAATCTTTGAGTAAATTGTCTAGTTTTTTGTTTTCAGGGACGAAAAAAGGTTCTCTGATAAGTGAGGCCCAGTTGAATTCTTTTTTATTTATATAAGGTAATAGATCTTTAACAAATAATATACCTTCGATCTGGTCAATGTTATCGCGGTATACGGGAATTCTAGAGTACCCTTTTTCGATAATTTTCGGGCATATCTCATCAAAGGTTTCTGATATTTCAAGTGCGAATACATCAATACGTGGACTCATGACTTGTTTGGTGTCTGTGTTTCCAAAAGAAACAATTCCTTCTAGTATTTTTTGTTCTTCTGATGAAGTGTCATCGGAGGAGGTTAGTTCTAATGCTTGTGAAAGCTGATCTACGGTAAAGCTAGTTTTTTGTTTCCCTAATTTATTGTGTAAAAAAACGGTTGCGCTACGCATAGGGAGACTTATTGGAGAAAGTATTTTTTCTAAAATAATAATGGGTAATGCTACAAATTTGGCAAACTTTATATTGTTTCTACTTGCGTACACTTTTGGGAGTACTTCTCCAAATAAAAGTAGTAAGAAGGTAACGACAATCACTTCAAGCATGAATTTGATTACAGGCGAGTGTATGTTTGAAAATAAATCCCCTCCAATAAATGAGAAAAGGATAACGATACCAATATTTATGAAATTATTAGCTACTAAAAGAGTAGCTAATAATTTTTTTGGACGTGTTAACAGGTCAGCTAGGATTTTTCCTTTGGACTGGTCATCTTGTAATGAGTCGTCGATGTCTTTTTGTGAAAGCGAAAATAAGGCAACTTCTGCTCCAGAAACTACTGCCGAACAAAATAGTAGTGCAAGTAATGCAATGGAACCTAATAATAGATCTGTGTCTATTGTATATGCGAAATTTAAACTGGGCTCTGGGTCCAAATTACAAAGAATTAGTTAGACAATTAAAACGGCAAATCATTTATAGGTAAGTCGTTATTATTTTGAGCGTCAAAGTTAGTGTTTTTTGCGGATTCAGTTGGAGAATTTTGTTTGTTGTTTTCACTCTCTTTTTTAGTGTTCAAAAAAGTGAATTCTGTGACCTGAATCTCTGTGGTATGCTTGGTTGAGCCGTCTTCAGTTTGCCACTGACGCGATTTAATTCTGCCTTCAATATAGATTTTATCTCCTTTGGTTAAATATTTTTCGCAAATTTCGGCAGCTTTGTTTCGAACTACTAAATTATGCCACTCTGTCGAAGTGATCTTTTCATTGGTGGTTTTGTTGATATATACCTCATTGGTAGCCAGCGAAAATCTTCCAATACAATTTCCTCCGTCAAAATAGTGCATCTTAATATCTTCTCCAAGAAAACCAATAAGCATCACTTTGTTTAATGTCCCGTTCATTATCTTTTACTGTATTAAACTCAAAGATACATTTTTTTTAAATTCCCTCTATGAAATTGTGAAGGACTATCGGGAAAGGAAAGGTTTTTAAAGTCGTTTGGTTTATCCCGTTTGGTAGCTTCCCTTTTATTTCAACTTTCCAGAATTTAATATTTAAATGTTGGTGTGATAATTTATGTATGACCCTTTTGTGGTCGTACTCATATAGGCTTATGATGTCGTTTAGGGCATATAGTTTCTTAATTATCGCTTTTGAAACAAAGTCATAATTTTCCTCTTTTTCAGTTTCTATTAATGGAAATTCATATAAGTTGTGCCAAATTCCTTTTTGAATTCTTTTTTGTATTAAAGTATGATGTTGCTCGTCCTCCACTATAATGTAATTGAAGTAGCGGTTTCGTATCTTTGTTTTTTTTAATTTTACAGGTAAGCTATCTACTTTTTTATTTTGGAGTGCAAGGCAGCCATTATTGAATACACAAATTGAACAATTAGGGCTTTTTGGTGTACATTGTAGGGCACCAAATTCCATTATAGCTTGATTGAAGATTGCAGGATTATCATCAGGTATGAGTTCAGTGGCGAGTGCGGTAAATTCTTTTTTAGTAGCTGCTTGCGAAATATCAGAATCAATGTCAAAATAGCGTGCTAAAACCCGGAAAACATTTCCGTCCACTACGGGGACAACCTCGTTGTAAGAGAAAGAGGCGATAGCGGCAGCGGTATATTCACCAACTCCTTTTAGTTTTAATAAGTCATTATAATTGCTTGGGAATTGCCCGTTTAATTCAAAAGCTATATATTGTGCCGTTTTGTGTAAATTTCGAGCACGAGAATAATAGCCAAGGCCCTGCCACAATTTTAAAACTTGCTCTTCATCTGCATTTGCTAAGTCAAAAATAGTTGGAAAATTTGTTGTAAAGGAGGAAAAATAAGGCGTTCCTTGTGCTACTCGGGTCTGTTGTAACATGATTTCAGACAGCCAAATATGGTACGGATTGGTTGTATTACGCCATGGTAAATCGCGTTTATTTTGTAAATACCAAGTAATTAGTGTTTTATGAAAAGTCATTGTAAAATATTTGTAAACAAAAGTAAAAGTTTATATGATTAAAATTTAATGAATTAGCTTGATATATTGTATTTTAAATTCCTATATTTGCACACTCAAAAAAAATTATTACAAAATAATAAATAGGAAAGATAATGACGAAAGCAGATATCGTAGCAAAAATTTCAGAAAAACTAGGGCTTGAAAAAGGAGATGTTCAAGCAACAGTTGAAACTTTTATGGAAGAGGTTAAAAACTCTTTAGAAACTGGTGATAACGTTTATTTAAGAGGTTTTGGAAGTTTTATTGTTAAAACTAGAGCAGAAAAAACAGGAAGAAATATTTCTAAAAACACTACAATCAAAATCCCTGCACACAACATTCCAGCTTTCAAACCTGCAAAAGTTTTTGTAGAAGGAGTAAAAACAAATAACGAAGCAAAATAATATTATTAATCATAAAATCTAAAAGATTATGCCAAGTGGTAAAAAAAGAAAGAGACATAAGGTAGCAACTCACAAACGTAAAAAAAGAGCGAGAGCTAACCGTCACAAGAAGAAAAAGTAGTTTATAACTACTTTTTTCTTTTTAAAAGTTCATTGAAATTGAAAATTAGTAATCAGTCTTCCGTTTTTAGTATTCAGTTTACTGATAGCTATCAACTGAAGACTGCTAGCTGATTTTCTTCGGGTTAAAACCTGTTTAAATTATTGTTTAATCCATCCTTGAGAAGTTGATGGTTGGTAGTTGATTGTTGTTGGATTTAATCTAGCAACCCACAACCAATAACCAACAACCCATTCACGGATAAAAATTTACAAATGAATAAAGAATTAATCATTCGATCTAGTTCTGATTTCGTAGATTTTGCCTTATTAAAAGATGGAAAACTAATTGAATTACACAAAGAAGAAGAAAAAAGCAACTTTCAAGTTGGTGATATATTTATTGCCAAAATAAGGAAACCTGTTGCTGGTCTTAATGCTGCTTTTGTAAATGTAGGCTATGAAAAAGATGCCTTTTTACATTATCACGATTTGGGTCCTAATTTATCTTCCCAACTGAAGTTCATAAAACTTGTAAGCGCAGGTAAAATAAAAGATTTCTCCCTAAAAAACTTTCAGTTTGAAAAAGAGATAGAAAAAGATGGCTCGATTACAGCAGTAATCAATGCCAATCAATCTATCTTAGTGCAAGTTGTCAAAGAACCTATTTCTACCAAAGGACCAAGAATAAGCGCTGAGCTTTCACTGGCAGGTAGATTTATTGTTTTGGTTCCTTTTTCTGATCGCGTTTCTATTTCTCAAAAGATAGAAAACAAAAAAGAAAAAGACCGTTTGAAAAAGCTTGTGCAATCCATCAAGCCAAAAGGATTTGGTGTTATTGTTCGTACAGTAGCCGAAGGCAAAAATACAGCCGAATTAGAAAAAGATTTGCAGAACCTGCTAGACAGATGGACTGCAATGTGTAAAAAATTACCAACAGCTCATCATCCATCTAAGGTATTAGGAGAACTCAATAGAGCTTCTTCAATATTAAGAGATGTTTTTAATGATACTTTTAGTAGCATTCAAATTGATGACGAAGAGTTGTACAATCAAACAAAAGATTACTTGCAAGAAATTGCACCTTCAAAACAATCTATTGTTAAGTTTTATCAATCAAAAGACACTCCGATTTTTGAAAAGTACAATGTAGAGAGACAAATCAAAACATCCTTTGGGAAAACTGTTTCCATGAGTAAAGGTGCTTATCTTATTATAGAACATACTGAAGCTCTTCACGTTATTGACGTAAATAGTGGAAATCGTTCTAATAAAGCTACCAATCAGGAAGATACTGCAATGGAAGTAAACATGATAGCTGCCGGCGAAATCGCTAGACAATTACGTCTGCGTGATATGGGTGGGATTATTGTTATTGATTTTATCGATATGTCAAATCCAGAAAATCGTAAAATATTATTCGACTTCCTTAGAGAAGAAATGAATGATGATAAAGCAAAGCACAAAATTTTACCCCCTAGTAAATTCGGACTAGTCCAAATTACAAGACAAAGGGTAAGACCAGAAGTAAATATAAAAACTAGAGAAGAAGATCCAAACGATGTGAACGGTGAAATTGAAGCACCAATTTTAATCATCGATAGAATTAAATCTGACTTAGATAGAATATTAAAAATCCACAATAATGTTGTGTTAAATGCTCATCCGTTTGTGGCTGCATACCTCAGTAAAGGTTTTCCATCATTACGTTCAAAATGGTTTTTTGAACATAAGAAATGGGTGAAAATCATACCACGTGACGCTTACACGTATCTAGAATATCATTTCTATGACAAAAGTGGAAATGCTATAAACGAATAAACAAAGACCGCCTGTCGTAAGATAGGCGGTTTTTTTGTGTCTTGTTGTTACTGTGAAATTTAAATAATCCCATAATAATAATAATAATAATTTCGAATATAAAATATATTATTGATAGGCACTATTCTTATGCTGTAAAGAGTTGGTTGTTAATCTAGATAATTATGTACAAATAGGATTAAATATTGACCTTATTATTAATTGAATTGTGATTACTCATTAGTTATATTTTAAAATTATTGATTGCTTTAATGCTATTTATGTTTTTAGCAATAGTCAGATTGTATATAACTTTTGAGCATAAAAAAAACTGCCAATTGCTAAAAAGACAGTTTTTTTATTATAGCTTATATGTTCTGATGCTAAATTTTTAAATTCAAAAGGCGTCGTTTTCTTTGTATAAAAACTAAGGTAAAGACAACGCCAGAGAGGGCCATAGTAACTCCAACTAAATTAGGGGAAGCATAATTGAATCCTGCTGTCAATGGTAGGCCTCCCAAAAATGCTCCTAGTGCATTACCCACATTAAAAGCAGCCTGAATAGTTGCAGAGGCAATCATTTCAGCTCCTACTGCAGTTTTTATCATTAACATTTGTACTGGAGCTATTATAGCAAATGATAGACAACCAGTTGTGAAGACTAACATCAAACTTATATATAGATTTGTTGATAGAAAGAATACTAAACCCAAATCTAATGCCATGGCGAGTAGTATATAAATAATTGTTTTTTCAGCAGAGTATTTATCTGCTAATTTCCCTCCTATAACATTTCCAATTACCATTCCTATTCCTGCTAGTATCAAAATAAAAGGTACGTCAGCTTCTTCAAAACCAGATATTTCAGTTAGTAAAGGTGCAATGTAGCTTATCCAACAAAAAAATCCACCAGATCCTATAGCTGTAATCATGATGACTAGCCAAGATTCTGGTTTTTTGAAAAATTCTAATTGACTTCTAATATTGCCTTCTTCTTTGATTTTTAACTCTGGCATCCAGAATTTAATGCTCAAAAAAGTAATTATTCCAATTACACCTACTATAATAAAAGTATATCGCCAAATATAATGATGTCCGATATAGGTTCCAATGGGAACTCCTACTACATTGGCAATTGTTAGACCCAGGAACATGAGTGATATTGCTTGGGCTTCTTTTCCTTTTTCCGCAAGTCGGTTGGCCACCACAGCGCCTACACCAAAGAATGCGCCATGTGGTAATCCTGATAAAAACCGTGATAAAAATAAAAAATTATAGCTTGGTGCTATTATGGATAAAGAGTTGAAGATAGCAAGTAACGCTGCGAGGATTAATAGTGTTTTTTTGGGAGGTAAATTTCTAGTAAGAATGACTAGAAGGGGAGCTCCTATGACAACCCCCAATGCATAAGCTGAAATTAAATATCCAGCTACAGGAATGCTGACATTTAAATTTGTGGCAATGTCAGGTAATAGACCCATCATTACAAATTCTGTAATTCCAATCGTTAATCCGCCTAGGGTAAGGGAAAGAAGGCTCTTTTTCATTTTTTATTTGTAGATTTTTTGTGTCTACAAAAATATTCAATATACTAACTACATTAGTTATAATTTTGCATTATTTAATTGTAAAAATAGTTTTTGCGCAATCTGAAGTATTTTAATACATTGGCTTTCGATTAATTTAAAAATGATCACTTTTTAACTATTAGTACAAAATTATACCTATTGTGAGATTGTTTATATTCTAAAAGGAAAGTGTGTTTATTTTTTTAATTCACTACTATTTGTTTTAACTAGAGTAAATATCTATCGTGTAATAGTTTTTTGTTAAATACTATAGATAATTATAGGTGTAGCAGAGTATTTAAAGAGAAAGTATTTGATTTAGGTGTTCCTTATAAATCTATTTTAAAGAATACGGTTCAAATTATTATATTCTATAGAGGTAAAGATGATATTTCTACTTCGCCAATTGTAGTATATCAGTCATTAACAAATTTTGGATTGATAAAAGAAAAGCTGTCAAATATGAAATGATTTTAGGGTCAACAACTTTATAGTTCATTTCTTCAAAGTTATTTGTTTAAGTAATGAAGAGATTTACTATGTCGCGTAGTGTCAGTATTAAAATCAAATTTTTGAATATCTCTTTCCCTTTACTATTATTATTTAATAAAAATCTTTTAATCTATATAGTTTATTAGTAGTGTGATTTTATATAAAGAGTAGTCTAATAGTCTTTTTATTGTTTGACATTAGATTTAAGTTTAAATTATCAAGTGAGAGTGTTTAATAATCTGTATTCATCTGGTGATATTGCCTTGTTAAATAACACTTTTATCTTTTTTTTGATTTATAGATAATGATTTTTATCACCCAAATGTTTCATTATAGCCGATTATTAATGAATCAAGGAATAAATTTTAATATTTTTTATACTAATTGGTTGAGTGCATATTTTAAGATAATCTAATTGATTAAGGTTGAATAGTACTAAGTTTAATGGTTTTTTTTATGAAAATAATAACAATTAGAGCCTCTCTTTTGATTTGGCACCCTTTGATTGTATTGCTATAGTTAGTCACTTTGTATACAGGATGTGTAAAACAGATTGAGGCCTAATTATGTTCATCAATACTTTTTAAGTTTTTTATTCGTCTGATTTGGGTACTTAATTGTGGTTTATTGAGAGTATTCTTTATATCTATTGTTTTATTTGAACTCTTAGAAATTTATTTCTTGTACTTTGTTCAGGTACTTTTGATGTAGGTAACGTACTTTTAAGTAGTGGCTTAGTATGTAGAGGTAGGGGTTGTAGCTTTAATTTTTAAAATTCACCTTAATAAGAAATAATCTGTTATCAGAGTTATTGATTTTATTATTATAAAAATTATTTACCTAGGTGTTGATATGAATAGTCGTATCGTTCTGTCTTTAGCATTGGTCTATACTGGCCTTTATATCTTAGTAGAAGTTTTTATTTTTTATAGTTGTAAACCGCTTAAGTAGTAGCTACAATACTTATTTTATTGCTTGTTTAAATTGCAAATTAGGTCTGGATATTTTATTTATATTGAATTGTAATAATGTTACCTCTGCTTATATAATGCAATAATGTAGGGCGAGAATATTGTTTGAGATAGTTTGTTTAGCTAGTATAAGGCTATTATGGTTTAATTAATTGAAGATTTTTGCCATGCTAATTTTGAGGTTTTATTATTAGCATATTTGGATATTTTTTTTTGATGTTTAAGCTGTAGCGAACCGTTTCTAGTTTTGTTCTGAAGTTGCCAATCCAGACTTTATAGTTTGGGGTAAAGAATATAATTGTTCCATCAAGATCACCATATTCCTGTTTGCAGTTATAGAGAGTTTTTTTTGCTCCTTCGCTATTTCCGGAATAAACTTGAATCGTATAGCGCTCATTAGCAACTATTGAGCTGTTTATCTTCCTTTTTTCACTAAGCAACTGAATAAATTTATCATCCTGTTTGATGTTTGTATTTGTTACCTGTGCAGATGTAATTGTTGTAGTAATACAGAGTAAAATACTAGCGGCTAGGCTATTTTTAAATGTTAAAATTCTCATAATGTGATGATTTTTAGACAAAAGTAAGACTTAATGACGTAATGTAAAAGTAAAATATTATTTAGAATAAATATAAATTGGAAATAAGACTATTTTAGGTTTTTGTGAATAGTTCATAAGTCGTATTTTTGTCGAGATTTATAATAAAGGTGTAACTTTTTAAGGCAGTAATGTATTAAAAACTGTGCCAATTTTTAGTAGATAATCATTATATAATATGAAAAAGGTGGGTAACCATAATTCGATCTCAAGGAAATTATTTTTAAGCTTTGCTTTGTCGCTAGCTTTTTCCTTAACTTCCTTTGCTCAAGATGCTGCTCCTGCAGCTGCAACTGAAGCTCCTGCGGCCTCGCAAGGTGCCGATCCTGTAAAAGGAAAAGAACTTTTTAATTCTAACTGTGCTGCATGTCATAAATTGGATGCAAAATCTACGGGGCCTGCCCTAAGAGGTGTTGCTGCAAAGCACGAAATGGCATGGATCTATAAGTGGGTGCATAATAGCTCTGACGTAATTAAGTCGGGCGATGCTGCAGCGGTTAAATTGTTTGAAGAAAATAATAAAGCAATAATGACTCCGTTCCCTCAATTATCAGAAGGGGATATTGATAATATTATTGCATACACTTCTGAAGTTAAGGCTGAGGCTCCTGCTCCGGCTGGTGCAGTTCCAGGTGGTCCTGCTGCTACTGATAGTGGAGTTTCTAATAATATAATTCTAGGAGCACTTGCTCTTGTAATGGCGATGTTAGTTGTAATGTTGTTCTTGGTGAACAAAGTACTGACTAAGGTTGCTAGGGCTAATGGAATTGAAGTAACTGAAAAAGAAAAATCTATTCCAATATGGAGAGCATTTGCTAAAAACCAATTTTTGGTTTTGGTTACTGCTATCTTTATGTTGTTGGCAAGTGGGTACTTTGTTTATGGTTTCTTGATGCAAGTTGGAGTTGATCAAGGATATGAGCCAATTCAACCAATACATTATTCTCATAGAATTCACGCCGGTGATAATGAGATTAATTGTAAATACTGTCACTCTTCTGCGAGAGTAAGTAAGAATTCAGGAATTCCTTCATTAAATGTTTGTATGAACTGTCATAAGAATATTTCTGAAGTTGCTGAAAGTACTGCTACTCCAGAGTACAGTAAAGCATTCTACGATGAGCAAATTCAAAAATTATATACTGCAGTTGGATGGGATAAAGCGACTCAAACTTATACTGGGAAATCACAACCAGTAAAATGGGTACGTATTCATAATTTACCTGATTTTGTTTACTTTAATCACTCTCAGCACGTTACTGTTGCAGGTATAGAATGTCAAACTTGTCATGGTCCAGTTGAGACTTATGAAATCCAAAGACAATTTGCTCCTTTAACAATGGGATGGTGTATTAATTGCCATAGAAAAACGGATGTTAAAATGGAAGGTAATGAGTATTATACCAAAATACATGAAGAGCTTTCTAAGAAGTATGGAGTTGATAAGTTGACTGCTGCGCAAATGGGAGGTTTAGAGTGTGGTAAATGTCACTACTAGATTTGTAAATTGGTTCGAAATATAGCCAACTTTCAAATTACTTATAAAAGAAAATAATAATTAAGATTCTAATATTTATATAAAATGTCATCAAACAAAAAATACTGGAAAAGTGTTGAGGAGCTAGACGTAAATAGTTCTATTGTTGAGGCGCTTAAAAATAACGAATTTGTTGAAGCTATTCCTACGGATGAATTTCTAGGGAATAATGAAGCATTGTCTTCTTCTTCTACATCACGTCGTGATTTTTTAAAGTACGTTGGATTTAGTACTGCAGCTGCTACGCTTGTTGCTTGCGAAGGTCCTGTACACAAGTCGATACCTTATGTATTACAACCAGAACAAATCATTCCTGGTGTAGCAGATTATTATGCTACTTCAATGTTTGATGGTTTTGATTTTGCAAATCTTCTTGTTAAAACACGTGAAGGGCGTCCTATTAAAATAGAAAATAATACTATTGTTGGAGCTAAATTCGCTGCAAACGCTAGGGTTCATGCGTCTGTGCTATCATTATATGATAGTATGCGTTTGAAAGAACCTAAGGTTGAAGGGAAACCTGCAACTTGGTCAGCGGTTACTTCAAAAATTAACTCAAGTCTTATTGATGCAAAAGCTAAAGGTGGTCAAGTGGTCCTTTTGACTAATACATTGGCGAGTCCTTCCACAGAAAAATTAATTGCTGAATTTATATCAAAAAATCCAAATGCAAAGCATGTGGTTTATGATGCAGTATCATCTTCGGAAGCTTTAGATGCTTTTGAATCTGTTTACGGTGATAGAGCTTTAGTGGATTATGATTTATCAAAAGCTTCTTTAATTGTATCTGTTGGTGCTGACTTTTTAGGAGATTGGCAAGGTGGTGGATATGATTCTGGATATGCACAAGGTAGAATTCCTAAAAACGGAAAAATGTCACGTCACTTCCAATTGGAATCGAACATGACTTTATCTGGTGCTGCTGCTGACAAACGTTTGGCAGTGTCTACTGCTGTTCAAAAGCAAGCTTTAGTTCATATCTATAATATAATAACAGGTGCTTCTATTCCTGTAACTTTAGAATCTACGTTTAAAGGTGAAATAACAAAAGCAGCTAATCAGTTGAAAATGTCTGGGACTCAAGGAGTTTTGGTTTCAGGTATTCAAGATAAAAATGCACAATTATTAGTTATTGCAATTAATAATGCATTAGGTAGTGAAGCTTTTATTACTGCTGGTTCAAGACAAATTAGAAAAGGATCTAACGAAAAAGTAGCACAGTTGATTAATGATATGAAAGCTGGTAGCGTTCATACATTATTAATGAGTGGTGTTAATCCAATATATACATTGGCAGATTCAGCATCTTTTGCTGAAGGGCTTAAAAAAGTAAAAACATCAGTTGCTTTTTCTTTGAAAGAAGATGAGACAGCTTTGTTAACTACCGTTGCAGCTGCAGTCCCTCATTATTTAGAATCTTGGGGAGATTTGAGTTTGACAAGAGGTACTTATAGTATTACACAGCCTACTATCCGTCCATTATTTGATACAAAACAGTTTCAAGAAGTTTTGATGTCTTTAAACGGTATAGCGGGATCGTATTATGATTATGTGAAAGGTACTGCTGCTATTGTTACTGCAGGGGCAACTTGGAATAAAGTATTACACGATGGGATTTTTGTTAGTGATTCACTAGCTGTTTCAGGAAATGCTGCAGATTATAATAGTGCTGCTTTAGCATTATCAAAATCAAAAGCGGGTCAAGGATTTGAATTGGTTTTATATACTAAAACGGGTTTAGGTGATGGTCAGCAAGCCGCCAATCCTTGGTTGCAAGAATTACCGGATCCGATTACAAGAGTGTCTTGGGATAACTACATTACTGTTTCTAATGCTGATGCAAAGAAATTAGAAATGACAAATGAGATTGTTGCTAATGGTGGTCTTAACGGAAGTTATGCAACGATTACTACTATTGATGGTGTTAAAATTGAAAATATTCCAGTCATTGTTCAACCAGGACAAGCGGTTGGTACTTTAGGTTTAGCATTAGGTTATGGACGTAAGGCAGCTTTAAAAGAAGAAATGCAAGTAGGTTTAAATGCTTACACTTTATATAAAGGTTTTAATGATATTCAAACGGTTAGTATTGAAAAAGCTAGCGGTGAACATGAGTTTGCTTGTGTTCAAGGTCAGAAAACGTTGATGGGTAGAGGAGATATTATCAAAGAAACTACTTTGGAGATCTTTAATACTGCAGATGCTAAAGAGTGGAACCCAGTTCCCATGGTTTCTTTAGATCATGAAGAAGTAAAATCTACGACTGTTGATTTATGGGATTCTTTTGATCGTTCAATTGGTCATCATTTTAACTTATCAATTGATTTAAATGCTTGTACTGGATGTGGAGCTTGTGTAATTGCATGTCATGCTGAAAATAACGTTCCGGTAGTAGGTAAATCTGAAATAAGAAGAAGTAGAGATATGCATTGGTTGCGTATTGATAGATACTATTCGTCTGAAGCTACATTTGAGGAAGATAATATCAGAAAAGATAATATTGCTGGATTGTCAGATTCATTATCTACTTTTAATGAAATGGAAAAAGCTGGGGATAATCCTCAAGTAGCTTTTCAACCGGTAATGTGTCAACATTGTAATCATGCTCCATGTGAGTCTGTTTGTCCTGTTGCTGCAACTTCCCATAGTCGTCAAGGTCAAAATCATATGGCATACAACAGATGTGTTGGTACTCGTTATTGTGCTAATAACTGTCCTTATAAAGTTCGTCGTTTTAACTGGTTCTTATACAATGGAAATGAGGAATTTGATTATCATATGAATGATGATTTGGGACGTATGGTGTTGAATCCAGATGTTGTTGTACGTTCTCGTGGGGTAATGGAAAAATGTTCAATGTGTATTCAAATGACACAAGCGACCATTTTGAAAGCCAAGAGAGAGGGTAGGACTATCGTTGATGGTGAATTCCAAACGGCATGTTCAAGTGCTTGTACTACTGGTGCGATGGTATTTGGAGATGTTAATGATAAAGAAAGTCATGTTGCTGAACTATTAGAAGATGACAGAATGTATCATTTATTAGAACATATCGGAACTAAGCCTAATGTGATTTATCACGTTAAAGTTAGAAATACCTAGTAAAAAATAATTATTAATTAGAAACATATAAAGGATTATGTCGTCTCACTACGAATCAAGCATTAGGAAACCTTTAGTTATAGGTGATAGAAGCTATCACGATGTAACAGTTGATGTAGCTGCTCCTGTTGAGGGAAAAGCTAATAAACATTGGTGGATTGTATTTACGATCGCGTTAACCGCTTTCCTTTGGGGAATAGGTTGTATAATTTACACCGTGTCTACAGGTATCGGTTCATGGGGTTTGAATAAAACCGTTGGATGGGCTTGGGATATTACTAACTTCGTTTGGTGGGTTGGTATTGGTCACGCAGGAACTCTGATTTCAGCAGTACTATTACTATTCCGTCAAAGATGGAGAATGGCTATTAACCGTTCTGCAGAAGCAATGACTATTTTCTCTGTTGTTCAAGCAGGTTTGTTCCCAATTATCCACATGGGTCGTCCATGGTTAGCTTATTGGGTATTGCCAATACCGAATCAATTTGGATCATTATGGGTTAACTTTAACTCACCATTACTTTGGGATGTATTTGCAATTTCTACGTATTTGTCAGTTTCATTAGTTTTCTGGTGGACTGGTTTATTACCTGATTTTGCTATGCTAAGAGATAGGGCGGTAACACCTTTTAATAAAAGAATTTATTCAATTGTTAGTTTTGGTTGGAGTGGTAGAGCAAAAGATTGGCAACGTTTTGAGGAAGTATCTTTGGTTCTTGCAGGTTTAGCAACTCCACTTGTTCTTTCTGTTCATACTATTGTATCGATGGATTTTGCTACTTCTGTAATACCTGGATGGCATACAACAATTTTTCCTCCATACTTTGTGGCAGGAGCTGTATTTTCTGGTTTTGCAATGGTGAACACTTTGTTAATCATTATGAGAAAAGTTTCAAACCTTGAAGCATACATTACATTACAACATATTGAATTGATGAATATTGTCATCATGATTACGGGTTCTATTGTAGGTGTAGCTTATATTACTGAATTATTTGTCGCATGGTACTCTGGAGTAGAATACGAACAATACGCTTTCTTAAACAGAGCAACAGGGCCATACTGGTGGGCATATTTATTAATGATGTCATGTAATGTTTTGTCACCTCAATTTATGTGGTTTAAAAAACTTAGAACTAGTATAATCTTTTCTTTTGTTTTATCTATAGTGGTTAACATTGGAATGTGGTTTGAGCGTTTTGTAATTATTGTTACTTCATTGCATAGAGATTATTTACCATCATCTTGGACTATGTTTTCTCCAACATTTATAGATATTGGAATTTTCATTGGAACAATTGGTTTCTTCTTTGTTTTGTTTTTATTATACTCTAGAACATTCCCAGTGATTGCTCAAGCGGAGATTAAGACAATTTTGAAAGGAACTGGAGATAATTATATTAGAGAAAGAGAAGCAAATAAAGATTCACACCATGAGTAATAAAGTAATATACGCCATTTATAATGACGATGATATATTGATGGATGCGGTTAAGAAAACCCGTGCAGCTCATCATCATATTGAAGAAGTTTTTACTCCATTCCCCGTTCACGGATTGGATAAAGCAATGGGACTTGCGCCTACAAGATTAGCTATTTGTTCATTCATATACGGTTGTATAGGTATTTCATTTGCTACCTGGATGATGAATTTTGTAATGATCCAAGATTGGCCACAGGATATTGGTGGAAAACCAAGTTTTAGCTATATTGAAAATATGCCTGCTTTTGTGCCTATTATGTTTGAGATGACTGTGTTTTTTGCAGCTCACCTTATGGTAATTACTTTTTATATGAGAAGTAGATTGTGGCCATTTAAAGAAGCTGAAAATCCAGATGTAAGAACAACTGATGATCACTTTTTAATGGAAGTGGCTGTTAATGGAAATGAAGAAGAACTAGTTTCTTTCTTCCAAGGAACTGGAGCTGTAGAAGTTAAAATAATTGAAAAGCATTAATAAAGATATGAAAAGGGTATATAAAACAGCACTTTTATTAGGCATCACTATTTTAGTGGCATCATGTCATAATGATAAAGCACCGAACTATCAATACTTTCCTAATATGTATGAATCAGTAGGATATGAAACTTATTCTGAATCTGCTGCTTTCAAAAATGGTAAAGAAGGTCAACTTCCTCCAGATGGTACTATTAAGAGAGGTTTTGAACCTTACGAATATGAAAATTCTACTGCAGGTTATGAATTGGCAAAAGCTAATTCAAAGTCTCCTTTGGATTCGTTAGATCGTAATTCAGGAAAAGGAAAAGAGCTTTTTGATATTTATTGTATCAGTTGTCATGGAGCAGCTGGAAATGGTAAAGGAAAGTTAGTAGAAAGAGAAAAATTTCTTGGGGTCCCAAATTATAAAGATAGGGTGATTACTGAAGGAAGTGTTTTTTTCGTAGAGACTTATGGTTTAAATGCTATGGGTTCTCATGCTAATCAATTAAGTGCACACGAACGTTGGTTAGTTGCTGACTATGTTTTGAAACTTAAGAGCCAATTATAATTGTTGAACAAACTGATCGTAATAGATATGTATACATTTTCAAGTAAATTAAAAACTTTTTCTTTTATCCTTATGGCCATTGGTATATTGGGGATAGGATATGGTTTTTTGAATGCACCTAAGGATATTCAAGAAGTTGAAACACTTCTTGCTGCTGAAAGTCATGATGGCCATGGTGCTGAACATCATGAAGAAACTAAAGTGGCAGATGAAGCACATGGTACTATTAGCCATGACAATGCTGAAGTTGCTCACCATGATGCTGAACATACTGAGCATTTAAATCACGTTTTGCACCAGTTGCAAAACAAACCATGGGCTGCATTATATGTTGCTTGTATCTTTTTTATGTTGATAGCAATGGGAACTTTAGCATTCTATGCTATTCAAATTGTAGCTCAAGCTGGTTGGTCTCCAGTATTGTTTAGGGTTATGCAAGCAATTACCGCTTATCTGCCTGTTGGTTCTGCTATATTTTTTATATTTTTAATTTTGTGTGGTTTACATTTTAATCATTTATTTATTTGGTTAGATCCCGAAGTAGTTGCACACGATGAACTTATAGCTAATAAAGTAGGTTATTTAAATTTTCCTTTTTGGATTTTAAGAGCAGCTATATTTTTGGCTGGTTGGAATTTGTATAGATTTTATACTGCTAAGTATTGTGTTGCACAAGACGGAGCTAATGATAACTCTTTTTATAAAAAGAATTTTAAAATAACAGCTGGGTTCTTAGTCTTTTTTATCGTTTCTGAGTCTATTATGTCTTGGGATTGGATAATGTCTGTTGATCCTCATTGGTTTAGTACATTATTTGGATGGTATGTTTTTGCTAGTTTCTTTGTTAGTGGTATTACTACTATAGCTTTAGTTACTGTTTATTTAAAATCTAAAGGTTTTCTAGAATATGTAAATACAAGTCATATTCATGATTTAGCTAAATTTATGTTCGGTATTAGTATCTTTTGGACCTATTTATGGTTTTCTCAATTCATGTTAGTTTGGTATGCTAATATTCCTGAAGAGATTACTTATTTTATTACAAGAATTCAATTATATAACTTACCTTTCTTCGGTGCTATCGTAATGAACTTTGTGTTTCCATTATTGATATTGTTAAATACTGATTTCAAAAGACTTAGTTGGGTTATTGTAATGGCTGGTGTTGTTATTTTAGCTGGACATTATATAGATTTCTTTAATATGATTATGCCTGGAACAGTTGGAGACCGTTGGTTTATTGGTGTTTCTGAAATTTCATCGGTTCTTTTCTTCCTTGGATTATTCATATTTACTGTGTTTACTGCATTAAGTAAAAATCCATTGTTGCCAAAGAGAAATCCATTTATAGAAGAAAGTAAACATTTTCATTATTAATTTTAAAGAGATAAACAGATGACAAGTTTGTTGGTAATTATAGTTTTAGTTTTATTAGCAGTTGCTTTGTGGCAATTGACCAAGATATTTGATCTTACTCAAGTAGGTTCAAATGTGGACAATTCGCAAGTGGCTAATGATAACGATAATAATGTTCAGGGTTATTTGATGTTTGGTTTTCTAGCTTTCATATATATACTTACCATTTATGGTTTGTTTACATGGGGTGGGTTAGTTCTTCACACTCCTGCTTCCGCACATGGTGCTTTAGTAGATAACTTAATGAATATTTCATGGGTTCTATTGTTTATTGTACAAGCAATTACACAAGTATTGATTCATTATTTTTCATTTAAGTATAGAGGTAAAGAAGGTCAAAAGGCAATGTATTTTGCAGATAACAACAAACTAGAGGCTGTTTGGAGTATTATACCGGCAGTAGTTTTGGCTGGATTAATCCTTTATGGTTTATATGCTTGGACCAATATTATGTTTATTGATGACGAAGAAGACACTGTGGTGATCGAGTTATATGCTCAACAATTTAAGTGGACTGCTCGTTATGCGGGTGAAGATAATGTACTTGGTAAAGCAAATGTTAGGTATATTGAGGGTATTAATACTTTAGGTGTTGATATGTCTGATCCTAATGCTCAAGATGATATTGTAGTTTCTGAATTGCATATTCCAAAAGGAAGAAAGATACATTTTAAAATGAGATCTCAAGATGTTTTACACTCAGCTTATATGCCTCATTTTAGAGCGCAAATGAATTGTGTTCCTGGTATGGTTACTGAATTTGCTTTTGAGCCAATCTTCACTACATCAGAATACAGAGAGTTACCTTACATGATTGAAAAAGTTGCTCATATAAACGATTTAAGAGCCAAGAAGTCTATTGAATTGGTAGCTAAAGGTGGTACTGCTTTGGATCCTTATACTTTTGATTATTTATTACTTTGTAACAAAATTTGTGGTGCTTCCCACTACAATATGCAAATGAAGATAATTGTTGATACTCCAGAGGATTATAAAAAATGGATTAAAGAGCAAACTTTATTAGCTGTACAAGTTAAAGATGCAAATACTCCAGCCCCAACTGTAGGAGGTGATACAATTTTAAAAGACTCAGTAATTGTTGCTCCAGTAGTAGCAGTTAAATAATATTTATTAAGAAAATTTAAAGTAAACTTATATGTCAGCAGAAGGTCACGATCACGTAGTGGATCACGAACACGAACATCATCATAAAGATACATTCATTACTAAATATATTTTTAGTATTGATCATAAAATGATTGCCAAACAATACCTTATTACAGGTATTATTATGGGAGTTATAGGGATTACAATGTCTATGCTTTTCAGGATGCAATTAGCATGGCCTGAAGAATCTTTCAAAATATTTAATGTTTTGTTAGGTGATAAATGGGCTCCAGATGGAGTTATGAAGAATGATGTCTATTTAGCATTGGTAACAATTCATGGAACTATAATGGTTTTCTTTGTATTGACGGCCGGATTAAGTGGTACGTTTAGTAATTTATTAATACCACTTCAAATTGGTGCAAGAGATATGGCCTCTGGATTCATGAATATGATTTCCTATTGGATGTTCTTTTTGTCTGCTGTTATTATGTTAAGTTCATTATTTGTTGAAGCTGGTCCTGCCTCTGCTGGGTGGACAATTTATCCTCCCTTGAGTGCTTTACCTCAGGCTATTCCTGGTTCTGGAATGGGGATGACATTATGGTTGATCTCTATGGCAATATTTATTGCTTCTTCATTAATGGGGTCGTTAAATTATATTGTAACAGTTATTAATCTTAGAACAAAAGGAATGTCTATGACTAGGCTACCTTTGACTATTTGGACATTTTTTGTAACTGCAATTATTGGTGTTGTTTCTTTTCCAGTTTTATTATCAGCTGCTTTATTGTTGATTTTTGATAGAAGTTTTGGTACTTCTTTCTTCTTATCTGATATTTATATCGCTGGTGAGGTTTTGCATTATCAAGGTGGTTCACCTGTTTTGTTTGAGCATTTATTCTGGTTCTTAGGACATCCAGAAGTATATATCGTTATCTTACCTGCGATGGGACTTGTATCTGAAATTTTAGCTACAAACTCTCGTAAACCAATTTTTGGGTATAGAGCGATGATTATGTCTGTTCTTGCAATTGCATTTTTATCTACAATTGTTTGGGGACACCATATGTTTATCTCTGGTATGAATCCATTTTTAGGATCAGTATTTACTTTTACCACATTATTGATTGCAATACCGTCGGCTGTGAAAGCATTTAACTGGATCACAACTTTATGGAAAGGTAATTTGCAATTGAATCCCGCTATGTTATTTTCTATCGGAATGATTTCTACTTTTATAACTGGTGGTTTAACTGGTATTATTTTAGGAGACAGTACATTAGATATTAACGTTCATGATACTTATTTTGTAATTGCTCACTTTCACTTGGTAATGGGTATTTCTGCTCTTTACGGTATGTTTGCAGGTATTTACCATTGGTTTCCAAAAATGTTTGGAAGAATGTTAAATAAAAATATGGGATATGTTCACTTTTGGGTTACTGCAGTTTGTGCTTATGGTGTTTTCTTCCCGATGCACTTTATTGGATTAGCTGGTTTACCAAGACGTTACTATACAAATACTAACTTTCCATTGTTTGATGATTTGCAAAACGTAAATGTATTGATAACAACCTTCGCATTAGTTGGTGGGGTTTTTCAATTGGTCTTTCTTTACAATTTCTTTAGTAGTATTTTTTATGGCGCAAAAGCAACACAAAATCCTTGGAGATCTAATACATTAGAATGGACTACACCAGTAGAACATATTCATGGTAACTGGCCAGGAGCGATTCCTGAAGTACATAGATGGCCTTATGATTATTCTAATCCAAATCATGAAGAAGATTTTGTTCCTCAAAATGTACCAATGAAACCTGGTGAAGAAGTTTTACATCACTAGAAATTAAAAATATTTTTAAAATGCCTTTCTGTAATAGAAAGGCATTTTTATTTAGTTGAAACTTTATTATATCTTTGTCAGATGAATGAAAATTTAGATCCTACAACAAGTGGTTACGGTTCAGAAGAATTTGATCTCGAAAAAAAATTAAGACCCTTGTCATTTGATGATTTTGCAGGTCAAGATCAGGTTTTAGAAAATTTAAAAGTTTTTGTTGCTGCAGCAAATCAGCGAAATGAAGCATTAGATCATACACTTTTTCATGGACCTCCTGGTTTAGGGAAAACTACTTTGGCTAATATTCTTGCTAATGAATTGGAAGTGGGGATTAAAATCACCTCTGGTCCAGTTTTAGATAAGCCAGGAGATTTAGCTGGTTTGTTAACTAATCTTGACGAACGTGATGTTTTGTTTATTGATGAAATTCATCGTTTGAGTCCTATTGTTGAGGAATATTTATATTCAGCAATGGAGGATTTTAAGATCGATATTATGATAGAGTCTGGTCCTAACGCTAGAACTGTTCAAATTAATTTAAATCCTTTTACATTAATTGGAGCTACAACTCGTTCTGGCTTATTGACTGCTCCCATGCGTGCTCGTTTTGGAATATCATCTCGTTTACAATACTATACAACTGAACTTTTAACATCTATTGTAGAACGCTCAGCGGCTATTTTAAAAATGCCTATCTCATATGATGCTGCAATAGAGATAGCAGGACGTAGTCGTGGTACACCTCGTATTGCAAATGCTTTGTTACGTCGTGTTCGTGATTTTGCACAAATTAAAGGTAATGGGACGATTGATATTGAGATTGCTCGTTACAGTTTAAAAGCACTAAATGTTGATGCTCATGGTTTGGATGAGATGGATAATAAAATTCTTGTCACTATAATTGATAAGTTTAAGGGCGGTCCTGTGGGCTTATCCACATTGGCTACAGCTGTTTCGGAGAGTAGTGAAACTGTTGAGGAAGTTTATGAGCCTTTTCTTATTCAGGAAGGATTCATCATGCGTACGCCTCGCGGACGTGAAGTTACAGATAAAGCTTATAGGCATCTTGGTAGAATCAAAACAAATACCCAAGGTGGTCTTTTTTAATTTTATATATTTCTTGCCTTTGCTTTATATATTTCTATTCATAAAAAGCAGTCAACTAATCAGATCAAATATTAAACCTTTAATCCCTATTTTATTTCTAAATTTAAAAATACTGAATTCATAAAATCTGAAGCTATGCGCCTCGGGTTTTTGTCTTGTGGTATATCAAAATCTATTTTTTTAGAGGATGAAGCACCTAGGTTGGAAGATTGGCTTAATAATAATCATAATGGTAAAATGTCCTATATGGAGAACCATTTTGATAAACGTTTAGATACAACCAAATTAGTAGAAGGAAGTAAATCTGTTATTTCTCTTCTATTAAATTATTACCCAGAAAAAGTTCAAGTTGCAAACACTTATAAAATCTCAAAATATGCCTATGGTACCGATTATCATTTAGTAATTAAGGATAAGCTTAACGAATTATTGTTTTCTATACAATCCGAAATTGGAGATGTAGCTGGTCGTGCCTTTGTAGACTCTGCTCCCGTACTTGATAGAGCTTGGGCTGCTAAGTCTGGTTTGGGTTGGATAGGTAAAAATAGTAATCTTATTACTCAAAAAGTAGGTTCTTTTTATTTTATAGCCGAACTTATCATTGATTTAGAATTAGACTATGATCATGCTGTAACAGATCATTGTGGTTCTTGTACTGCTTGTTTAGACGCTTGTCCAACTCAAGCTATTGCCTCACCGTATGTGGTCGATGGTAGTAAGTGTATTTCTTATTTTACTATTGAATTGAAAGAAAATATTCCTTTGGAAATGAAAGGTCATTTTGATGAATGGGCTTTTGGTTGTGATATTTGCCAAGATGTTTGTCCTTGGAATCGATTTTCAAAACCACATAATGAACCATTATTTAATGCTAAACCCGAAATGTTATCAATGTCTAAAAAAGATTGGGAAGACATTACTGAAGAAACTTTTCAGGTTATTTTCAAAGGGTCTCCTTTAAAACGTACAAAGTTTAGCGGGTTATCCCGTAATCTTATTTTTTTACAATAATTTTATTTAATGTATTAAGAAAGATTTTTAGGTTATTTTTTTATATTAATATTATCTCTTATTTGGTTTTATTTGTATAACTTTATAATCCTAATATATTTTCAATATGACTGTAAATCAAATAATAATTGTTAAGGGGGGTGAAGTTTTTTCAATAGTTTCTACTATTTCTGTTTATGATGCCTTAAAGGTCATGGGAGAGAAGAATGTAGGTGCTTTACTCGTTATAGAGGATGGTGTTATCGTCGGGATTTTATCTGAAAGAGACTATGCCCGCAAGATTGTATTGAAGGAGAAAACGTCAAAAGGTACTTTGGTTAAAGAAATTATGGGTACTGGTATTATTACCGTTAAATCTACTGATTCAATTGACTTTTGTATGGGCTTAATGAGTGGGAAAAGAATTAGGCATTTGCCAGTTGTAGATGGGAATGCTGTGTTGGGAGTGATTTCTATTGGAGATGTTGTGAAAGGAATTATTGAAAGCCAAAAAGAAACGATTAGTCATTTGGATTCTTATATTAACGGTACTCAACTATAAAGTTAACAAATAAACGTATCATAAAAGCCGCAAATTATTGTGGCTTTTTTTTTGTTATTTAATTCTAAATTTTTTTTAAGAAAAGATTAAGAGAAATGCTTCCTTATTAAACCAAGTCTTATATCTTTGTAAATTAGGATAAAAATCAAGTTTATGAACAAGGATAGTAAAAGAAGAGAGGCATTATTGTATCATGCAAAACCTACTCCAGGAAAAATACAGGTAGTTCCAACAAAAAAATATGCAACGCAAAGAGATTTGTCATTAGCTTATTCTCCGGGTGTTGCTGAGCCTTGTTTGGAAATTGCTAAGGATGTTAATAATGTTTACAAGTATACTGCTAAAGGAAATTTAGTTGCTGTGATATCTAATGGTACAGCAGTTCTAGGTCTTGGTGATATAGGGCCAGAAGCATCCAAACCAGTAATGGAGGGTAAAGGTTTATTGTTTAAGATTTTTGCAGATATTGATGTTTTTGATATTGAGGTGGATACGAAAAACATTGAAGAGTTTATTCAAACAGTAAAAAATATTGCACCCACTTTTGGGGGGATTAATCTAGAAGATATAAAAGCGCCCGAGTCTTTTGAAATTGAGCGTAGGTTGGTTGAAGAGTTGAATATACCAGTGATGCATGATGATCAACACGGAACAGCAATAATTTCGTCAGCAGCATTAATCAACGCACTTGAATTAGCAGATAAAAAAGCCGAGGATGTAAAAATGGTGGTGTCTGGTGCAGGTTCTGCAGCTTTGGCTTGTGCGGATTTGTATATGTTGCTTGGTGTTAAACTTGAAAACATATTGATGTTTAATAGTAAAGGTTTATTAACTAAAAATAATCCAGCATTATCAGAACTCCAATTGAAATATGCAAAAGATATGGATTCAATAGGTCTTGAAGAGGCACTTGTTGGAGCAGATATATTTTTAGGGTTGTCTTCTGGAGATATTATGTCGGCGCAAATGTTACTTGGAATGGCAGATAATCCTATTGTTTTTGCAATGGCAAATCCAAACCCAGAAATTGATTATAATTTAGCGATTGAGACTAGAAAAGATGTTATTATGGCTACTGGACGATCTGATCATCCTAATCAAGTTAATAATGTTTTAGGCTTTCCATATATTTTTCGTGGTGCATTAGACGTACGTGCTACCAAAATTAATGAGGCTATGAAAATGGCTGCAGTAAAAGCTTTAGCTTCTCTTGCAAAGGAATCTGTTCCTGAGCAAGTAAATGTAGCCTATGGTGCGACAAAATTAGTTTTTGGTAAAGAGTATATAATTCCAAAACCATTTGATCCAAGATTAATTGCAATTGTAGCACCTGCTGTTGCTAGAGCAGCAATGGAATCTGGTGTAGCTCTAAACCCAATTATGGATTGGGCAAAATATGAGGAAGATTTATTGGAACGTTTAGGAAACGACAATAAAATGCTTCGTATGATAAGTAATAAAGCGAAAATGGATCCAAAGCGTATTGTTTTTGCAGAAGCAGAACATTTAGACGTTTTAAAAGCAGCTCAGATTGTGTTAGAAGAAGGTGTTGCTATTCCAATTTTGTTGGGTAATAAAGAAATTATATCGGAATTAAAAGCAGAATTAGGTTTTGATGCTAATGTCGAGATTATCGATCCAAAAGATAAAGAGGAGACATCAAGACGAAATCGTTTTGCAGAAAATTATTTTGAAACACGAAAAAGACGAGGTATTACTTTGTATGATGCACAACGATTGATGCGTGAAAGGAATTATTTTGCTGCAATGATGATTAATACAGGTGAGGCTGATGGTTTGGTAACAGGTCATACAAGAAGTTATGCTACTGTTTTGAAGCCAATGTTACAAATGGTTAACAAAGCAGCAAGAGCATCCATAGTAGCTACTACAAATTTGATGATGACTGCAAGAGGACCAATGTTTTTGTCTGATACTGCGGTAAATATTGATCCAACTGCTATTGAACTTGCAAATATTGCTTTGATGACGGCGAAAACCGCAAGAATGTTTGGAGTAGAACCTGTAATTGCAATGGTTTCTTATTCAAATTACGGTTCTTCTACTAATGAAAAAGCAAATAAGGTAAGGGAGGCTGTAGCTTATTTACACGAAAATCATCCAGATCTAATTGTTGATGGTGAAATTCAATCCGATTTCGCATTAAACCCAGAGATGTTAAAAGAAAAATTTCCATTTTCAAAATTGGTTGGTAAAAAAGTTAATACTTTGATTTTTCCAAATTTAGACTCAGCTAATATCACTTATAAATTGTTGAAAGAATTGAATAAAGTGGAGTCAATAGGTCCGATTATGATGGGAATGGGCAAACCGGTCCACATCTTCCAATTGGGTGCTAGTGTTGAAGAAATGGTAAATATGGCAACGATTGCAGTGTTGGATGCACAGGAAAAAGGAAAAAGGAAAAAATAATTTAAGTAGTTTTTACAGTTACACCTATAGCTTACTTTTAAGCTATAGGTGTTTTATTTAATTGAAATATGATAGCACATTTACAAGGGAAGTTAGTTGAAAAAACACCAACAGATGTCGTGATCGATTGTGGAGGTGTAGGGTATCATATAAATATTTCTCTCCATACTTTTTCGTTATTGCCTAATGCTGATTTTATAAAATTATTTACCTACTTACAAGTAAAAGAAGATTCCCAAACTTTGTATGGCTTTGTTGAAAAATCTGAAAGAGAAATTTTTAAACTATTAATATCTGTTTCTGGAATTGGAGCGAACATTGCGAGACAAATGCTCTCTTCTATGGATCCTAAGCAAATAATAAATGCTATTGCATCAGGAGATGTGGCAACGATTCAATCTATAAAAGGTATAGGGATTAAAACGGCTCAAAGAGTGATTTTGGACCTGAAGGAGAAGATGCTTAAATTATATGATATAGATGAAGTTTCAATCTCGCAAAGCAATACAAATCGAGATGAAGCGTTATCTGCACTAGAGGTTTTAGGTTTTGTTCGTAAAGCATCTGAGAAAATTATTGAAAAAATTGTTAAGGAAGATCCAGATGCTTCTGTTGAAACGATTATTAAAAAGGCTTTAAAAAATTTGTAAACACGAATTATATGTGTAGGATTTGTACTCTTTTACTGATCTTGTTTTGTGGTTTTGTATCGGTGGCTCAAGTGAATGTTGTAGCTCAAGATACTGTTAAAAAAGGATTTTCTCTAGGGAAAGTCCAAATGAAAGAACCTCAAAGTATTTTATCAGCTTATACTTATGACCCAAAAACAGATCGGTATATTTATACTAATTCTGTAGATGGTTTTTCTATTAATTATCCAATTATATTATCTCCACAGGAATATGAAAGTTTGGTTGTGAAAGAATCAATGCGTGGGTATTTCAAACAAAAAGCGGATGCTATTGATGGAAAGAAAGAAGGTAGTGAAGAGGCAAAAAGGGATTTATTACCTAAATATTACGTGAATTCGGGCTTTTTTGAGACTATTTTCGGCGGAAATACTATCGATGTAAAGCCCACTGGTTCAGTAGAAATGGATTTGGGTGCTCGTTATTCAAAACAAGATAACCCTTCGTTTTCTCCTCGAAATCGCTCCAATCTAGCTTTTGATTTTAATCAAAGGATTAGTATGAGTTTAATGGGTAAAGTAGGAACCAGAATGAATGTAAATGCTAATTATGATACACAGTCTACTTTTGCATTTCAAAATTTATTAAAGTTAGATTACAAACCAACAGAGGATGATATCATTCAAAAAATTGAGGTGGGTAATGTGAGTATGCCTTTAAATAGTTCTCTGATTCGTGGAGCTCAAAGTTTGTTTGGTGTAAAAGCGCAATTGCAGTTTGGGAAAACGACTGTAACTGGAGTTTTTTCTGAACAAAAATCTCAAACTAAAAGTGTAGTAGTTCAAGGTGGTGGAACAATTCAAGATTTTGATGTTTATGCTTTAGATTACGATAATGATAGGCACTTTTTTTTATCTCAGTTTTTTAGGAATAAATATGATTCGGCCCTTAAAAACTATCCGTTTATTGATAGTAGAGTGCAAATTACTAGATTGGAAATTTGGGTTACAAATAAACAGAATCGTGTTACTACAAATTCAAATAACTTAAGGAATATTATTGCGCTTCAGGATTTAGGTGAAGGGCAATTTACAGGTGTATCAGACAATCAAATAGTAGTGAAGGAATCTTCAATTGGAATGTTTAATAATGCCACAGATTCTCCAGCAGATAATAGAAACAATAAATTTGACCCTGCGCAAATAGGTATTGGTTCAAGTTTGTTGAATGCAAATATTAGAGAGGTTGCTACTTCAAATTCAGGCTTTAATGGTTTTACAGCCAGAGAAGGTCAGGATTATTCGAAACTAGAAAATGCTAGAAAATTGCTACCGACTGAATATACTTATAATACTCAATTAGGTTATATTTCTTTACAACAACGTTTGTCTAACGACGAAGTTCTTGCAGTTGCTTATGAATATACCATTGGTGATAAAGTATATCAAGTTGGAGAGTTTGGTAATGATGGTGTAGAATCTACTGTAGTTTCGGGGACTTCTTCTGGTCAGGCTGTTATTACGCAAAGTTTGGTTCTTAAAATGCTAAAAAGTAATTTAACATACGTTCAAAATCCAATGTGGAATTTGATGATGAAAAATATTTATCAGATCCCTGGTGCTTATCAAGTAAAGCAAGGTGATTTTAGATTTAATATTCTTTATACAGATCCATCTCCTTTAAATTATATTACCGAAGCTAAAAATATAGCAGGTATTCCTGTACCGTTTCCTGACAATCCGGCTGCTGGCGATAAGATCGCAGAAACTCCATTGTTAAAAGTTTTTAACTTAGATAAATTAAATTATAATAATGATCCGCAGACTGGTGGTGATGGTTTTTTTGATTTTATCGAAGGCATAACAATGGACTCTCAAAATGGTAGAATTATTTTCACCTCTAAGGAGCCATTTGGTGAATTGTTATTTAATAAATTAAGTACAGATCCAGCTGTAACTTACGCAGGTGACGCGGAGTTGTATAATCAGAATCAGAAGAAATATGTTTTTAGAAGTATGTACCAAAGTACACAAGCTGGGGCTTTGCAAGATAGTGATAAAAATAAGTTTTTGTTAAGAGGTAAGTACAAATCAACAGGAAGTGACGGGATTCCAATTGGTGCATTTAATGTACCGCAAGGTTCTGTAGTGGTAACCGCTGGAGGTCGTACTTTGGTAGAAGGTATTGATTATAGTGTTAATTATCAGTTAGGTCGTGTGCAAATTCTTGATGCTTCTCTACAAGCATCAAATACTCCAATTAACGTTTCTTTAGAAAATAATTCAATTTTTGGACAACAGACAACCCGTTTTATGGGTGTAAATGTCGAACATAAAATATCTGATAAATTTGTGATTGGTGGGACTTTACTTAAAATGAGTGAAAGACCTTTTACAACTAAATCGAACTATGGTCAAGAATCTGTAAATAATACTATTTTTGGATTCAATACAAATTTTTCTACCGAAGTTCCTTTCTTTACCCGTTTGGTAAATAAACTTCCAAATGTAGATACCGATGTGCCTTCTAATTTATCGGTAAGGGGGGAGATTGCGTTTTTGAAGCCAAATGCATCCAAAATTGATAGTTTTGGTGGAGAATCAACTATTTATGTTGATGATTTTGAAGGATCACAGTCCTCCATCGATATGCGTTCTGCTTATGCTTGGAGCCTCTCTTCTACGCCAGAACGGAGTTCGACTAGCTTATATGATTTTGGTGCTGCGTCCAATGATTTGAGTTATGGTTTTAAAAGATCCAAATTGGCTTGGTATACAATTGATCCTATTTTTTATACATCAAAACCTCCAGGTATCAGTAATAATGATTTGTCATTAAATAAAACTAGAAGGGTGTATAGTCAAGAATTATACCCATTGACAGATATTGCTTTGGGACAAACACAAGTAGTAAGCACTTTAGATTTAACTTATTTCCCTACAGAAAGAGGGCCCTATAATAATAATGTTAATTTTGCCGTAAATCCAAAAGAGAATTTTGGAGGAATCATGCGAGCAATTAATTCAACCAATTTTGAACAAGGAAATGTTGAGTACATTCAGTTCTGGGTTCAAGATCCATACGTTGGTAACGGGGAGGTAGCAGCATCGAATACAGGGAAAGTATATTTTAATTTAGGAGAGATTTCCGAAGATATTTTAAAAGATGGTCGTAAACAATTTGAGAATGGCTTAGGTCCTGATCAAATATTAACGAATCCAAGACCAATCTGGGGGGATGTGCCAGCTTCACAATCTTTGATTTATGCTTTCGATACAAATGTAAATAATCGATCTAACCAAGATGTTGGTTTAGACGGTTTAGCTAATGGAACTGAAGCTGAAGTATATAATAATTTTGCAACAGAAGTCGATCCAGCTGCCGATGATTATACCTATTATTTGAATACAACTGGAAGTATTGTCGATCGCTATAAGAATTATAATGGACAACAAGGAAATTCAGCGGTTGATATTAATGATGCTAATCGTGCCGCTACTACAGCGCCAGATGTTGAGGATATTAATAAAGACAATACTATGAATACAATCAATGCTTATTATGAATATAGTATTGATATGAGAAAGGATATGCAAATTGGTGAAAATTTTATTACCGATATAAGGGAGACACAAGTTGATTTGCCAAATGGAGAAACGACTGCAGCAAGATGGATACAGTTTAAAATTCCTGTTGCACAACCTCAAAATAAGATTGGTGATATTACTGATTTTAGGTCTATTCGTTTTATGAGAATGTTTATGACAGGATTCGATCAAGAAGTAACCTTGCGATTTGGGTCTTTGGATTTGGTCCGTGGTGAGTGGAGACGTTATACCAATACGCTAGATTTTAGTGATACTAATGTAGTTGATGATGGTACAGATTTTGACGTGTTGGCTGTGAATATTCAGGAAAATAATACACGATGTCCAATTAATTATATTCAACCTCCGGGGGTTGTAAGAGAGCAATTATATAATAATAATACTATCATTAATCAAAATGAGCAATCTCTGTCGTTGAGAGTCTCTGGTAGTGGATTGGAGTCAGGGGATTCTAGAGCTGTATACAAAAATGTGAGTATTGATATGCGTCAATATAAGGAATTAAAAATGTTTTTGCATGCAGAATCTTTACCTAATCAAGCGTTATTAGGAGATGATCAATTGGTAGGTTTTATTCGTTTTGGAAATGATTTTACAGACGATTTTTATCAGATAGAAATCCCTTTGAAAGTTACACAGCCTTCTGGTTGTACAAAGCTTAGTGAAGAAGCTGTTTGGCCAGAAAGTAATCAAATTAACCTAACATTAAGTTTGCTAACAGCATTGAAAATTAAGTATAAATCAGTTGATATATCTACTTTGCCATTGGATGGGATTTATTATCAAGAGGAAGGAGAATTAGATGGTAGTTCGGGGTCTAAGATTAATAAACTTACATTAGGGGTTAAGGGAAATCCTAACTTTGGTATGGTAAGGAATTTAATGGTAGGGATCAAAAGTAAAGCAGCTATTACTGACGGTAAGGTTAAAGGTGAGGTATGGTTTGATGAATTACGTTTGGCAGGAATGGATAACTCTGGTGGAATGGCTGCTTTATTAAATGTCGATACTAATTTTGCCGACTTGGCTACTATTTCAGCTACTGGAAAGAAAAGTACATTTGGTTTTGGTGCTATTGAGCAAGGTCCAAATGAACGTAGCCGTGAAGATATTCAGCAATATAATATTGTAACCAATATTAATTTGGGTAAATTATTACCTAGTAAATGGGGGATAAATTTACCTTTCAATTATTCTGTAGGGGAAGAAACAATTACACCACTTTATGATCCTTTTAACTCGGATATTAGAATTAAAGAATTGTTAGAATATACTGCTAGTCAAGCTGAGAAAAATAATATTATCAATCGTGCTGTAGATTATACAAAACGTACGAGTATTAACTTTATAGGTGTTCGAAAGCAAAGAGGTGCGGAGCAAAAACAACATGTTTATGATCCAGAAAATTTTACGTTTTCACAATCTATTAATAAAGTAGAACGCCATGATTATCAAATTGAAGAGTATCTAGATCAACAGTCACTTACTGCAGTAGATTATTCATATAGTTTCCAAACGAAACCTATTGAACCTTTCAAGAAAACAAAGTTCATGAAAAAGAGTTCGTATTGGAAAATGCTAAGCGATTTTAATTTTAATTATTTACCCTCTAGTATTACGTTCAATACAAATATAAATAGACAATATAATCGCCAAAAATTTAGACAAGTTGATGTTGACGGTATTGGATTGGATCCATTGTATAGAAGGAATTTTGCTTTTAATTACCAATATGGAGTCAATTTTAATTTAACAAAATCACTTAAATTAAATTATACTGCCTCGTCTGCCAATATTGTAAAAAATTATTTGAATGAAAATAATGATCCAATAGATGACTTAAGTATATGGGATGGCTATTGGGATAGTGGTGATCCTTATAATCATACTCAGCAATTGGTGGTGAATTATGAAATTCCAATTAATAAAATTCCGTTATTTAGTTTTGTTAAAGCAAATTACACTTATACAGGTAATTATAGTTGGCAACGATCTTCTACCTTTTTAAAGGATTTAGAAATAGATAATATTACTTATAATTTAGGAAATACAATTCAAAATGCTAGATCACATACTTTGAATGGATCGTTTAATATGGATATGCTATATAAGTATTTGGGACTAACTAAAAAGCCTGCCGGAAAACAGTTGCTGAAGCCAAGAGCATTACCAAAACCAGGAGAGAAAGTAGTAAATATAGCTGCTAATAATGTTGCTAACAAAGAGAGCCCATTTAGAGATGGATTGATTGGTATCTTGACAAGTGTGAAAAATATACAACTTAATTATACAGATAATAGTGGTACAGTATTACCTGGTTATACTCCAGGATTAGGATTTTTCGGTTCATCAAAACCTACTTTAGGGTTTGTTTTTGGTAGTCAAGACGATGTGCGATATGAGGCTGCAAAAAATGGATGGTTGACTAGTTATCAAGATTTTAATCAAAACTTTTCTCAGGTAAGTACAAAAACACTTAAAGGTACAGCCAATGTAGATTTATTTCCTGATTTGAAGATTGATTTAACTGTTGATAGGTCGTATTCTAGCAACTATTCAGAGCAGTACGATGTTTCTTCAGATGGTACTTATAATTCTCGATCGCCATATACATACGGTATGTTCTCGATATCAACTGTAATGATCAAGTCTGCTTTTTCTACTAGTGATGAAAATTTTTCACAGGTATTTAATGAATTTAGAGAGAATAGATTAGTTGTAGCAAATCGATTGGCAACAGCCAAAGGTATAGATATAAATAATATTGCTAATATTGATGCTGATGGTTTTCCGATAGGTTTTGGTAAAAACAACCAAGCTGTATTATTGCCAGCTTTCTTGGCAGCCTATACTGGTGGAGATGCAGCAAGTAGTTCATTGGGGGCTTTCAGGAATTTTCCAATACCAAACTGGTCAATCAAATACAATGGTTTGATGCGTTATGGTATGTTCAAAAAACATTTCAAGCGTTTTTCATTACAGCATAATTATAGGGCTTCTTATACAATCAATCAATTTCGTTCTAATTTTAAATACGATGAGAATCCTAATGGTATTGATGACAGCGGTAATTTCTATAATAAGACCTTAATTTCTAATGTTAACTTAGTGGAACAATTCAACCCGTTGATTCGTGTTGATTTCGAATTGAAAAACGCTTTTAAATTTCTTACGGAAATAAAAAAAGATAGAGCTTTATCTATGAGTTTTGATAATAATTTGCTGACGGAGGTAAAAGGAGTTGAGTATATCGTTGGTTTAGGTTATCGCTTTAAAGATGTTATCTTCTCATCAAGATTAGCCGATAATCCAACCGGTGTAATCAAAGGAGATATTAATATGAAGGCCGATTTGTCTTACCGTAATAATCAGACAATTGTACGTTATTTAAATTATGATAACAATCAATTAGCAGGAGGTCAAAATATTTGGTCTTTGAAATTGACTGCAGATTATTCATTTAGCAAAAACCTTACAGCTATTTTCTATTACGATCATTCATTTTCTAAAGCTGTAATTTCTACTTCTTTTCCATTAACAAATATTCGATCTGGATTTACTCTCCGTTATAATTTTGGGAATTAATTTTAGAACGCAACAAAATTTAAATACAAGATTACTACATTTGTAAAATATATTAAATACTAATTATCAATTCATATAAAATGAACATACCATCAAATTTAAAGTATACTAAAGACCACGAATGGGTAAGCCTGGAAGGGGATATTGCAACAGTTGGAATTACTCACTTTGCTCAAAAGGAGCTAGGAGATATTGTTTATGTAGAAGTAGAAACTTTGGACCAAGTACTTGAAAAAGACGAAGTTTTTGGCACTGTAGAAGCTGTGAAAACAGTTTCAGATTTATTTTTGCCTTTGGCTGGTGAAATTATTGAGTTTAACGATTCTTTAGAAAGTACTCCGGAAGCAGTAAATTCGGATCCTTATGGTGCTGGGTGGATGATTAAAATAAAAGTATCAGATGTTACGGATTTCGATACGTTGCTTTCTGATGTTGATTATAAAGCATTAATTGGTGCGTAAAAATTTTTTTCTTGGAATTGCAATTGTTTGGACGTTAATTGTACTTGTATTGTGTTTGGTTCGGTTAGATGGTGCTCCAAAAGTTAATGTCATTAATTTTGATAAATACATTCATTCGTTTTTTCATTTTTCATTTACGACACTTTGGTTTTTGTATTTTAAATTGCATTTTAAAGGAAATAGTAAATTAAATCCTTTTCTATTTTCTTGGTTTTTTTCTGTTTTTATAGGAATATTAATAGAATTGCTGCAGAAGTATTGTACCGTAAGCCGTTCTGGAGATGTGCTAGATGTTTGTGCAAATGTATTTGGTGCTAGTTTAGCAATTATATTTTGCTATTACTTAGATAGAAATAATTATTTGAAACTAATTTTAAAATAATATAAGTCCCACTTAGGTGGGATTTTTGTTTTAATTATTAGAGTTATATTGTTTGTTTACAACAGCTTTATGCTGTAAATTTTGAAGTGTAGTTATTGCAAATAGTTACGATTGGTTCTGTTTTGCGTTGTCAATATATTAAATTCGAGTCTGTATTTTTTATTCATTATCATTATGAAAAAGGTTTTATTTATTTTTTTATTGTCAATGATAACTACTTTACTATATAGTCAAGATAGTAGTTATCATTATGAAGATCGTTTTCCTGTATTTGATAATTGTAATGGTAAAGACGGTCAGTTTTTAGAAAATTGTTTTTATACAGAGGTACAGAATTTTGTTTTTCAAAATTTTATTGTTCCAGAATCTTTAGTTGATAATAATTATAAAGGTATTGTAAAAGTGCTTTTTGAAGTTGATGCTAATGGTGTTTTTAAAGTAATTTTTGTAAACGCTGTTGATGAGGATTTGATTAAAGAGACCAAGCGAGTTTTTGGTAAGTTTAATAAAATACAACCAGCAACCCATAATGGTAGAGTGACTTATTCACAGTATAATTTTTCTTTTCCTATTCCCTTAAATAATAAAAATTTGGAAGTTCCTGCTGCTAAAGTTGTTGTAGCAGTCAATAAAAGAGATAAAGTTACAGAACTTGATAGTATTATTTATAAAAAATTTGAAAATCCAGAATTGCGTAGCCATTTAAATATTCCATTCTCACATAGCTATTATGCTCATTTTGACGCTGCAATGAATAAAGTAGGAAGTAATAATCATACGGCTTCGAAACCGTACACATATGCCGAAGTAGCAAAGTATTACAGTATTGAAAAGGAAAATAAAAAACTAAAAAAAAATGTTTCAGGATGGTTTGCTAGAAAATTATTGAATGAAAACATGGTTGCTATTCAAGGAGAAGATTATTGGTTTACATTAAATCCGGTGATGGATTTGCAATTGGGTAAGGCTAGTAATAGTACTTCATCTTACACATATGTGAATACTCGGGCGATTAACTTGAGAGGTGGTTTGGGTGAACAATTAAATTTTACCACAACTATTTACGAGAGTCAAGGAAGGTTTGCAGATTATTTTAATCAATATGCCGAATCTATAAAACCAGTTGGAGGTGATCCTGCTATCATTCCTGGTGTCGGAATAGCAAAGAGCTTTAAGGCCAATTCATTTGATTTTCCCATGGCCGAAGCAAATTTAACCTTTACCCCCAATAAATTTATTGATTTACAATTGGGGTATGGTCGTAATTTCATTGGAGACGGTTACCGTTCTCTGTTAGAATCTGATGGAGCCAGCCCTTATCCATATTTTAAAATTAACACTAATTTTTGGAAGATAAAGTATACAAATACCTATATGTGGTTGAAAGATGTTCGTCCAGATGTTTCTGTGGATAGAACTTATGCAACCAAATTTATGGCTAATCACTACTTAAGTTGGAATGTTTCTAATAGATTAAATTTAGGATTCTTTGAATCGGTTATATGGACTAATACGAATAATCGTGGTTTTGATGCCAGTTTTGTGAATCCGATAATATTTTATCGTTCGGTTGAATTTGCCTCTTCGGCTAGAACAGGAAATGCTTTGTTGGGCATGACATTTAAGTATAAGTGGAATGATAAATTAAATTTTTATGGGCAATTTCTCTTGGATGAATTTTCACTTGCGGAGGTTAAGAAGAGAGATAATAGTTGGAAAAATAAGTATGGTTATCAGTTAGGAGTTAAATATTATAATGCTTTTAATGTTGATAATTTATTAGTGCAATTGGAATACAACCTTGTGCGTCCATACGTCTATTCTCACAGCGATCCTATTACAAATTATGGGCATAATAATCAAAATATAGGCCATCAATGGGGCGGTAATTTTAAAGAATTAATTGCCATTGCAAGATATCATAAAGGACGTTTTTATGCTGATGCAAAATTAACTTTAGGAATTCGCGGTTTTGATTTTTCAGATTCTGGAGCAAATTCAAATTATGGTGGTAATATTTATCGAGATTATGATATTGATCGTTATGCCGATAGTGGTGTAAAAGTTGGTCAAGGAGATAAAAGTAAGATTTTCATAAGTGATATTCAGACAGGTTACTTGGTTAATCCTTCGACAAACTTAAAGATTTTTATGAGTTGTATTTATAGGAGCTTTAATCCAATTCAAAATACGGCTACTGTTTTTAAAGAAAATACGAATTGGTTTAGTGTGGGATTGCGTACAGATGTGTTTAACTGGTATTTTGATTATTGAAGCTTAGGTTATGTTTTTTTTAACGATTTAATTTAGAAAATTCTAAAATCTAGATTCTGAATTCTCCAATCTAATTTTGTACATTTGCCGAAGTTTAAAAAATCTAATATAGTTCTCTTGAATTCTATACCAAATACTTTTTCTGTTAAATCTCTTTTTTCTGATTTTAAAGAAATTACTAAGGCTGGATTGGCTATTAGTGTTTTATTTTCTTCGATTGCGGGATATCTTTTGGGTTTCAGTGAGGAGCATCCTTTTCAGTGGTCAGTTTTGGCGATGCTAATGGTTGGTGGTTATTGTATGGTTGGTGCGTCAAACGCATTTAATCAGGTGATTGAAAAAGATTTAGATTTATTGATGGATAGGACAAGAAATCGTCCAGTACCATCCGGTAGGATGTCTCCAAATGCTGCTTTGATAGTGGCGAGTTTGTTGACTGTAATTGGAATTACATTATTGTATCTAATCAATCCTAAAACAGCAATGTTTGGAGCGATATCGATTTTTTTATATACCAGTGTTTATACTCCTTTGAAAACGATTACATCATTATCTGTTTTTGTGGGGGCGATTCCAGGAGCTATTCCTTTTATGTTAGGATGGGTTGCTGCAACTGGAAATTTTGGAATTGAAGCTGGTACTTTATTTTTGATACAATTCTTTTGGCAGTTTCCTCATTTTTGGGCAATAGGTTGGTTTTTGTATGAGGATTATGAGAAAGCTGGTTTTTTTATGTTACCTACTGGAAAAAAAGATAAAGGAACAGCATTGCAAGTAATTTTATATAGTGTTTGGTTGCTTATTGCATCTTTACTACCTTCGCTTGGATATACGGGGCAATTGCATATCGGTCTTTACGCGTCGATATTAGTTTTTATTTTGGGATTGTGGATGCTGTATTATGCAGTTCAATTATATAAGATAAGAACAGCTAAAGCAGCAAGAACATTAATGTTAGTTAGTGTTTCGTATATATCATTATTGCAGATTGTTTATATTGTGGATAAATTTTTAAGATAATTATGGAAATAACAATGACTACAGAGGAACATCACTCAAGGACAAATAGATCATATAAGATGATCTTGATGTTTGCGATGATTAGTATGGTTATGATGTTTGCAGGGCTTACGAGTGCCTTTATTGTGAGTAAATCAAGAGTGGATTGGTTAAAGGATTTTGATTTCCCTTCTGCTTTTTTTGGTAGTACCTTGGTTATTATTGGTTGCAGTGTAACTATGTTTATGGCTAAGAAATCTATTCAAAAAAATAATCATGGTGCAACTACAGCATATTTGCTGGGTACACTAGCGTTAAGTTTGTTATTTGTAGCCTTGCAATTTGTTGGGTTTAATCAAATGATAGAAATGGGATATTATCCTACTGGTGCTTCTAGCGTAATTACTACAACTTTCTTGTATGTTATAGCTGTTGTGCACTTGTTGCACCTAGCTGGAGGTGTGATTTCGTTAATAATTGTAATTTATAATCATTTTAAACAAAAATACAATTCTACTCAAACTCTTGGTATAGAACTAGCTGCGATGTATTGGCATTTTCTAGATATATTATGGGTGTGTTTATTTGTATTTTTATATTTCTTTAAATAAGAAAAAAACGTAAATTTGGAAACTTTTTAATGAACAATTTTTATGGGAGCGACAGTTACTACTGCGAATAGTCAGGACAAAACATGGGGTGGCGGCGATAATGAGCCAATGGGAGCCAATTATGGTAAATTAATGATGTGGTTTTTTATCGTATCAGATGCCTTAACATTCTCGGGATTTTTAGGAGCCTATGGTTTCTCTAGATTCAAATTTATTGAAAGTTGGCCTTTGGCCGATGAAGTGTTTACACACTTTCCATTTATGCATGGGGTATCAGCTCCGATGTATTATGTGGCTTTTATGACTTTTATTTTGATTTTTTCTTCGGTAACAATGGTTTTGGCTGTTGATGCAGGACATCAAATGAATAAAGCAAAAGTTACTATTTACATGTTTCTTACCATTATTGGTGGTTTGATCTTTGTGGGTTCTCAAGCTTGGGAATGGAAAAATTTCATCAAAGGAGAGTATGGTGCAATTGAAACTCAAGGGGGTAGTATACTACAGTTCGTTGACAAAGATGGCAAGCGTGTAGCTTTGGCTGATTTTGCGGCGAGATTACCTGAAGAAAGAGTTACAAGTACTGCCAATAAATCACCTTGGTTTGTAAGTGAAGCTAAATTGCCAACGTACTCTATAGCAGAAGTACAAGCAGGTTTTAAATCACATCCTGAATTATTAATTAGGACTGAGGTTATTAACGAAGCAACAAAACAGAAAACAATTTTGAGTAGAACGGATTCTGATACACGTTTAGCTGATGCTAAGTATGTGGTTGAAGGAGCTAATCTAATCAGGAATGAATACGGTAATAAGTTATTTGCTGATTTCTTTTTCTTTATAACTGGATTTCACGGTTTTCACGTATTCTCTGGAGTTATAATAAATATTATTATTTTCTTTAATGTGCTTGTTGGAACTTACGAAAAACGAGGAAGCTATGAAATGGTAGAAAAGGTTGGATTGTATTGGCACTTTGTAGATTTAGTTTGGGTGTTTGTATTTACAGTTTTCTATCTAGTTTAATTTTTAAAAATATTATTATGTCACACGTACATGAATCTAATACTGGTAAAATCTGGAAAGTTTTTGGAATTTTATCTGCCGTAACAATTGTTGAAGTGATCTTAGGTATTATCAAACCAGATTTTTTACATCATAATTCTTTGTTTGGGGTACTTTGGGGTTTAAGCTTATTGAATATTATTTTTTATGCTTTAACTGTTTTTAAAGCGCATTATATTGTTTATTCATTTATGCATATGGAGGGTGAAACTCCATGGTTAAGGAAGGCCGTTGTGCTTCCTTTTATTTTCTTGTTAATTTATTTACTTTTTATCCTTTTAACAGAGGGTCACTATATTTATGGGGTTTTTAGAGATTCAACAATTAAGTGGAATTTTTAACACTATATTAATTCAAACTAGAGGTATTCGTTTTTCGGATACCTTTTTTTTTGCTTACTTTTGTAGTATTAAATAATAGTATTGATGAAGAAAAATATAGTTCTTTTTGTTCTTTTCGTTTTGCCCATTGTTGCTTATTTGTTTTTTGCTTCGGGGGTAAACAGTTTTACCAAATTACCTGTAATTACTAACAAAATACCTGATCTAGGAAATTGGAAATCTTTTAATAATCAAAAGGTAAGTTTGGATAATAAAATTACCATTTTAGGTTTCGGTGGTTCTGAAATTTTGAAAAATAGAGGTAATCTCTTTAATTTAAATGAAAAAATTTATCAGAGATATCATACTTTTCAAGATCTTCAATTTGTGATGGTTTGTACAGATGGTACTCAGGAAGATATTAGGAGTATAATGGATGCTTTAGATGAGTTTACGGATGTGTCAAATTGGCATTTTGTTTTCGCTTCTAAAGAAGAAATAAAAAATTACTATAGTAAACTTCATTTGAAAGGGAAGATTGGTGATGATGCAGGTACACCAAATGTCTATATAGTTGATAAACTAAGAAATTTAAGAGGCCGTAAAGAAGTAAAAGATTATAAAGAAGGATATAATACGTTTCATCCTGCTGAATTAAGTAATGAGATGTTGGATGATTTTAAGGTCATTCTATATGAATATAGAGCGGCTCTAAAAAAGAATCACAATGCTACTAAGCAACTTTTAAAATAAAATTATGTTTAAAAATAAATCCTATATTGGAATTTCTTTTATTATTTTGATTTTTGGTATATATGCTGTTCCAAAAATTGTAGATCGTTTAAAAGATGGCGAGGTTGTAGTCGGTGATCGTTTGGATAAGGTTTCTGGTGTTTCTCATTCAGAAGCTAAATTAGTTGAAGTCGGTCCGGCTCCTAAGTTTGAATTAAAGAATCAGGATAATATAATTATTAGTAATGATAATTATAAAGGAAAAGTGTATGTGTTGGAGTTCTTTTTTACTACCTGTCCATCTATTTGTCCAAAGATGAATCAAAGTATGTTGGGTATTGAGAATAAATTTTTTGGTAATCCAAATTTTGGAATTGTTTCTATAACTATTGATCCATCACATGATACTGCTAAAGTATTAAAAGATCATGCCGCTTTGCTTGGTGTTAAATCTTCAAATTGGAATTTCTTAACTGGAGATAAAACTGTTATTATGGATCTTGCAAATAAAGGTTTTAATCTTTATGCTGCAGAAAATGGTAATGTCGCAGGTGGCTTTGAGCATTCTGGATTGTTTGCTCTAGTGGATAAAAATGGAATTATTCGTTCAAGAAAAGATGACTTCGGAAATCCAATTTTGTATTATGACGGTCTGGATAAAAAAGGAGTTAGAGATTTACAACAAGATATTAGTATATTATTACGAGAATAAATATAATGAAAAATCAAAATTTAGAACAGAAATATAATAAATGGATTGTGACATTATCAGTTGTAATTCCTTTATTCGTCGCTTTGCTTTTCGGTGTTAATCTACGAAAGTTGGGTTTTGATGTTTCCCCACTCTCTTTTTTACCTCCAATATATGCATTTATAAATGGTGTTACTGCGGTTGTTTTAATTGCTGCTGTAATCGCAGTAAAAAAAGGTGATTTAAAATTACATGAGAATCTGATGAAAACTGCTATTGGATGTTCTTTAGCTTTCTTAGTTATGTATATAGCTTATCATATGACTTCTGATTCTACAAAGTTTGGTGGTGAAGGCATTATTAGATATGTATATTACTTTATTTTAATAACTCACATTGTTTTGTCGATAGTTATTATTCCGTTAGTTTTGATAACTTATGTTCGAGCACTTGCTCAGGTTTTTGATAAGCATAAAAAAATTGCTAAAATTACTTTTCCTATTTGGTTGTATGTTGCCGTAACCGGCGTTATTGTCTATTTAATGATTTCTCCTTATTATGCTAATTAAATTTAAAGGTTCTAGTTTACAGTTTACATTATCTAAAGTTTTCCTTTTTAAAAAACAGCTGTGCTTTTTTTTAGTTTCTCTCTTTATTTCTTTTTCAGCCAATGCTCAATGTGCTATGTGTAGGGCTTCATTAGGTGGTGAAGCTAATAAAGTTCAAGCCGAAGCCGTAAATGACGGAATTGTTTATTTGATGATGATACCTTACTTACTTGTCGCGGGTGTTGCCTATGCTGTATATAGAATGAAAAAAAATAGTAAATAGATTAATCTTGCTACTTTAGACCGTTAATTTTAATATTAATTGTTCCACTGATTTCTAGTGATGCTAATATGGCATTATTTGTTAATTGGATTTTTGTAAAATTAACGTTATCTGTTTTTCCATTTATGTACACACCTTCCATAGGTGAGTAATTATTGAGGTAGGTCATTAGAGTGTCTTTTCCTTCGTCCAGATTTGTTTTGATGGAGTATCGACAATTTTCTTGAATTTTTCTTAGTACATATGATTGCCCAAGCCAATTTGCAGTTTTCATTATGTGATTTTTAGTATCTAATACATATTCAAGGTTATCAAAATATATTTCCTTAGTATTGTCATCATATTTTGGGAAACCAGACAAATATATCGAGCCATTAATTGTACCTGTGACCTCTAGCGCTACAACTATTTTACCGTTTTTGTGCCATAAGTCTACCTTTTGAACTTTTATTTTCTTATTTCCTGAGCTAAATTCTTGTCCATAAAAATTCTTTGTCATTATTTTTGATGCGTCATTATAGCTTGAGACTGCGATAATATTGACTTTAACTTGATCAGGTATTTTAGTTACGGGTTTTAAAATTATTTTAGTAGAATCAAATTTCGTTGGTGGTTCATTTCCAATAAGAGTTTCTATAGTGCATTTTAAACCCATATCCATCAATAAAGATTCTTTCAGTATTTTTGCATCAGTAACATAGAGTTCAGTAGGATTAATTCTCAACCAACTTTTGTAATTTTGATTTATTAGAAAAGGCTTACTTATTTTTTCTAATGCAGTTATGACTTTAGGTTTGAAATTCATTGAGTTCTCAATTACTTCATCTATCTTTTTTTCAATTTTTGATTTAAACAGTTTTAGTGTAGGAGTAATTAAGTATGTAATAGGCATGTTTTTACCTATAATATTCATAGTAGGGCTTTCGTTCCAGTTGATCGATGTTAACTCTGTACTTGTTGTTAATTTCCAGTTAGTTAAGTGTATACTACTAGTTAGAGATACGATTCCGTTCAAATTGAATAGTCTTGTATTGTACATTTCTACACCCATTGTTTTTGTGCCTACTCGATATTTTATTTCTACTTTCAAAGGTAAGAGAACTTGTATTCTATCATCATTTGAAGATTCGTTGCTCTGTATTTTAATAGGAGCCATTTTCCAAATTTTCATTTCAATATCATCATCTTCAATGTTGTTATCCTCATATATTAAGCCATTCAAATAAAAATTGGTTTGATTTTCGATATCCTTAATTTTTATACTAATTGGAAGATTGATATAAGATGGTGTTGTATTGTAAACAATAGGACTAGCGTCATCTGGTGCTGGCTTTAGGTTATCTATTTTTTGTGTAGTACTACATGATGTAATCAGTATGGAGATACATAATGTTAAGTGTATTAGTCTTGAGTATTGCATTTTGATATGAATTTATAAATGTCAAAATTACTTAATATTAAGGTAGTGAATCTGTCCTATTGTAGTTTTATAAAATAATAACAATATATTCACATTTTAGGTGCGGTAAATTCTTATATTTGCATCAATCGTATAATTAGTTAAAATTTTGTAACTAAAAGCTGAATTGTTGTTAAAATAATTAAAAAGAACTACTTTTTAGCTTGAAATATACAATATATACATTTTTGTTGTATTTTGATTACGTTCATAATGTCTTATTGATAGTTGTAGGGTTTTCAAAGTATTTAAATTTAATTTTGATTGTCTTGGTAAATTAATTTTGATTAATTGAGGGTTTCCTTAATTTGTTTTGTTGTAAAGAGTATTGTTTTAGTATAATAATTTTGTGTAAAATATTTTAAAACCATTTTGAATTAGTAAGCATATTAATACCCGATTTCATAATAAGGTATTTGGTTGGTTTTAGGTCCCGTCTATTCTTTAGGCGGGTTTTTTTGTGTTGTTTTGTGTTTGTAAAAATAGATTAGTCATTTGATTATAAAATTCCTAAATTTGTTTGGTAATAGAATCATTTCTACTTTAAAAACATGAAAAAAGTCATTTGGTTATTTTTGTTTTCTCTTTTAGTATTTCATTATACATTAAATGCACAATCAAAGAAGTGGTCTCTTGAGGATTGTGTTAATTATGCTTTATCTCATAATATTTCAATTCAACAATCAGACCTGGATGTTAAGTTGGCTACAATAGATAAGAGGCAGGCAATCGGTAGTTTTCTGCCTACTATAAACGTAAATTCATCACATTCTTGGAATATTGGTTTGAATCAAGATATTACTACTGGCCTTTTACAAAACAAAACAACTCAGTTTACATCTGCTACGGGTGCTATAGGAGTTGATATTTATAAAGGTTTACAAAATCAAAATACGCTCCGTAAAAATAATCTTGCTATTGTTGCTGCACAATATCAACTAACAAAAATGAAGGAAGATATTTCATTAAATGTTGCTAATGCTTATTTGCAAGTGTTATTTAATGTTGAGAATTTAAAAGTGCAAAAAGTACAATTGGAAATTGATACAAAGCAAAATCTACGTACTCAAGAATTAGTAAATGCAGGAACAATTGCGCGAGGTGATTTATTAGATAGTAAAGCTACTATTGCTGCAGATAATCAAAAAATAGTAAATGCAGAAAATGTATTGTTAATTTCAAAATTAAGCTTAGTGCAATTGTTGCAAATTGATGATTTCATGAATTTTGATATTGTTGAAGATAGTATTTTTAAAGTAGATTATAGTATATTGTCAGAAACACCACAATCTATCTTAGCTGTTGCGAAAGAAAAAAGAACAGATTTGAAAATTGCAGAAACAAATTTGGCCATTGCGGAAAAAAATATTGCTATTGCAAAAGGGGCCTTTCAACCAACTCTAAAAGGTTTTTATAATTATAATACTAGGATTTCTTATGCTGATATCGCCCTTCGTGATGCAACAGGTAAAGTTATTGGATTGGAAGGAGCTCCACCATTTTTCCAGCAGTTTAAAAATAACAAAGGACAGACTTTTGGGTTGCAGTTGAGTATCCCTATCTTAAATGGGATATCGGTTAGGAATAATGTAGAGCGATCTCTTGTTAATTTTTCTAAATCAAAGATAGCATTAGAACAACAAAATCAGACTTTAGAACGAACTATTTACACTGCTTTTACGGATACCAAAGGAGCTTTGAAATCGCATGAGTCTGCTGTAGAAACTCTTGAAGCAAGGCAGGAATCTTTCAGGTATTCAAAAGAGAAATTTGATGTGGGGCTTATGAATTCCTTTGAATTGAGCCAGTCGCAAACCTTGTTGTCCAATGCGCAGTCTGAAGTGTTAAGAACGAAGTACGATTATATATTTAAAATTAAGATTTTAGAATTCTATTTTGGAATTCCAATTGTAAACTAGCCGAAAAATGTCAAAGAAAAGATTGTATTATTTACTAGCCCTCGTAATTGTTGTTATTGGAGTCTCGATTTTTCTTGTAAAAAAAGGAATAATCGGTGGTGGTGACAAAGGTAAAGAAGTGGAAGTTGCCCTAGTAACGAGTAAAACTATTGTGGAAACGGTTTCTGCAACGGGTAAAATTCAGCCCGAAATAGAAGTGAAGATTGCTTCAATGGTATCGGGTGAAATTATAGCACTACCCATAAAAGAAGGTCAAACTGTAAAAAAAGGTGATTTGTTGGTTAAGATTAATCCAGACTTGTATACCTCTAGTTTGGATAGAACCAAGGCAGGATTGTCGGGTTCTAAATCTAGCTTGTCTCAAGCTGATGCTCAGTTTAATGAATCAAAATTAAGTTATGAACGAAATAAAACCTTGTTTGGTAAAGGTATAATTTCTAAGTCTGATTGGGATAAATCCATAGCAACTTTTGAGGTTGCAAAGGCAACAAAACAAACAGCATATTTTAATGTAAAAAGTGCATTGGCATCTGTTAATGAAGCACAAGACAACTTGGGGCGTACTATGATTTACTCTCCTGCAGACGGGACTGTTTCTATGCTTAATGTAGAATTAGGTGAACGCGTGTTGGGTACACAACAAATGGCTGGAACCGAATTATTAAGGGTGGCTAATTTGAATAATATGGAAGTTGAAGTAGACGTGAATGAAAATGATATTGTAAAAATAAAAGAAGGTGATGTTGCGAATATAGAAGTGGATGCTTATTTGAAAAAACGATTTAAAGGTGTAGTTACGAGTATTTCAAATTCGGCTAGTAGTAATTTAACAGCAGATCAAGTAACTAATTTTAAAGTTAAAGTTAGAATTCTAAAAGAATCGTATGAGGATTTAGTAGTAGGAAAGCCTAAGACTTACTCTCCTTTTAGACCTGGTATGACTGCGACAGTAGATATTGTGACCAAAACAAAGCAAAATGTTTTGAATGTACCAATAAGCTCTATAGTAGTGAAGTCTGATACTCTGTCTACTAAAGATGTTGTTGTTGAAGAAGTAAAAGATACTGATAAAGTAGTTAAGAAAGATAGGAAGTTAGAGTGCGTATTTGTGAAGGTCGGTGAGAAAGCAAAAATAAGAATTGTTAAGACGGGAATTCAAGACGATGCAAATATAGAAGTGATTAGTGGTTTGAAAAAGGGTGAAATGGTTATTACTGGGCCATATAATACTGTTTCGAAAGAATTAAATTCTGGTGACAAAGTTGTTTTGAAATCTGCTAAAGAATCCAAATAGCTATATATTTGTTCCTTTATCCTGTCATAATTTTAATTTACTAATGAGTTATATTTTAAATATTGAAACAACTACCAAAAATTGTTCGGTAGCTATTGCTAATGAAGGCAAAACTCTGGTATGTTTGGAAGCCGCTGAACAAGGTTTTTCTCATGCTGAAAAGTTACACGTTTTTATAGCGCAAGCTTTAAAAGAAGCTTCTATTACTTTTCATGATTTAGCTGCAATTGCTGTAAGTCAAGGGCCTGGTTCTTATACCGGTTTGCGTATTGGTGTTTCTACTGCTAAAGGACTTTGTTATGCATTAGAGATACCTTTAATTGCTGTAGACACCTTGCAATCTTTAGCCTCACAGGCAAGTGTAAAACAAGGTTGTATAGTCCCAATGCTAGATGCAAGAAGGATGGAAGTGTATAGCGCAATTTTTACTTCTGATTATATAAAAATAAGAGAAACTAAGGCAGAAATTATTACTGGAAATTCATTTGAAGAGATAGATGGTCCCATTTATTTTGTTGGTGATTGCGCTGAAAAGTGTAAAGAAGTTTTAACTAGTGATAAATTTATTTTTCTAGATAAATTTGTATATCCTTCAGCAAAAGAAATGTGTGTCTTGAGTTACGAACAATACAAAAATAAAGCCACAGTAGATGTGGCTTATTTTGAACCTTTCTACTTGAAAGATTTTCTGATTACAACTTCAAAGAAATAATGTTTATAGTCTAATTGTTATTGTTGTTATTTGCTGATTTTTCTTTTACAAATGGCTGGAAAGTGATTCCTGCTTGGTCAAAGGCATTTTTGCAGCTCTCTAAAGTTTCTGTGAATACTGCACCAAAATCTGCTTTGTTTGCCCAAGGTCTTACAGCAAGTTCGACAGCACTATCGGTCAGGTTTTTGACAAAAACTTCAGGTTTTGGATCTTGAAGTACTTTTGGATTACTGTTCAAAATATCCATTATTAAATCTTTTGCTTGCTTGATATTGGACTCATAGGAGATAGAGAATGTTAAATCTGCTCTTCGATTTCCTTGAATTGAATAATTGGTAATAATTCCATTAGATAAAATCCCGTTTGGAATAAAAACAATTTGATTGTTTGGAGTTATTAATTTGGTTGTAAAAATCTGGATATCGCTAACTGTTGCAACCATGCCTTGTGCTTCAATAAAATCTCCGTCTTTGAAGGGCTTGAAAATAATAATCAACATTCCTCCAGCAAAATTAGATAATGAGCCTTGTAATGCTAGGCCAACAGCCAATCCCATTGCTCCTAATATGGCGACAAAAGAAGAGGTTTCTATACCTAGTTTTGAAATAAAGGTCACAAATAATAGGACGCGCATTGCCCACAATAAAATGTCTCCTAGAAATTTTGTTAATGTAACTTCAATTTTTCTCTTCAACATTATTTTACGAACTAGTCTGTTGATAATTCTGATGGCGTACAAACCAACAAATAAAATGATAAAGGCAGAGATCAATTTAGGGGAATACTCAATTATTTCTTTGATGATTGTGCTACCGTAACTTGTAATGTAATTTGGATCTAAATTCATAGTTTTGTTTTAATAAAAAACCTTCTACTGGAGAAGGTTTTATGTTGTTTGTAAAGGAGTAATTTTTAATTCCTTCATTTTTTGAAAAGCATTCAATGGTATAAGTCATTTTTGTTTTAACATACACGATCAATTCTTCTGCTTTGTCAACATCATTTGAGGTTTTTTTTCATTGGCCAAACCAAATAAGTTTTTGACGATAAAAGGTATGGGAAATGACAAATAGTTAATTATTCTAATTAGAAAAACTATACAGCTTCAACATTTATTTTTTCATCATTAAGCATGCTTTTTAACATGTTTTCTATTCCGCTTTTTAAAGTAAAAGTAGAAGAGGGGCAACCGTTACAGGCACCTTGCAAAATAACTTTTACAGTTCGAGTCGTTTCGTTAAAGGAATCAAACGCAATGTTTCCTCCATCTGCTGCTACTGCGGGTTTTACATATTCCTCTAGTATGTTAATGATTTTTTGTGAGGTTTCATCAAGAGAGTCAAAGTTTGCTTCTTTTGCAGCATCAGTTTTGACTTCATTAGGTATGAAATTTTCATCCAAAACAATTCCGCCATTTTCAATATAATGTTTAATAAAAGTTCTAAGTTCAAGAGTGATTTCTTCCCAGCTATTCAATTCGTATTTGGTTACAGAAATATAGTTTTCATCAATAAAAACTTCCTTTACGAAAGCAAATTTGAATAATTCTTTAGCTAATGGTGAGGCAGCTGTTTCGTCTATGTTTTTGAATTCAATAGCATTTTTGGTCAACATTTTGTTAACTACAAATTTAAGCGCAGCTGGATTAGGGGTTGATTCTCCGTAAACGGTAACTGGTTGTTTTTTAGTTTTATTGTCTTGAATGGTAATGATTGTCCCTCCGTTGTTTACAAAGAGTTCAATTTGTTCAGCAATATCATTTTGAACATCTTTCCATTCAACAATGCTGAACTTTTCTATAGCAACAAAATTCCCCGAAATATAAACTGTTTTTACAAACGGAAGATAGAATAATTGTTGAGCAAGGGGAGAAGATTTGGCTTCGTCAATATTTTTAAATTCAAAACTTTCATTTTGTGTAATGAAGTCTTCAAATTCAAATTTTAATATAGTTGGATTTTGTGTTTCTTTTATAAGAACTTTTGTCATGATTATTTAAATTTCTACAAATTTACTAAAGTTATTTTCTATGATTAACTATATTTGGTATATTAATAGATAAATTAACTTTATTTTAATTTTTGCTAAGTTTTTATTTGTTTTTGTTTAATTTGAAATAGTCATATTTTTAAAATATTTTCAATGTTAGTTAAAATAAAAATAGCGTTAATTTTTTTGTTATCAGTCAGTTATGGTTTTTTTCAAGAAGGTCTTGCGGTTTATTCAGATTATTTATCAGATAACTATTACCTTATTCATCCTTCAATGGCAGGTGCATCTAACTGTGCTAAGTTAAGACTAACATCTCGTAAACAATGGTTTAATCAAGCTGATGCACCTTCATTGCAGACATTAAGTTTTAATGGTAGAATAAGTGAAAAAGCAGGTGCCGGAATCATTGTTTTCAATGATAGAAATGGATATCATTCGCAACAGGGTGTTAAGTTGAGTTATGCTTATCACTTGATGTTTTCTAGAGATGATTTAGATTTAAATCAACTATCATTTGGTATTAGTGCAGGATTGATTCAAAGTCAACTTGATGAAACCAAATTTATTCAATCGGGTAATTTTGACCCTATAATTAATGGGACAATTATTCAGAAAGCTTCCTATCCCACTTTTGACATTGGTACTTCTTATAATTATTTAGATTTTTATGCTCATGCCACTGTGAAAAATTTATTAGAAGTGAGAAGAAATATTTATTCTGATTTTGAAAGCGACAATTTAAGAAAGTACTTGCTGAGCGTAGGTTATGTTTTCGGGAATAAAAATACAATTTTATGGGAACCTTCTGTTTTGTTTCAATCTATTGATAAAACGAAGGAAAGTACTTTAGACCTCAATATGAAAGCATACAAAAATATGGATTTTGGATCTCTTTGGGCAGGGTTATCCTATCGTCGAAGTCTTGATGGAGCACAGTATTCTACTGGTAGTGGTGTCGCAACACAACATTTACAATATATAACTCCAATTTTGGGGGTTAATTACAAAAACTTTATGTTTGCCTATACTTATTCTCATTTGTCAGGAGCAGTTAAATTTGATAACGGAGGATACCATCAAGTTACTCTAGGTCTTAATTTATTCTGTAAACGTGAGAAATATGAGTGTAATTGTCCAGCCATAAATTAACTAAATTTACTTTATAATGTTGATTAAAACAATAAATGGCAAAACGCCACAAATTCCGGGAGATTGTTATGTAGCTGAAAATGCTACTATTGTTGGTGATGTTACGTTTGGGGAATCTTGTAGTGTTTGGTTTAATGCTGTTATTCGTGGGGATGTGAATTATATCAAAATTGGGAATAAAGTAAATATCCAAGATGGAGCTATTGTTCATTGTACTTATCAAAAGTATCCCACTATTATTGGCGATAATGTTTCAATTGGTCACAATGCAATGGTGCATGGTTGTACGATACAAGATAATGTTTTGATCGGTATGGGAGCTATTGTTATGGATAATTGTGTTGTTGAAAGTAATTCAATTATAGCAGCAGGGGCAGTATTAATGCAAAATACAATAGTTACATCAGGTACAATTTGGGCGGGTATACCTGCCAAAAAAGTAAAGGACTTAAGCCAGTCTGATTTTGCTGGTGAAATTGAGCGTATTGCTAATAATTACATCTTATATTCAAGCTGGTATAAAGAAGAGGAGTAATATTATAACTTTATTTTTTCAAAGAAAGCAGTCTTATAGCTTTCACTAATTGGTATTCTCTTCTCGTCAATAATTACTTTGTTTTTTTGGATTGATTTTACATGTTTTATATTAATAATGTAAGATCTATGAATCCTTGAAAAACCTTTTGAAGCTAAGTTTTGCTCTAGTTTTATTAAACTTATTAACGTAAGAATGTATTTGTTTTCTGTAGTGTATATTTTAACATAGTCCTTAAGGCCTTCAATGTATAATATATCTGAATAGTTCAACTTGATATTCTCATAATCTGCTTTCACAAACATAAAATCTTGTTCCAATTCGGGAGCAGAAATGATACTAGGTACTGGAATTATTGTAGGATTAAAAAGTTGTTGTGCTCTTGCTATAGATTTTAAAAAACGGTTAAAAGGAATTGGTTTTACCAAATAATCAACCGCTCCTAGGTTAAAACCTTCAACGGCATAGTTTTCATATGCAGTGGTAAAAATGATTAAAGGTCTTTTGTCAATGGCATTAAGAAAATCAATTCCAGAAAAATGAGGCATTTCAATATCCAAGAAAATGAGATCAACAGGAGTTTGATTTATAACAGAAATGGCATCAATTGCATTGTTGAAAGTTTGTACTAGCTCAAGAGTTTCGACTTTGCTTACAAACTCTTTGATCAAAGCGACTGCCAATGGTTCGTCATCAATAATTACACATTTCATATTTTTTTTTTAAGGATGAATTTGATGGTATTAGTTATTACGAATTTACTTTTTTAATTGGTCTAGTGTTAGTTTTAAATGAACACTGTAGGTATCATCCTTTTCCAATGTAGTTAACTGGTGTGAATTAGGATAAAGTAAATTCAATCTATTCTCAATATTATTAATTCCAATTCCAGAATTTTCAGGGTCCTTATGGAAATCTTGTACTTTATTTTCGATATAAAAATCTAAAATAGTATCTACGATTTCTATTTTTATTTTAACATATGCTACGCCTTTATAATCAGTTCCGTATTTAAAGGCATTCTCAACAAAGCCAATTAATAGAAGTGGTTCTATGTGGATATCCTTTGTGTTTCCATGTATGTTTAGAAAAATATTTTCAATATTATTAAGCCGAAGCTTTTGTAATTCAATATAATTCTTAATATAATTAATTTCTTTTTCTAAAAAAACCGTTCGATTATCCGTTTCATAAAGCATATAGCGCATCATTTCAGATAAAGTGACAATAGCATCTGGAACTTTGTCAGATTTTTGATAAGCCAAAGAGTATATGCTATTTAACGCATTAAACAAAAAATGAGGATTAGTTTGTTTTCTTAAATAATTAAGCTCATTTGTTGTACGATTAGATTCTGCAATCAATTTGTTTTGTTGATCGGTATAGAATTCCGAAAGTGTTTTGATAATTGAGCTGCCTGCGGCGATAAATAGGTAAAATAAAACGGGGAAGAACTTCATAAAAAATGGAGGCCTTCTTTTTGGAATAAAAATTCCTATTTTATTTTTGAAGTTAGGGCGTACATCAAGGTGAAGTTCATGAGGGAAAAATGTAGTTCTGGTGATCATGAAAAGCGAAATTATCGCAATAAGAATCATCAAATATTCCCAGAGTTTTTTTTGTAAAAGTAGTCGCGGTACTAGGTAATAAAAATTGAGATAAAATAAGCTTATGCCTGAAATCCACTGAAAACAAAAATCACTATTGATGTACGATTTATTTTCGTAGAAAGGAATTAAAGCTGCCAGAATAAATAAACACCAGATAATACTATGAATTAGTATTCGTTTTGAAATAGTATTTTTAATTTGTTCTAGTTCCATCTATAATTTTATCGACAATAAATTTAAGTCATTTTTTGTTACCGTTGGGGATATATTATTATTCAATTTTTCGAGGACTAATTGTCCAACCTTTAAAGCATCACTTTCTGTTTTGAAACTGCTATTGTTTTCTATCACTGGAATAATAGTTTGTTTGATTATAATTTTCTTATTTTGACTGATAGTATATCCCCATCCTGTTGAAGTTTTGAAAGAATTAAGCGTCATTTTTGGTTGTTGATTGCAAGAGGTGAAACTGATGCAAATAGCCAAAAATAGGAGGTAATTAAGTTTGGGGAATAATCCAAATTGCTTCTGATTTTTATTCCAGAAGCAATTTGTAATACTATTAATTATCATCATCAGACTGTTCTTCTAAAGGTTTGAACTCCCAAGCATCATCAAAATAGGATGTTCCAGACTTTCCAAGAAGAACAAAACCTCTTTGGTTGATAGCGAAACCTATAGCATCTGTTCTTGCAGATCCTTCTAAAGCTGTTTTTTCGTTCCAAAGATCGGTTGTAGGGTTATATTCCCAAATGGTCTTGGAATATTCACCACAAGCGATATATCCTAATCCATTCATAGAAAAAGCAACAGCATTTGATCGAGTTATTAAGTACGTATCATGGTCATCTTCATCATCATCTAAATCTCTTTTCTTAGTCCATGCTTCTGTATTTGGGTCAAATACCCAAAAATCGGTTTGATTTACACCGCTATTTACACCAGTTCCTAAGTATGCTTTATCATCAATTACAAACACGGTAGCATTTCTTCTTTTATTTCCTCCAAATCCACTTACTAGTGTCCAACTGTCAGTAGTAGAGTTGTATTGGTAGAAATCTTTTAAATAATTTCCGTCATATCCTGTTCCGAAATAAGCTTTTCCACTCACTTGAAAACCAACTGCTGAGTAACGAGCAGATCCACCAAAGTCAGCTTTTTGAGTCCAACTATTTGCAATTGGATCGTATTGATAAAAATCTTTCAGTTTATTCGTACCATCATATCCTAGTCCAACATATCCTTTAAGATCCATTGCAAAAGCAGATGCTGCACTTCTGGCGGGTCCAGTAAAAGCAGCCTTCTGTTCCCAATAATCTCCAGTTGAATTATAAGCCCATAAATCATTAAGGTATTCATCCCCTGTGTATCCTGTTGTAACATATGCAAAATCACCTATTACAAAACTTGTGGCATTGGATCGTGCTGGTCCATCAAAGGATGACATTTTTGTCCAGTTACCCAGCAATTCTGTCGCATCATCTGAACTACAACTGATAAAAGTAATGCTTATTAAAAGCGTTGTTAAAAGAAAATTTTTTCTAAAAATAGTCATAATTATTAATTGTTTTAAAGTTTGTATTTAATGCCTAATGATAGTTTATATCCTTGAGTATTATTAAAGTTCTGTGAAGTGGTAGTGCCTATTACCTCAAATTTTTTATTATTTTCATATCCACCTTGAAAGCTTAGAAACCAGTTAGAATCTATGTTTCTTTCAAATTCTACTAAGGAACTTAAGGTTGAAAACTGTACTTCTGATTTGCTAATTACAGTATCAAATAATCTTGGTTCATATAGGATGTAGCTATTTCCTTTCAGAGAAGTTATAAGACGAAATTGATTTCTGGTATTATTCGAATATGATACTTTGGTTGATGGGAAACCAACATCATAATATAATTTTTGATTCACTTGATGATGAAATGTTACCGTTGGAACTATTTTTATTTCACCAAAGAAAGTATTCCTTTCGATACCCAAAATTAAATGTTGATTTGGGTTAAAAAGGTATTCAACTGCTATTCCTCCTAATAAATCGATATTCGAAAATTTTAAATCAGTTTTAAACCCAATAAATGGATTTACGTTAGCTACTAACTTTACTTTTGAATATAATTGATATTCTAATTCAAAATTGTAAGCAACTCTTTTTAAGTTATTCAGTTGGTTTAAACGGGTAAAGTTGTTTTTTTTATAGTTTAATGTTGTATTCTGGTACTCTAAAGTATTTTTTATAGTTATAGTAGAACTTGTTTGGTTTGCAGTAGTGATATTAATAGTATTCTCGTTTTTATCAAAATTTGTGGTCGACTGAGTATTTAAACTAACACCTATTATATAACTATTTTGTGCCGAGATATAAGATGTTACTAGCATAAATAGAATGTTTATAAAAGTCTGTTTTGTCATAAATTCTGATATTGGTTCAAAAATAGATGTATAATTATTTTTAAAAAAAGAATATATATAGAATGCCATTTTTCATAGACAAAATGGCAATTCAGCAAGTTAAATGAATAAGAGTTCCTAGTTTTAAGATTATAGTATTATTGAAGGGTTTGATAGAGGTAATAGGTTCGTTAGTATAACTTATTAGGTGTCGTCAATGTGTCTCATTTATATTTGTTAAAAAACTTTTTATGCACAAAGCATTCTTACTATTTGTTCTCAGTATTCTTATGTTTTCCTGTGATTCAGATATTGATACCGGTAATTTTGTTGTAGGCTCAGAGTATCTTCAGGTTAATAATAATGTCATATTGGTAGATACATTGGCAGTAAATATGGCTACGGTTCAACTAGATTCTCTTGTTACTTCAAATAATTTACGATTAACAGTTGGTAGTTATAGTGATCCTATTTTTGGTAAAGTGGAAGCCAATAGTTATTTTCAACTTACGGGTACTAGTTACTCAATTAACTCAATTACTACTGATACTGAAGGAAGCAGTTATGTTTTTGACTCTATTAGAATGGTAATGAAATTGGATAGATATTATTATGGAGATACAACTCAGGTTCATTCTTTTAGCATCCATCGATTACAGGAAAAAGTGAAGACGTCTTTGGAAGATGATACATTTCATAATGATTCTAATTTGATTTATGATACCGAAAGTTTGGGTACAGTTTCGTACAAACCAAGGCCGAATAGTCAAGACTCGGTTAGTGTTGTTTTGAGTAATGATTTTGGGAAAGCACTTTTTCAAAAAATAAAAAGTAATGAAATCACCAATTCAGATGAATTTATTGAGTATTTCAAAGGATTTGTAGTGAAACCAATTGCAGCCAATTCGTCATCTGTTATAGGATTTAGTTTGTCCAGTGAATTACGTTTGTATTATTCGAAAAACTTGTCCGAAAGTGAAACGTCATATGTTCTTAGTTTTGGAATTTATGATAGTTCTAAGCAGTTTAATAATTATACTTTAGATAAAAGTGGAACAGTAATTAAAGACTTGCCTACTTCTAAGTTTGCTTTGTCAAGTCTCATTACAGGAAATAGGGGATATATTCAATCTGGGACTGGAGTAGCTTGCCGAGTTGATATTCCGAATATTAAACAATTAAAAAGACTTTATACCAATGGGGTAATTGTAGATGCGCAGTTAATAATTAAACCAGTCACTGGTACCTATCCAGATAATTATCCACTACCAGATTCTTTGCAGGTTTATGTTTGTGATAACTTAAATAGAATCAAACGCACACTTACTTCCTCATCGGGTGCTACTTTATATGCTGTCTTAAATGGTAAAAAGGATGAGTTTAATGAAACAATTGGTTATAATCTATCCGTTGGTACTTTTCTACAAAGTGAATTAATTAAAGCTACAGACGAGAAATTGTCTTTGATTTTAGTGTTACCAAATTTAGCTAAGGGTGTTGATCGTTTGGTAGTGGCAGATCAAAAAAGTATCCAAAATAAATTACAGTTAAAACTCTATTATATTTCTTATTAGATGAAAATTAAAATAATGTTGATTGCGTTTTTATTAATTATAAGTAATAAAAGTATTGCGCAAAGTGTTTCTAGCTCACCATATTCCTTATTCGGTTTAGGGTCAGAATACGATGCCAATTTTGGTTCTATATCTGCAATAGGCTCTTCAGGTATTGCTTTGCCTACCAATAAGTTTATAAACAATCTTAATCCAGCTTCTTTAGGGTTTATGTATCTTAATCATTTTTTGTTTGATGTAGGTGGGAAAGCTATTGTTACAAGTTATCAAGATATTTCTACCAAAGAGTCTCGCAATAATATGCAATTTTCACATATTGCTGTTGCTTTTCCAATTAGTAAAAAAACAGGCATAAGTTTGGCTTTAAAACCATATTCTAGTAGTGCATATAAAATATCTAATCTATCTTTAGGAGTGAAAGATAGTAATGAGTTTTATACCTATAGCGCTACGGGAACAGGAGGATTAAATGATTTTGATTTGTCCTATGGCTATAGAATGAACAATAAACTTTCATTGGGAGTAGAAGGTTCTGTTTTATTTGGAAATACTACAGTTGATGAAAATTATATAGTAGAGAATTCTTTGTTGAATAATTTAAAAACAACTAATTATTCAGGTGTTCGAATGACTTTGGGGTCTCAATATGTTGTAGATTCAAGTTTTACTATTGGTGCTACCATAAAATCACCCACAAAGATTAATGCCTCCAAGGTAGGTACTATTTCCATAACTGATGTATCTGGGTCTTCTATAATTGAAACAGATCTAACGCTAGATGTTGATGATTATATTATGCCTGTTGAAATAGGATTAGGGGTTAGTAAAATTTTTGCTAGCAACTATAATTTTTCCTTTGATTATCATAAAAGTTTCTGGTCTGATACTAATCAATCTGATTCTTATGGGGTTTTTACCAATCAAGATAAATTTTCAATAGGATTAAGTTTTGAAAAATTTAATAAAAATAGATCTTATTTTGACCGTATTAAATACTCGACAGGTCTTAATTATGATACTGGTTATTTGGAGGTAGATAGTAAAAAAGTTAAAAATGCCTCACTATCCATAGGTGTTTCTTTACCTTTAGACAATATGTTTTCAATGTTAAATATCTCTTATTCTTATGGGCAAAAGGGGAGTGTTACGAATGGTTTAATCAAAGAGAATTACCATAAACTATCTTTAAATTTAAGTCTAGACGCAATTTGGTTTGTGAAAAGAAAATTTGAGTAGATTAAAAGTTTTTTTCGAAAACATCATGTTTATTTCCCACAATTTCTTTTAAAACCTTAGGATTAGTATTCGTATAAAAAAGATTTTTCGATGCTATTTGGTTGGTGAATCCTACTTCTTTTTTTAATAAATTTTGCGTCTGTCTAGCAACTGCTTCCCCTGAATCAATAATATGTATATGATCTGGTAGTATTTTCTGTATTTGAGGTATTAAATAGGGATAGTGGCTGCAGCCTAGAACTAGATAATCAATGCCTGCTGTAATCATGGGTTGAAGGTAGGAGTGAAGTAGTTCGTCCATTTCTGGAGAATTGATGTCGCCTGCCTCTATAAGTTGAACCAATCCGTGCCCCACCTGTTCAATTATTTTTATAGTTTGAAATTTCTCAGCTGTTTTGTTAAATAGGTCACTTGTAAGAGTGCCCTGAGTAGCCAAAATGCCAATAACTTTTGTTTTAGAACTTAATGCAGCTGGTTTAATGGCAGGTTCTATACCTATGAAGGGGATTTTGTATTTTTCACGTAATTCTTTGATAGCATTTGTTGTTGCGGTGTTGCAAGCAACAACAATTAATTTACAGTCCATTTGGAGTAAATAATCTGTATTCTTGATACATAAAGCAATTATTTCAGCTTTAGATTTCTGTCCATATGGAGCATTTCTACTATCTGCTAGATAGATTGTTTTTTCATTAGGTAATAAATGGTGAATAGCATTCCATATAGAGGTACCACCAATTCCCGAATCAAATATGCCTATAGGTTTATTATTGTCCATTTAATACTAAACTAATTTATATTGTATGATCAAAAATTATAAGGTTAATAGCTATTTAGTCCATATAATAATAAGCTTTTACTTCCTTAAATAAGCGAACAGTGAAAGCAAAGTTAAGCGCTCTTATTTGATTTTCCTAAATTGTATTACAAAAAAAAACGTTCTATCTCAATTATTGAAATAGAACGTTTTTAATGTTATGTAAAAGATGTTTTTTAAAATCCTAAATCTTTTTTTACGTCAGCAGTAATGTTTGGACCATCTGCAAGTAATAAAGTAGATCCGTCAAGTACATATTGGTAACCTTTAGCTTTTCCAACTTTTTGGATAGAAGCTCTTACTTTTTCCATTAATGGTTTTACGATATCTGATTCTTTTTGTTGTAATTCTTTTTGAGCATTATCTCTAAAATCAACAATTCTTTTTTGCATATCCTGAACTTCTTTTGAACGATCACCGTTTATTGCGTCAGTTACAGTAGCAGATTCTGCTTCGTATTTTTTTAATTTTCCTTGGTATTCTTCTACCATTTTTTTGTAATCAGTATCATAAGTACTGCTTAATTTTTCTAATTGCTTTTGAGCTTCCAACATTGCTGGCATTTTGGCCATGATTTCACTTACATCAACGTGAGCTGTTTTTGCTTGTGCGTTCATTGTTTGACTTGCTCCGAAAATAAATAGTGCAGCAATTAATAAAGTTTTGATCTGTTTCATCGGTTTTTAAATATTAAGTAATTATTTATTGTTTTAATTGTAATTCTCTTGCGCTTTTAATTGAATCTCTCACTTGAAGTGCTTTTTCTCTTCTAGCTTCTAATTCTTTTTTACGTTCTTCAATTATTTTTGCCCGGGCTTCAAGTGCTTTTGCACGTGCATCTTCGGGGCTAATAGTCTCCACTTCTTCAACAGCTTTTGTAGTAGTGGTTACCGTTTTGCTAATTTCTGTTTTTACCTCCTCTGCTTTAGGAGAGGCAGAAACCGTGCCATTTTTTCTAGCTTCTCTTTCTGCAAGTACTTTTGCTCTTTTTGCTTCTAATTCTCTTTTTCGGTCTTCAACCAATTTCTTTCTGTCAGCTAATACTTTTTCATTTGCTTCGATTTGCTTTTGACGGGCTTCATCTGCTTTTGCTTTTGCATCTTCTTTTGCATTTTCAGTATTAGATTCAGCTGTAGAAGAAGAAGTAGTGCCATTTGCCTTCGCTTCTCTATCTGCTATTAATTTAGCCCTTTTGTCCTCAGCTTCTTTTTTCTTCTGTTCAGCAGCCAATCTTCTGTCTTCTATAATTTTATCTCTTTCTGCTTTTCTAGCCTCCAGAGCATTTTGTCTCTCCACCAAGTTAGGATTGACATCAACTGCATCTTGTTTTTTTTCTCTTTCCAATTCAGCTTCTAGTTGTTTTTTTGACAACTTTTCTCTTTTGTCAGATCGGTTTAGTATGCGCAATACCAAATCACTAATGTCATATCGCTTAGCAGCAAAAATCATTGTAAAGTCAGACGTTTTGTCAAAGATGAAATCGTATTTCTGTTGTTCTGCTATATCTTGTATGGCAGTGAAAACTTGATCTTGAATAGGTTTTATTAAATCTGTTTTTTGTGTCGTTAAATTTCCGTTTGGTCCAAAACGAAGCTGTTGTAGGTCTAATAGTTCTTTTTCAAGAAATTTTATTTCAGTTTCTCTTTCTTCTATAAGTCCTTTTGTTAATAATGGTTTTTCAGCATTTAATGCTTCCTTGGCTTTATTAACGTTATTTTTCTTGATTTCAATTTCTTGTTTCCATTTTTGCGCTTTAATTTCTAGTTGTGCATTGGCTTCGGTATAGTTGGGGACGTTTTGTAAAATATACTCCATGTCAATATAGCCTATTTTCGTTCCTCTTGTTTGAGCGTTTATCGTATATAGATTAACTAAAACTAAAACTAAAGCTAGATAATGTTTTCTCATATCTTATAATATTAGAAATGTTAAGTTCTTTTTTAAAATTGTTGCCCAATGATAAAGTGAGTTTGCCATCCACTTATTTGAGTTTGCCCTGTTGAATTATCAAAACCATGACCAAAATCAATCCCTAATAATCCAAATGCCGGCATGAAAACACGTAATCCAATACCAGCTGATCTTTTTAAATCAAAGGGATTATAGGTTTTGAAATCAGCAAATGCATTTCCCGCTTCCAAAAAGCCAAGTGCATATATTGATGCAGACGATTTTAAAGTGATTGGATACCTCATCTCCATAGAGAATTTATTATAAATTGTACCTCCAATTTGCTGTCCAAATCGACTACTTGTCTTGTCAGTAATGATAGGTGTCAATGAGTTATTAGTGTATCCTCTTAATTGAATAGTTTCCCTACCGTCCATAGAATAATTGGCCATTCCGTCTCCACCAACATAGAAACGTTCAAAAGGAATTACTCCTCTAGATTGATTGTAGGCACCCAAGAATCCAAATTCGGTTAAAGTTCTTAAAACTAATTTTCCGTAAATTTTAGTATACCAATCTGCTTTAAATTTAACTTTATAATATTCTAACCATTTATATCTTTCTTGATCGACTTTTGCAGCATCAGCTCCTGCTTCTTGATAAGTTGAAACTGCAGTTCCATTTGAACTCAAATAAGTACCAGCAGGAGTTGTTAAATTCCCACTTGCATCATAGGCATTTGCCGTAGTTTTAAGTTTATAAGCCTCCAAGTCACCAAGACCACTATAATTAATTCCATTTATCAATGAGTATGGGAATGTAAATTTAGCCGATATACTTACTTCTGAACCATAAGTTGGAAAAATAGGGTTGACTCCTTTATTGTTTCTTGTTAAACCAATAGTATAGGCTAGATTTCGTGATTGTCCGTTACCAAAAGTAAATAATCCAGTGTTATAGTTGTTTAAATCATAATGTTGGTAACTTATACTTTGTGAAAGTACGAAGAAATCATCTGGCACTGTAAGTCTTTTTGCTAAACCTACAGACAAAGTCAATATGTTAAAACTTTTACTCTTATCAACTCCAGATGCAGATTGGAAGTTGGTTAAAAATTGTTTACTGTATGATAAGGATGAGCTAAACTGAACGGGCTTTTTCTGTCCAAACCATGGTTCAGAAAAGGATAAGCTATACGTTTGAAAGTAAGTACTCGCTTGCAAGCGTAATGAGACTTTCTGTCCATCTCCCATTGGAAGTGGTTTGTATGCGTCTTTATTACCAATGTTTCTGGCCGAAAAGTTGTTAAAAGAGAGTCCTAAAGTACCAATAAAACCACCACCACCATAACCACCTTGAAGCTCAATCTGACTAGATCCTTTTTCGACTAAATTATATTCAATATCTACAGTTCCTGCGCTAGCATCAACATTCTTAAATTTTGGATCAATGGCTTCAGGGTCAAAAAATCCTAATTGACCAATCTCACGAATTGTTCTAACTAATAATTCTTTACTGTATTTTTCTCCTGGTTTGGTTCTTAATTCTCTATAGATTACACGGTCATTTGTCTTATCATTACCAACAACAGTAATTTTATTGAAATAAGCTAATGGTCCTTCTGTAACTCTAATTTCAAAGTCGATACTATCATTAACTGTTTTTACCTCTACGGCATTGATAGTAGAGAATAGATACCCGTTATTTTGGTATAGATTAGTAATATCTTCACCATCAGGTTTTGTTTTATCAGCAATCCTTTTTTCTAAGAGTACACCGTTATAAGTCTCTCCTTTTTTAACACCAATAATTCTGCTTAAAAAATTGTCAGGGTAGACTGTGTTTCCAAGAAATTTAATATTTCCAAAGTAATATTTGTTTCCTTCCTCAATATTAATCTTAATCGCTAAAGCATTTTTCTCTTTGATATAGGTAACTGAATCAGATACAATTCTGGCATCCCGATATCCTTTTTCTTTATATGAAGCAATTACTTTTTCTAGATCCTCTTTGTATTTTGATTTAATGAATTTTGAAGCTTTTAAAATACGAAAAATATTTTTTTGCTTGGTATTCTTCATGGCTTTTCTCAATGTCTTGTCAGAGATTTTATCATTACCAATAAAGTCAATTTTATTTATTTTTATTTTTTCACCTTTATCAATATTTACAAGCATTTTGACTTGGTTTACTGTTGTGGTATCAGTAATCGTTTTAATATTGACTTTGGTGTTGAAATATCCGTCTTTTTTATATTTGTTTTCAATATAGTTTTTGGTTGTAGTGATCAAATTTTCATTTACTACTTTACCTTGTGTAAGGCTATTGTCTTTTATTAATGCATCAACTTTATTTTTCTTTACCCCTACAAATTTTACCTCACTAAGTTTAGGTAGCTCTTTGATATCAAGGTCTAAATAAATGCTGTCGCCTTCAATTTTATTAATGTAAAACGAAATTTCATCAAAAAGGCCTAGTTTACCTAGCTTTTTGATGGCGCTACTAATCTCTTCGCCGGGTACTGTTATAGTTTGTCCTTTTTCTAATCCAGAAAAAGTAACTACAGTTTGGTCGTTAAAACTTATTTTGTTTGTTAGAGCTACTTTTGCGATGATGTATTTTTCACCCTTATCAAAATCAACTCTCTTTTGTGCTTTGACTTGCGAAAAACTTGCCAAAAATAAAAAGGTTAATACTGCTTTTATACTGTTGTTCAACACTAAAAATTTATTTAATTTGTTCACTTGTTTTTCCAAATCTTCGTTCTCTTTTTTGATAACTAATAATAGCCTCATATAAATCATGTTCTTTAAAATCAGGCCATAGTATATCAGTAAAATATAATTCGGCATAGGCTATTTGCCACAATAGAAAATTGCTGATGCGATGTTCTCCGCTAGTTCTAATTAATAAATCTACATCTGGTAAGTCATGCGTGTAAAGATGCTCATTAATAACTGAATCGTCAATAGAGTCAATTGTAATTATATTATTTTTAACTTTGTCACTTATGGTTTTCACTACGTCAACTAGTTCTTCCCTAGATCCATAGCTTAATGCTAGTGTTAAGGTCATCTTGGTGTGGTCCTTAGTTCTATCGACTACTCCTTTGATAACTTTTTTTGCATTGTCAGGCAATTTGTCAAAATTCCCAATGGTTGTCAATCTTATTTTTTTCTCTTCAAGCAACACTAATTCTTTAGTTAGCGATTTTACTAAAATTTTCATCAAAGTATCTACTTCAAGCTTTGGTCTATTCCAGTTTTCAGATGAAAAAGTATATAGAGTAAGGTTTTGTATTCCCAATTCAAAACAGGTTTGAATAATTTCTTTTACAGATTCACTTCCTCTTTCATGTCCAAATGCACGAAAAAAACCTTGTTTTTTTGCCCATCGACCATTTCCATCCATAATAATGGCGATATGGCTAGGAAGTCTGTTTTTATCTATGTTTTCTAGTAGATTCATTTTTTTATTGTGCGCAATAGCATGGTTTTTCTCCAAAGGTGTAAGTTAATGTAACCCCCGAAAAAACATACCAATCATTGTTATTAATATTTCCAAAACTCGGTGCGCTTAGATTTGCGTTTGCTGGTTTGCTACCGTCGATGTCGTCTGCAAATGTATATCGTGCTCCTGCCTCTAATCCTAATACAAACATATGACCTAATCTTGTTTTTATTCCTAATATAATAGGAATCCCTAATGTTCCTTTTCGTGAATCATCAACTTGTTCACCTGATGTGTTAAAATATAAACTGCTATATCTCGTATAGGTTATACCACTATAAACATAAGGTGTCGTTTTATTGCCTAATTCATGTAAATTGAAATCAAAAAAATTGAATTCAAGGCCTAAAGATAGTTCTTTTATATTATTTTCAAAATTGTAACCTCTCACATTGCGACTGCCTTCTTTCGAATTTAAGTCGTTTGAAGCTAGCTTTGATTGTGTGTACGATATACGATATGCATGTCTTGGGCTCTTGTTCCATTTGTACAAAATCCCTAATGCAGGTTCATTTGGTGCGATATAGGTTGTTGGTCCGATATCTCCAATATAATTACTTCCTCCCAAAAAAACTCCTACCTCATGTATTTGTGAATACAATGAAGTGCTCAGTAATAAGCAAATAAATAAGCTGATTTTATATGTCATTTTATTTGAAATAGCCTGCAAATATAATAATTATCACTACCAAACAATATGGTTTGTGTTAAATGTATGTTTGTATTTGATTATTAGGCGTTTTAATTAATATTTTATCCTGATATAATGCAATTAAAACGAAAAATAATACATATTCGTATAGATTATTTTAAAATAAATTTGCTTTAGTTGCGCTTGTCTTCTCCCCAAAGTAATTTAGAACGTAGTGTTTTTAGGAACGTCTCGTCGGGTATTTCAATCATGTTGATTTGGAAAGGTGTTTTCTTGATACTTAAAATTGAATCGTTTCCAACTGAGGTAATTCTAGAATCTAATGATACTAAATAGTTTTCCTCTCTCCCAGAAACTTTAAGACGAATTTCAGTATTATCCGGAATTACAAGTGGTCTTGCGTTTAAATTATGTGGGGATATAGGTGTGATTACTAGGCTTGTAGTGTCTGGAGTCAGAATTGGACCTCCACAGCTCAATGAATACCCCGTAGATCCAGTAGGTGTTGAGATGATTAATCCATCTGCCCAATAGGAGTTAAGGTATTCCCCGTTGAGGTAAGTATCGATTGTTATCATCGATGTTGTATCTTTCCGGCTTACCGACACTTCATTCATAGCAAAATTTATATCCTCCAAGCTTTCATTTTTGGGCAAGCAAGTCAAACTTAATAGTGTTCTTTTTGATAATGTATGGTTTTTGTCAATAACCACTTGTAAAAATTCGCTGATATTTTCCTTTTGTACGGTTGCCAAAAAACCTAGCCTTCCAGCATTAATTCCTAAAATTGGAACCCCAGAATCTCTAACGTAAGTTGCAGCCCTCAAAATAGTACCATCACCACCAATGCTCACAAGCATATAGTAGCTAGGGTCTATATCCTCATGGGAAACAAAAGTTTGATATGTAGTAGTGATAATTTTATGCTCTAGAAGTATTTCTTGATACTTCTCTTCCATTACCAATTCGACTTTGTTTTTAGTAAAAAACTCCAAAATCTCCAAAATGATAGGCTCTGTGTTATCTTGATAATATTGACCGTAAATGGCTATTTTCATTGCTTTTGAATCGATTGTAAGTGTTTTAAAAGTAGTTTGATACTTTGTAAACTTATATGTTTAAATATTTGTCTAAATAATCTGAACGTTCTTTTAGATTATTGATATAATTGTCTTCAATGTGTTCAGAGGTAATTTCATAATTATATCTTCTAAAAGATTGTACGATTTCATTTATTGCTCCAAGACTAATTTTCAGGGTAATTTCTACACTATCCACTTCAGATTCAGAGATGAAAAGACCTAATAATTTACCATTATTACTCTCTACAATTTGTGTAATTTGACTCATTGAATAATCCAAAATTCCTTTTTTTATCTTAATGATGCGTCCAGGTTCTTTTAAAAATGGAGTCTGATGAAAAAAGGTCATGATTTCTTCAATCTCATAATAACCCACATAGCGATTCTCCTCGTCAAGCACCGGAATTAAATTACTATGATTCTTCGCAAATACTTCTAGTACTTCCAACCAAATCGCTGTCGATCTAGTAAAAAATGTTTCTAGCGTGTATTTATAATCAATTACTTTTTTATCATTATCAAATGTTTCAAGATCATCAGAAGCAATACTTCCTATATATACGCCTTCTTCCACAATAGGAAAATGTGAGAAATGCAATTCCGCAAAAAAATCCTTCACGGTGTCAATAGTCTCTTGACAGTCAAGTGGTTTGTAGTCGTTTGTTATGTAGTCTGTAATATTCATGGTAAATAAATCCTCTAATGTTATGCAAAATAATCAAAAAAAGGCAAAAACACCTACCTTTTACTTTGTATTTTTGTACTCATTATTGTTTAATAATAATGAAACAAAAAGTATTCCAATGACAAAGTTAAGTGTAAATATTAATAAAATAGCAACTTTACGAAATGCTCGTGGTGGTAATGTGCCAGATTTGCTAAAAGTAGCCACAGATATTCAAAAATTTGGAGGCCAAGGTATCACTATTCATCCTCGTCCAGATGAACGTCACATTAGGTATCAGGATGCACGTGACCTGAAAACGGTCGTGTATACTGAATTTAATATAGAAGGAAATCCTCAACACAATTTTATCGATTTGGTTTTAGAGTGTAAACCCGAACAAGTGACTTTAGTTCCAGATGCTATCGGTGCCATTACCTCGTCTGCAGGTTGGGACACAGTAAAGCACCAAGCCTATTTAACCGAGATGATTCAGGAGTTTCAGCGGAACAACATTCGTACTTCGATTTTTGTAGATCCACAACTCGATATGATAGAAGGAGCCAAATTGACAGGAACTGACCGAATAGAATTGTACACCGAAGCTTTTGTACACCAATACAGCTTGGGGAATAAAAAGGGGATTGATCCTTATGTTAAAGCAGCTGAGCTGGCAATAGAAATGGATCTTGGGATCAATGCTGGACACGATTTGAGTTTGGATAATATTCAGTTTTTTAAACAAAATATTCCAGGATTATTAGAAGTGTCTATAGGTCATGCATTAATTGCAGAGTCCTTATATTTAGGTCTCGAAAATGTAGTGAATATGTACTTGCAGAAATTAAAATAATTGGGGCGTGACCCGCAGAAAAAGCGGGTCGGGCTTTCAGCTATATCTTTTTACACTGGCAAAAAGCCAGCCCAAAAAGGATACCGCTTCAATCCCTCACGCGAGAATCACGAGGGTAAATCTTTTTCTATTCCAGAGGTTATTTCGAAATATCAAGTTTAAACGTATTTCATAATAATGGTTTTTCATCAAAATACACTTATTTCACACTAATGGAAAAAGATAGCAATACAGTTTTAATTATAGGTTCAGTTTGGCCAGAACCCAATTCCTCTGCTGCGGGATACCGAATGTTGCAACTCATTACTTGTTTTCAGGAAGAAGGATATCACGTTATATTTTCGAGTCCAGCCATGGATAGCGATTTCATGGTTAATCTTGAGGATTATAAAGTCGAGAAAAAAAACATCAAACTCAATTGTTCCTCTTTTGATGAATACATAAAAGAATTAAATCCAACAATCGTTCTTTTTGATCGGTTCATGATGGAAGAGCAATTTGGATGGCGCGTAGCCGAAAATTGCCCACAAGCTTTACGATTGCTTGATACCGAAGATTTACACTGTTTGCGTCTTGCCAGGCAAAAAGCTTTCAAAGAAAAGAGAGTTTTTGAAATCGATGATTTATTAATAGAAGAAGTTTCTAAACGTGAAATTGCTAGTATTTTAAGATGTGATTTATCATTAATAATTTCCAAATTTGAAATGTATGTTTTAGAATCTGTCTTCAAAGTGGATGAGAAATTATTGTTTTATCTCCCATTTTTATTAGATACTAATGCTATTTCGAATTTTGTTCCTTTCGATCAAAGAAAGAATTATGTATTTATCGGTAATTTTTTGCATGAACCCAATTGGAATGCAGTTCAGTATCTCAAAGAGACGATTTGGCCGCTTATAAAACAGCAACAATCGGATGCTGAACTACATATTTATGGTGCTTATCCATCACAAAAAGTCTTGCAACTTCATAACCCAAAACAAAGATTTCATGTTCAAGGACGTGCTGTAGATGCTCAAAAAATTATTTCCGAAGCTAGGGTTTTAGTAGCCCCTTTGCGTTTTGGTGCAGGGTTAAAAGGAAAACTGGTCGAATCGATGCAATATGGAACCCCAACAGTAACGACAGCCATTGGTGCAGAAGCTATGCACGAGGATTTGCCTTGGAATGGTTTTGTAGAAAACGATGTAGACCTTTTTGCTCAGAAAATGGTTGAATTGTACAATAATGAAAAACTTTGGCTTCAATCACAACAGTATGGAGTTGAAATCATTACCCAATGTTATGATAAAAGTCTTTTTGAATCCCAATTCAAAACACAGATATCAAATTTATTAGTCAATTTGTTCCAACACCGGAAAACTAATTTTTTCGGTAACCTTTTGCAACATCATAGTTTTAATAGTACAAAATACATGTCAAGATGGATTGAAGAAAAAAATAAAAAATAGGTTTTTATTATCAATAAAATATATTTTTGCAGTTGAATACTAAAACTGTTATATGAAAAAAATTACTTTTGGTTTGTTACTTCTTTTATTAGGTATAACTGCTGGTGCACAAGAGATTAGCGTTGAAGATAAAATCTACGGTGTTGAGCTTGGAATTATAAAAGCAGATATCTTTTATGAATTTAAAATGGATAGAAAGTGGGCTCTTCGTGCCGAATTAGCTGCTGATTATATGACTTATAGATATGATATTGCACCAGATACTAGGATCTCTGGCACCATTATACCTTTCAGTTTTGTAGTTGAACCACGCTTTTATTATGGAATAGACAGAAGAAATCGTTTGGGTAGAAATATTGGATTTAATAGCTCTAATTTCTTTTCCTTGAAGACTTCTTTTAATGCTAATCGATTTCCGATTTATAAATCGGATGATAATATCCGAATCGTTAATACTATTAGAGTACTTCCTAGCTTTGGTATCAGACGCAGTTTTGCAAAGAAGTTTAGTTATGAGTTTTCCGCTGGATTTGGACTTGACTATACTATTTTTAGTAAATCGAGTGGTTGTAATTGTGACCATTTAAAAAATTATGCTGATATTCAAGCTAAAATTGGATATAATTTCTAAACTTTTGTTGCTTTGGTTTGTGAACGAAATCGCGCTAATTTAGCCCCGATTGAAGCGGCATCCTTGTGGGGGCTTGGCTTTTGCCCCCACAAGATACAGCGTAAAGCGGGAGCCCAACTTTCTGATGAAAACAAATTTTCTGCTCCTAATTTTGATCAAATTATAAAACACAAAACCCCGTTAAGTCAGACCTAACGGGGTTTGTTTATTGTAATGACTCAGAGATTATGCAAGCATAGTAACTGGGTTTTCAATGTATTGTTTCAATGTTTGTAAGAACTGTGCTCCAGTTGCTCCATCGATCGTACGGTGGTCGCAAGCTAGTGAAAGCATCATAGTGTTTCCTACTACAATTTGTCCGTTTTTAACAACTGGTTTTTCAACAATTGCTCCAACAGAAAGGATTGCAGAGTTTGGTTGGTTGATAATTGAATTGAATTCAGTGATACCAAACATACCTAAGTTAGAAACTGTAAAAGTGCTTCCTTCCATTTCTGCAGGTCCTAGTTTTTTGTTTTTAGCTCTTCCAGCAAGATCTCTTACACTAGCGCCAATTTGAGATAAACTCATAGCGTCCGTGAATTTCAATACAGGAACAACCAATCCGTCTTCTACAGCAACAGCAACACCAATATTTACATGGTGATTGATTGTAATTGCATCAGCAGACCATTGTGAGTTTATTTTTGGGTGTTTTTTCAATGCTAATGCACAAGCTTTTATTACCATATCGTTGAAGGATACTTTTGTATCAGGCAAGCTATTGATGGTAACTCTAGATTTCATTGCATCATCCATAGTCACTTCGATTACTAAGTTGTAATGAGGTGCTGTGAATAATGATTCAGCCAAACGCTTCGCAATGATTTTACGCATTTGCGAGTTTTTAATTTCTTCGGTAACTACTTCTCCAGCAGGTACGAATAATTTTGGTGCGGCAGCAGCAGGAGCTTCAGATTTTGCAGGAGCAGGTGCGGCAGGTGCGGCAGCAGCAGCAGGAGTGAAGTTTTCGATATCGCTTTTCACGATACGTCCATTTTCACCTGAACCTTTAACTTGTGCTAAATTAACACCTTTATCACTTGCGATTTTCTTAGCAAGAGGAGAGGCGAAAATTCTTCCACCATCAGTTGCGACAGTAGTAGCAGGCTCTTGAGCTTGTGCAGCGGCAGCAGGTTTAGCTTCTTCAGTTGCAGCAGCAGGAGCAGATCCTCCAGCAGTGAAACCTTGTGCAATTCCTGAGATGTCAGTTCCTGCAGGCCCGATGATAGCTAATAAACTATCAATAGGAGCAGAATCGCCTTCTTCAATTCCGATATATAAAAGAGTTCCTTCGTTGAAAGACTCAAATTCCATTGTCGCTTTATCTGTTTCGATTTCAGCAAGGATATCACCTTCAGCAATAACATCACCTACTTTTTTCAACCAAGTTGCAACAGTACCTTCTGTCATAGTATCGCTTAAACGAGGCATCGTTACTACGATAACTCCTTCTGGCAATGCAGCTGGAGCAGCAGCAGCAGTTTTAGTTTCTGTTGGTTTTGTAACCTCAGCAGTAGCTGCGGGAGCTTCAGCAGCAGCGGGAGTAGCGTCACCTGCAATAAGTGCAGAAACATCTTCACCTTCTTCACCGATGATTGCTAATAAAGAGTCGATTGGAGCAGTTTCTCCTTCTGGAATTCCAATGTACAAAAGAGTTCCTTCGTTGAAAGACTCAAATTCCATTGTTGCTTTGTCAGTTTCAATTTCAGCAAGGATATCCCCTTCGCTTATTTTGTCACCTACTTTTTTAAGCCAAGTCGCTACCGTTCCTTCCGTCATAGTATCGCTCAAACGAGGCATTGTTATAATTGTTGCCATAATTGATTTTATAGTTTATGAGGTAAAAATGGATAATCTTCTTGTGCGTACACTACATCATACAATTGTTGAACTTCTGGGTAAGGAGAACTTTCAGCAAAGTCAACACATTCTTGAACTCTGTCTTTTACTTTTTGGTCAATTGCAGCGATTTGTTCTTCTGTAGCGTATTTTTTATCCTTAATTACGTCTAATATTTGTGTAATTGGGTCAATTTTTTTGTATTCTTCAACCTCTTCTTTAGAACGATACAATTGTGCATCAGACATTGAGTGTCCTCTGTAACGGTACGTTTTCATTTCTAAAAATGTTGGTCCATCACCACGACGAGCTCTATCAATAGCTTCAGTCATTGCTTCGGCAACTTTTACAGGGTTCATTCCATCTACTGGTCCACAAGGCATTTCGTATCCTAGACCTAGTTTCCAGATATCTGTATGATTTGCAGATCTCTCAACTGAAGTTCCCATAGCATATCCGTTGTTTTCAACGATGAAAACTACAGGTAGTTTCCACAACATAGCCATGTTGAAAGATTCATGTAGAGAACCTTGACGGGCAGCTCCATCTCCAAAGTAGGTCATGGTAACTCCGCCAGTATTATTGTATTTGTCTCCAAAAGCCAATCCGGCTCCTACAGGAATTTGTCCACCTACAATACCGTGTCCGCCATAAAAACGGTGTTCTTTTGAGAAAATATGCATTGATCCTCCCATACCTTTGGAAGTACCTGTTACTTTTCCCATCAGTTCTGCCATTACTCTTCTTGGGTCAACACCCATACCGATAGGCTGTACGTGATTTCTATAAGCAGTAATCATTTTATCTTTAGTCAAATCCATTGCATGTAATGCACCCGCTAATACTGCTTCTTGACCATTATACAAGTGTAGAAAACCTCTAACTTTTTGTTGAATGTATAATGCTGCAAGTTTGTCCTCAAACTTTCTCCAAAGTAGCATGTCTTCGTACCACTTCAAATAAACCTCTTTTGTAACTTCTTTCATCTAGATTATTCTTTTGCTAAAGTTTTTATTGTATTGTCAATTGTGATCTTGTCGCAAAATAGTGTAATGGTACAGAATTGCGAATTGCAAAAATAGAACATTAGAGTTAAGAACTAAAATTTTAATGCTCATTTTTAGTATTATTACAACATGTTTTTGTTAAATAATAATGGGAGTAGGTTTTTTAACGAATCTGACTTGTAAATATCACCTGTTTCTCCTGTGAAATAAATCTCTATATCAGTATTTTGTCTAATTTCATATTCAGCAATAGATTGTCTACAGGCACCACAAGGAGGGATAGGAGTTGTTGTTGTATTCTGATCCGATGCTGCAGTAATAACAATCATTTTAATTATTGCTTCTGGATATAATGCTCCTGCTTGAAAAATAGCGACTCTTTCTGCACATAGTCCCGATGGATATGCTGCATTTTCCTGATTTGATCCTAAAACTACTTTCCCGTTGTCTAACAGTAGTGCAGCTCCAACTCTAAAGTTGGAATAAGGAGCGTATGCTTTCTTTCTAATGGCAATTGCTAGTTCTAGTAATTCTTGTGTTTTTTGTGGTATTTCTTGAATGTTTTCAAATACCGTAAATTCAGTATTTATGCTAATTTTTTTCATGCTTAAAGATATAAAAAAAATCCAAATTTCATTTTAAAGAAATTTGGATTTTTTATAATTTGTGAAATTAGAGACTAATATTCTTCGTATTTATCGCCAAAATTTAGTGTAAGAGAAAAACGTAACGTATTTTCTAATGGATTTTTTATTTTCGATGCAGAAAATAGATAGGAAACATCAATTTTAACTGTGGTGTATTTGAATCCTGCACCCAATGAGAAATATTTTCTATTACCTTTCATGGCGCTTTCGTTAAAATAGCCCATACGCATTGCAAACGAATCTTGGTAGGTATACTCAGCACCTGCAGCATATGTTATTTCTTTTAATTCTTCACTTACGCCCCCTGGAGCATCTCCAAAAGATTTGAAAATTCCAGAAGTCCAACTGATGTTGCGGTAATCTTCTTTTTTTTGATCTGTTTCTGCTTGTGTATCGGTACTTGCAAATTGTGGTGTTGGAACTAATAATTTGTTGAATTCTAAATTAAGGGCTACTTTATTATAGTCATCAAAAATAAAATCAAAACCACCACCTACTTTTAAGTTTGCAGGTAAAAAGTTCGAGCTAAGGTTATTATTGTCATAACTGATTTTTGGACCTAAATTTTGAATGTTAAATCCACCTCTCCATCTCCCGTTGAAATCGTTGTAGGCCATTTCTTCCGATTGATAAAAACCAGCTATATCTATTGCAAAGGTACTTGCGGCCGTTGCATCATTATTGACATCGGGTACTTTTAGAGCTGAGCGAATATATCTTCCGGCTACTGCCATAGAGAAAGTTTCACTTAATTTAAGAGAATAGGATCCGTCAAGAGCTAATTCACTAGGTGATACTTTTCTAGTTACTTCATTAGGGTCTCCGGTTTGTCGGAGTTCAATTTCACCAAAGCTAAAATAACGTAAACTAGTTGCAAAAGCTGAGCGTTCATTTATTCTATTATAATAGGTAAGTTGCCCAAGTGCAATGTCATTTGCCAAATCAGTTAGATAGGGAGTATAGCTTATAGAAACACCTTGTTGGTCTGTAGCAAAAGCATATTTAGCAGGATTCCATTGTTGAGAAAAAGCATCTGATGATGTAGCGACACCAATGTCAGCCATACCTGCAGCCCTTGCGTCAGCTGAAACCATTAAAAATGGTACTCCTGTCGTTATTACATTGTTGTATTGAGCTTTTCCGCTCCAAAATGCTAGTAAACAGCTAGTAAAAAGTATTATTTTTTTCATTTTTAACATAAAAATTTATTTGACAAATATAGTATTTTATTAAAGTATAACAAGTTTTTCTATTTTTTCAGCCTTTTTATTCGTTAGGCTTGATTTGACGGTCAATTTATAAACGTAAACACCTTTTCCTATTTTATTTCCAAAATCATCTTTTCCGTTCCATGTTATCTCTTTCGATAAAAAACCATCTGTTGTGATAATTTGGTTTTTTGTCCAAACTACTTTTCCAGTTATTGTGTACACTTGAATTTGAACTTCTAAAGGTTCAAAAGGTCTATTATGTGTAAACCAAAATTCAGTATAATTTACAAATGGATTAGGGTAGTTAAGAACATTGGTTAATGTTATTGCTTCGTCCCCTACCATTAAAAATTGAATTTCTGTTATGGTAGGATTATTGTATACATCCCAGGCTTTAAATGTAATTGTATGCAATCCAGGTGCAATATCACGTAGTGGAAATCGTAATGATCCCTTGGTGTAATCATCTAAATTGGTTTGGTAATAATCATTTAATACATAAGGTGCACTTTCGTTACCGTCCAAAACTGCTGTGATGTCATGTCCTATTCCACTTGCGGTATTTATTCCATTTTCATCTTCTAATATAGCAAGTATAATTGGAGATGAGTTGGTGATTCCGCCAGAGACAAACGTTTCATCATTCATATATAACTTTACAATTGGACTTATATTGTCCTCAGGAGCATCTTCATTTACTCCTCCAATCATGATACTTGTATTTTGACCTGCTTTATCTTCTAGTTCTAGATTTTTTGTTCCGTAAAAGCTGACTTTTCCATTGCCTAAAGGGATTCGGATATCACGAGGCACGATAAAACTAAATTCAAATTGTCCATTAGTGATGGTTGCATTTCCTCTAAAAATTGATTCCCCCAACATGTTGAAATTTATTGGTGGACTAAATCCATCATTGTTCAGTGTTGTTCTTGTGATTGTTTTATCGAAGATTCTAGTAGAAACCTCACCATTGTAGCTTGAAAGTAAATTATTACTTTCGTCTCTCACTTCACCTGTTAGTTTCATTTTTGATAAAGATTTGAAGTTATCAAATGTTTCAGTAATAGGTACGTCATTTACTTTAGTTAATAAAATGGTAGGTTTAGGTATTGCTAATGTAAGTGCTGGATCTCCTATGTAAAAAACAACATTTGAGGAAGAGCTAGGGGTGTGGTTTTTTGCTAGTCGTAATGCTTCTGCTATTGATGTGTATTGGTTTGAATCATAAGATAGTAAATAGGAGAAGAGGTTGTCATTGAAGTTTTCGGCTGGGGTTTGAGAAATCGAACGAATGGTTGTTATCATCGCAATGGCACCTCCTTTTGGGTTCCAATATACAAATTCACCAGCAGTTGGCTTGTTTGGGTTGTCAAAGCGAGAAAAGTCGCAAGTTATCGTCACAAAAAGTGGGTATTTGTATTGATTACTTAAGTTTTGCCCATCTGATTTTTCCCAAATTCGTTCTCCAGAAAGGCCGTCTTCTCCTCCATGTCCTAAGTAGTTTACAAACAAGGCTCCTTTTTCAAAGGCATTGAATAAATCTGTTCTTGCTTTTGGATATCGATTACCACCTGCTGATGTTTCTTGAGTGTACGAATCTAATAGTATTTTATCTGCATTTAGAAAAGGTTTTTTACTGCTGATTGTGTCTGATAATCTATTTTGCCTAAATTGTAAACTAGCATCTGATGATTTGTCTGAATCATCAGAAATCATCATGAAATTATTTCTCCAACTTCCATAAGAGCTGGTGTCGTAATACTCGAGTACTTTGTTAACCATTTCTTCGGCCTGTTTATTGTCTGCTATTAGCATTCTTCCTACTGCAATATCGATTCCTCCAAAAGAATTGGTGATATTACCTTCGTCTTCATCCATATAACAAAAAAAGTCGTCTGAAGCAAATGAAGACTCACCTAAGGTATTGCCTCGCAACGCATGATAAATAGGTACAATGTTTGTATTTGTGGCTACTTTGCTTTTATAATCATAAGAAGCATCTCCAAAAAGATTGACATATTTTACACATTTGTCTCGGACAGGAAAGGTGGAGCTGTTTTGAAAGATATATTTTACGCAATTTCGAATAGCAGCGATATCTTGCTTACCCGAGGAAAACTCTTGGTATATCTTTTCTAACGTTATGACTTTTGTATTTAGTTTAGAATAGGATCGGTGAAAAGCAGCAAGTTTTTCGGCTTGATTTACTAAGAAAGCAGGTGCGATAATTACATAATCAATATCTTGAAATTGGCCTTTATCATCATTGAAAACTGTTCCTTTAATGTCTTGATTCGCAACGTTAGTATTGTTTTCTTTTAAAGGTGTTAAGAAGTCGGCTGTGTCAACCGCCATATACTTTCTGGTTTCCCCTAGATTTACTTTAAAAGAAAATAAATCTAAATTTGGATTGGTATATTTAGTCGTATTATATATATCAGTGATGTCCCAGATCTCTGATACTGTTTTTGCACTTGATATAGTATATTGGGCGATTCCTAATTTAGAAGCTGCAGCATTGTATTGGAATTGGAACTGCTTGCCATTGGATTTTAGTTCTCTTGTAGCGGAAAGTTGAATGTAGTCAAGGTAGCCTTTAGAACCTGCTACACTATTGTTATCGAAGGTAAGTTTTATTTTTATGTTTTCTTTCCCTGTGAAGGTACCGCTAAAGTCGTTATAAGTATATTGGATATCGGTATTGGTAGTGGTTAATGGGGCTAAATTTAATGATCCAACCTCTATTTCGTTTGCTTGTATTCTGAAAGATGTTGGGGTAAAAGCTGCGGCTCCAGCGGCTATTTTTATGGATACTGGTACTGTTGTTTCAATATTAGGAAAGTCAAATGAAAATTCTTGAATGTTTTTTATCTCAAATGATTCTCCAAACCACTGTCTTCCTATATTGGCGATATTATAGAGGTCAACTTCGTGAAATTGAATATCATCAAATGTACTTATGGATAATGTTGAAGATCCGGTTGGTTGTGACTCTTCAGGGATTCGTTTTCCGTTATCTCCTTGTGTGGTTATATAATAATAGGACTTGTTTTCAAAAAGATTCACAAAGGTGTTGCTCTCTACGTTCCAAGTGTCAGTACCTTCAGCATAAAATAGTATGAAGTCTCCATTGTCAAATTTACCATCGTCTTCGCCAATAATTTGAATAGCGTTTTCTGTTAGATCGTTTGGATAGTATATTTTGTTTGATAATGGGAGCATCCTTCCTCCATTACCAAATATTTTTATTTTTTTTGGGTCAACAGTATTCAGATTTAAACCTAGTTGCTGTAAAAATGTTTTACTGATTTTATAAACACCCGATTTTTCAACATAGAATCGATACCAGTCGCCATTTGCTAATACAGAATTTGTAATTGCCTTCGTGGTGCTAGTTTTAGACGTTTGTTTGTACAGTGTTCTAATTTCATTTTGAGGAAATAGAATGTAAGTAAGGGATGTTATTCTTTTATATCCAAATCCATCTTTGATAATTGGTGATATTGAAAGAAACGACTGAGTTATGTCTCTTGATAGAGTTGTTATAATCTTAGTTGTTATTTTATTAGGGATATTTTTGAGGTCAAGCTGACCTAATTGTTCATTTGCGATAGCCTCGTATTGGATATTCGTTATTTGAGTGTAATTATCATCGTAACGTATGTTCTCTGGTAGAGGTAGAGTGTAATCGATGGTTTTGTTGCTAGTATCATACCTGAAGTTATTTCCAGAAAACTGCGGTATATTTATTTTTGTTGTTCCATAATTCATTTCAGTTTTGTCAAGCCAGCTGATCGAGATTTCTCCCTTAGTTTGAGAAAATAAAATGAAACTAGACGAAAGAATGAATAAAAAAAGTAATTTTTTCATTTTTGTACTAAATTGGATTGGTTTAATTAATATTTAAGGGTAAAAATAAATCAATTAATATGAAAATAAATAATAAATAGTATATTTTTGCGTTTGATTTGTAGAATATATTAAAATTTGAGTCGTGAATTTTTTTATTAATGGTGTTGTGCGTTAATGGTTAATTATTATATTGCACCACTTTAAATTATTACCTTATAAAAGAGTATGAAAGTAGTTAAAAATAACATTTTACAGTTTGTTTTGTCATTTGCAATTGTTGTGGTAGGTTTTTCTAGTTGTAGCAAAAAATCAAGTTCTAATGGTTCTTCAAGAGCAACAGGATGGAATGTAAGCGGTAAGAAAGCTGGAAGCAGTAAGACACAAGTTGCTGGTCCAGGGTTAGTTTTTGTTGAAGGAGGAACTTTTACCATGGGTAAGGTACAGGACGATGTAATGCACGATTGGAATAATACACCAACTCAGCAACATGTACAATCCTTTTATATGGATGAAACGGAGGTAACAAATTTCATGTATTTAGAGTACTTGGACTGGGTGAAAAAAGTTTTTCCTCCAACTGATGAAAGTTATAAACATATTTATACTGGAGTTTCTCCAGATACTTTAGTGTGGAGAAATAGATTGGGGTATAATGAAACCATGACTAATAATTATTTGAGGCATCCTGCATATGCTAATTATCCTGTAGTTGGAGTGAATTGGATTCAAGCTGTGGAATTTAGTAAATGGAGAACAGATCGTGTGAATGAAGCGATTTTAGAGAAAAATGGTTATTTAAAGAAAAATGCAAAATCAGATGAGGTAGATGGTGAAAGTTTATTCAGTACTGAAACCTATATTGATTCTCCAACTTCTACTTATGGTGGTAAAAATGAGGAAATTGCATTAAAAAGAACTAAAGGCCGTAAAGTGTCTTCAAGATCTAATGCGGCTACTCCTGCAACAAATGTTTATGCGCAACGTAGTTCAGGGCTAATTTTGCCAGAATACCGTTTGCCTACTGAGGCAGAATGGGAGTATGCGGCGGCTGCAGATGTTGGACAAAGAGAATATAATACTTATAAAGGGCAAAAAAAATATCCTTGGTCGGGTAGTTATACACGTTCAGGTAAAAGACAAACTAAGGGGGATCAGTTAGCTAACTTTAAGCAAGGTAACGGTGATTACGGTGGGATTGCAGGATGGTCTGATGATGGTGCTGATATTACTAATGCTGTTAAACAGTATCCAGCAAATGATTTTGGCTTGTATGATATGGCGGGTAACGTTGCGGAATGGGTAGCAGATGTTTATAGACCGATCATTGATAACGAAGCAAATGACTTTAATTACTATAGAGGTAATATGTATACCAAAAACAAAATTGGTGAAGACGGTAAAATTTCAATTGTTACTAAAGATAATATCAAATACGATACTTTGAGTAATGGTAAAATTATTTCTAGAAATTTTCCAGGTCAAATCGCTCAAGTTCCTGTTGATGAGCAAGAAACTTATTTGAGACAAAATTTTGATAAGAGTAATAATGTAAATTATAGAGATGGTGATAAGCAATCTTCTATCTATTATAACTTCGGAAATTCAGAATCGAATGATACTAAAGATGGTAGGAAAATGTATAACTCTCCTAAGCATAATGTAACTACAGATAGTTTGGGTCAAATGGAAAGAAAATTTGATAAGTCTAGTAAAAGAACAACATTAGTAAATGATGAAGTAAGAGTTTACAAAGGTGGTTCTTGGAGAGATAGAGCGTATTGGTTGGATCCAGCGCAAAGAAGATATTTTCCGCAAGATATGGCAACAGATTTTATTGGGTTTAGATGTGCAATGTCTAGAGTTGGTCCGAAGTCAAATAAAAAGAAGTCAGCTAGAAATTAAGTTAAAAATATATAATATTGTAAAAGCCCTTTGATTAGGGCTTTTATGTTTTTAAATCCTTTTGAAATGAATATTAGTGCAATTCATAATTTGTTTTTAAAATGTAGTTCGGTTTCGATAGATACCCGTAAAATTGAATTGAATTCGATGTTTGTGGCTATTAAGGGAGAGCGATTCGATGCTAATACTTTTGCAAAAGAAGCCTTAGATAGAGGGGCGTCATATGTGATAATTGATAATGATAGTTATTATATCGACGAAAGAACTATTATAGTTGAAGATAGCTTGATTGCTTTGCAAGAGTTATCAAAATTCCATAGACTTTATCTTAATCTGCCTATTGTTGCGCTTACTGGAAGTAATGGGAAAACAACTACCAAAGAATTAATTCAGGTTGTTTTGGCTCGAAAGTTTAAAACTAAGGCTACTGTAGGGAATTTTAATAATCATATTGGTGTTCCTTTGACTTTGCTTTCGTTTACTAAGGAAACGGAAATAGGTATTGTTGAAATGGGAGCAAATCACCAAAAAGAAATTGCTTTTTTATGTGAGCTCGCTATGCCGAACTTTGGATATATCACCAATTTCGGTAAAGCCCATTTAGAAGGTTTTGGAGGGATTGAAGGAGTGATTAGAGGAAAAAGTGAAATGTATCAATATCTTAATAAAGCGAATGGACTTACTTTTGTGAATTTAGAAGACCCTATTCAAGTGGATAAGAGTATGGGTTTAAGATCTTTTTCATTTGGGATTCAAAAAAAGTGTGCTGATATTACTATAGCTTCTGTTAACGCAAATCCTTTTGTTGAAATAGTATTTGATGATGTGGTTATTAAATCAAATATGATAGGGCTTTATAATGCTAATAACTTAAATGCAGCACTTGCGATAGGGAAGTATTTTAAAGTGGCAGATTTGGCTATAAAAGAAGCTTTAGAAGGATATGTTCCGGAGAATAATAGGTCTCAGTTGTTGACTAAAGGTTCAAGTCAAATTATATTGGATGCATATAATGCTAATCCAAGTAGTATGGCGGTGGCTATTGCAAATTTTGTACAACTTGATGGTGGTAATAAAGTGATGGTTCTTGGGGATATGTTTGAACTTGGTGAGGAAAGTTTACAAGAGCATAAGGCAATTGTTGAGTCGGCTGTTATTACCAACGATGTGAAGTGTTATTTCGTTGGGGAAGCTTTCTTTAGGAATAAGATCGAAAAATCTAATTTTGAATTCTATCAAAACTTTGAATGTTTTGCTGCAGCCTTTAAAGAATTAAAATTTGAAAATAGCATGTTATTGATTAAGGGGTCAAGAGGGATGGCATTAGAGCGAACGCTTGAATTCTTATAAGGTTTTTTTAAAAATATATATGCCATTTCGTTTATTTGAAATGGCTTTTTTTTTGGTCTTTTTTCAAATATTTGGAAGAAATTAGTCCAAAAAAAAAACTCCAACATTTCTGTTGAAGTTTTGTGGGCGATGAGGGGTTCGAACCCCCGACCCCCTCGGTGTAAACGAGGTGCTCTGAACCAGCTGAGCTAATCGCCCTATTTTACTAGGTCGCTATCATTTTGTGATTGCGAGTGCAAATATAAGACTCTTTTTTGATTACACAACTATAAAATGAAAAAATATTTAAATTATTTCTGCTACAACAAATGTACTGCCGCCAATATAAATAAAGTCCTCTAGGTTTGCTGCTAACTCGGCTGCTTTGTAAGCTTTTGGTATAGAGTTAAATGCGGTTCCATTTAATCCAAATTCTGTTGCTTTTTGGTGAAGTATATCCACTGGAAGTCCTCGTTGATTATCCGGTTTTGAAAAGTAATAAATAGCATTTTTTGGTAGTAAAGGTAGAATTGCTTCAAGGTTTTTGTCATTGACCACTCCAAAAACAATGTGTAGGGTATTAAAATTTTCTTTTTTAATTTGGTTGAAAACTATAGATAGACCTTCTTTGTTGTGTGCAGTATCGCAAATCGTTTTTGGATTTGCTTGTAATTGTTGCCATCGCCCTAATAGGCCAGTATTTTTGACAGTATTAGCCAACCCAGAGATGCAGTTTTCTTCTTTGATTTTTAAAATTCCTAAATCGTTTAAAACGGCAATTGTTTTTAAAACGGTTTTCTTATTTTGGAGTTGGTAATCTCCTAATAAGTCTGAAGGATATACATCAACTACGTCTTCAGATGCAAAGTAAATAGGTGCGTTGCACTCCAATGCTTTTTGAATAAAAACTGTTTTAGTCTCAGGAGTATATTCCCCGATGATTACCGGAATAGTTGGTTTTATTATTCCAGCTTTTTCAGCAGCAACGAGTTCGAGGGTGTTACCCAAAAAGTGCGTGTGATCCAAACCGATATTGGTGATTACTGATACTAGTGGTGTGATTATATTTGTAGCATCCAATCTACCGCCCATGCCGACTTCGATGATGGCGAAATCTACCTTTTCGGCTGCGAAATATTCAAATGCGAGTCCAACACTCATTTCGAAAAAACTAATGTCGTGGCTTTTAAAAAAAGGTTTGTTTTTTGATATAAAACTGCAAACAAAATCTTCGCTAATTTCTTGACCATTTATTTTGATGCGTTCGCGGTAATCTCTAAGGTGCGGGGAAGTGTAGAGTCCGATTTTGTATCCTGCTTCTTGCAAGATAGATGCTAGCATGTGTGATGTCGATCCTTTGCCATTTGTACCCGCTACATGTATGCACTTAAGGGCATGATGCGGGTTACCTAGGTGCGCTATGAGTTCCAATGTGTTTTGCAAGTCTTCTTTGTAAGCAGTTGCTCCCTGTGTTTGATACATGGGTAACTGATTAAACATCCACTGGGTTGTTTCTTGGTAATTCATTGATTGTAATTTTGAATTCAAAAGTACGATTTCTTTTGGTGGTGCTCAAATTCAATTTCAGGAAATAGATGCGAAATTTTTAGAATTGCCCCCGTTGAAAGGCGCGGGTCAGGCTTATCGTTCCTGCTTTTTTTATTTGGAGAAAAACCAAATAAAAAAAAGCTCCACTGTAAACGAAGCTCACTGAACTCCTATGAAAAATAAATGTAAAGTGAAGTAATTCTTCACGCAAAGTAGCGTGACAATTCAGTTTGTGATACTAAACGTGAATCAAGTTTAGTTTTGCATTTTTCATGTTTGGGATTCGGGTAATTTTCTCGATCTAGTTTGTCATGCTGAAAGTATCTCCTTTTTTGTCGAGCAACGTTGCTGTGATGCTTTCAGCGTGACAAATTGTTGTGAGTAGTATTTCTTGAATAAGAAAGAATTCGTGTCACTCCAGAGGTTTGCGTGAGAGATAGAAATAAAAAGCCCGCAGACAAGTGCAGCGGTAGCGGAACTTGTTGAGGAGAGTAATGGATAGCTCGACAGCAATACAAAAGGTTAGGCGGTAGCAAGATTTGCCTTTTGTATTGGTGGCACGCCCTAATTATTTTAATAAATATTATTCTCCTAATTTGAAATTGACGGTAATGAATCCAACTTGAGTTTCTGGTGCATTACTATCGGGTTGCCATCTGTATTTGCGGGCAGTTGCGATTGCTGGTTCAACCAAACACGGATTTGTGTTTGTAGTTCCTTTGGTGTATTTGGCGGCGATTACATTTCCATTTCGGTTTACTGTAATTTGTACGACTACGGTTCCAGATTCGTTGCATTTTTGTACCACTGATCCTCTTGAACTGATGCTTCGTCCATTAAGTCCCCATCCGCTGCCGTTGCCAGAACCAGTCCCAGATCCATAATAGGAGCTTGCGTAGGGGTCGCCATTTATGCTTCCTTTGTCACCTGCTTTGTTATCATTTCCTTCGCCTCCTTTGGATTTACCATCCGATTTTGGGCCATTAATCAAACTAGACAAAGCATCGGTGGTACTTTTGGAAGGTTTTGGACTTTCTTTTGGTTTTTGTTTTACTTCAGCTTCAGCAACTTGCTTGGTAGGCTGTGTTTTTTTGGCAGTTTTCATCACAGGAGCATCTTCTACGTCTTGGGAAAGTACTTCCTCTATTTTTGAAGCAGCAGGTTGAGCAGCAGTAGGTTTTGGTGCCGACTGGATTGCTTCTGTGGGTTGTACTTTTCCATTGCCAAATTCGGTGGTACCAAAATTGATAGCGATGCCGTTCTCGGGTGGTGGATCAAGTGAGGTTAGTCCTAAATAGAAGAACAATACAAGTAGTATCCCGAAAATGATCGCGGTGATAGCAAATGATTTTTTTTCTTCTTCTGTTTCTAAATATTTCATGTATAAAATGAATCTTGTGTTTTTAAAAGTAGTTGGCTTATTTTGGTCTTACCGCTAGTACCACTTTTATTTGATTTCGATTGGCAATATCCAAGACGTTTACCGCTTTTTCTATTGGTACTCCTTCTTCAGCTCTTAAGATGATCGCTTTTTCTTTGTCTGCCGTGAACATTCCCAATAATCTGGCTTCTAATTCAGATTCTTGAACAGGCTCTTTGTCAATAAAAAACTCTAATTTTTTGTTGATGCTTACAGAAATGTTTTTGTTGCTGTCTGTTTTTCCTTTTGCTTTGGGTAGTACCAAATCTAGTGCGTTGGTGGTAACCATGGTGGATGTAAGCATAAAGAATATCAATAACAAGAACACAATGTCTGTCATGGATGACATGTTGAACTCTGCGTTTACTTTGTTTCTTCCTCTAATATTCATAATTATGCGGGGTCGTTTAATAAGTCTAAGAAATCTACAGCATTGGCTTCCATTTGGTGTACAATTTTGTCTGTTTTGACAATAAGGTGGTTGTACCCAATAAAAGCAATAAGTCCAACTACCAATCCTACAACTGTAGTGGTCATGGCTGTGTAGATTCCTTCGGAAAGTGCTCCAACCTCGATTTGTCCACCAGCTGTTGCCATTTTATGAAAGGCTTGAATCATACCTACAACAGTACCTAAGAAACCAGTCATAGGTCCAGCTCCAGAAATGGTAGCTAGCATACTCACGTTTTTTTCTAATTTGTAAATTTCTAGTTTACCTGCATTCTCAATTGCTGTATTGATATCGTCTAATGGTTTCCCTATTCTCGAAATTCCTTTTTCAATTAATCGTGCCACAGGAGATTTGGAGTGCGCGCAGGTCATTTTTGCATTATCGATACGTCCATTACGGATGTTGTCTCTAATTTGGCTCATGAAGCTGCTATCTATTTTTGAGGCTTCGTTGATGGCCATTAATCTTTCAAAATAAAGATATAATGCTACAAAAAGCATTAAGAATAGTGCGGTCATAATGATTTGACCAGCAAGTCCTCCGCTAGTTAATAACTGTATGATAGAAAGGGTTTTTTCTACAGGAACTGCTTCGGCTAAATTTTCATTTGCAACAGATAAAGTGTCTGCTTGTAACAATAAGCTCATATTGATTTTTCTTTTTTTATTGAAACGCTAAGATATTATAAAAATTGTAAGTGTTGGTCAAAAATTTAGAATGTATTCGTTTAAGTTTGCATCCAGATCCAGTCCTATTTTTTTGCGCAATCGGTTTCTGTTCTTTTTTACGCTTTCGTTTGATATTCCAAGGATTGTAGCGATTTCTTTATTTTTCAGATTTAGCCTAAGGCATAAAAAAAGGCGCTCCTCGCCAGCTGTTATTTTTGGGAAATTATCGCGAACTTTCTTGATGTAATTAGGATACGCATTTTCAAAATAAGTCTTGAAAATAGACCAATCGGCATCGGTTAAGATTTTTTTATTTAAGAATGTTTCTGATGATTGCTCTTCTGTGGTGTCAAATTGATCATCCGATTTTTCTTGTAATACCGATTTATTTTTTTCGATCAACAAAGCGGTGACTTCATTTAGAGCGGCAATTTTTGTTTTCAATTGGTACCGCGTTTCTTTTTTTTGCTTTTTTAATAACAAGGTGATAGTGGCAATAGCGATGAACGAAATGGATAGCACCAACAATAATAGGATAATGCGTCGTTCAGACTCATGTAGCTTAATTTGGTTGTCCTTAATAATATTTTCTTTTTTCTCGTTTAAAAATTGTTTTTCTAGCTCAGACATCTTTTCATTGACTTCATTTCCCTCTATTTTGTCTTTTAATTCATAGTGTTTAATGTAGTATTGAATAGCTTTTTGATATTTGCCCCAAGACTCATATAGGACCGCTTGTGTGAGAAAGTTTTGAACTTGCCTATCTTTCCAATTATTATTTTTATTTTGAATTTCAAGCTTTTTGAACAAAATTTCTGCTTTGTCGTATTGCTTCATTTCGGTCCAAATGATCGCTTTATTATTCTGGTACATACTTTCAATGTATGGGTCTTTCAATTCTTTGATAACTGAAATTGCAATTTCGATATATTTTAAACCCGCTTTTTGGTCGTTTTGATAGCATTTTAGGTTGCTATAATTATTATACGCTTGTGCAATTTGCTCTTTATCGGCAAATTTAGGCATCATCTTTTCTGCTTGGGCAAAGTATTTTTCTGCTTCGGGATAGTTATCGATTTCTCCGTAAGTAGCACTTATTTGTTCTAGAATTTCTGCCATATATAAGCTATCCTTGGCAATAGCTGCTTTGTTGTAAGCTAATAAATATTCTTTGAGTGCTGCTTTTGAATTACTTTTTATATCGAATACCAATGCTTTTCGAATATGATAGGCGGCTTGCCAGTCAGGGCGATTGTATTTCGATATTAAAATTTCTGCTTGTAGTAAATAATCATTAGTGGCTAGATATTCACTGTTGTTGTAGTGGTCTGCAAACAAAAAAAAGTAACCATATAATTGGTGTACTTCGTTTTTTGAAGCTATAGCATTTTTGAGATAGGCTTCGTGAATTGTTATTTTTTGACTCGCGCTAAGTGCCGATTTTTTGGGTATAGGGTCCTCTTTCATCATTTCTCTTTTGAAGAAAGGTTGTGCTTTTGAATTTGAAATGGATAAAAATATTAAAAGCAGGTACAGGTGTCTAATCAATTGTTTATTAGCTATTTGTATTGTTTAATTATCGTTGTCACCCTTTTTGTCACCATACAAAAATAGTCTAAAATTGATGAAAGTGTACATTTGTATAAATATAATTTAAAACCTTATAAATAATCCAAAAAATGAAAAAAACATTACTTAACGTGGTCTTTGTGTTGTCATTTGTTGTGCAATTACAAGCTCAAACCGTTTCTTATTGGACGGAAGTGCAAACCTCAAAAGTGTCTAAATTGGCTCGAAAAATTACGAGCGATAAAAAAGAGGGTGAGAAATATTTTCAATTAAATACTGCTGTTTTACAACAGAAGTTAGCTGCGGTAACTGGTAAGGCGGTAAAACCTGCTGCTTTGGAAATTACAGTGCCAAACACTAAAGGAACAATGGAAAGTTATAAAGTGATCGAAAATTCTAATTTTGATCCAGAATTGCAAGCGAAATATCCAAGTATTCGTGCGTATGTTGGTCAGGGAGTTTCGGATAAAACGGCCACGATTCATTTTAGTATGTCTCCATTAGGTTTTCAATCTGTAGTTTTTAGAGGTGAGAATGCAACTGAGTTTATTGAAGGTTATGATAAATCGGCTGCAGCTTATGTTGTTTTCGATTCGAATAAAAGTATTTCTGGTAAAGCAGGTTTTAAATGTACAACGCCAGAAGCAAAAGTAAATACGAGTTCAAAAAGTAATACAAATAGAATAACCTCTAGCGCACAGTCATACAAAACAGTACGATTGGCTTTGTCATGTAACGGTGAATATGCACAGCATTTTGGGGGAACAGTTGCTGATGCTTTAGCGGGAATGAATGCTTCGATAACAAGAATCAATGGGATTTTTGAAAAAGATTTTGCAGTTCACATGAATTTGATTGCCAATAATGATCAATTGATTTATTTAGATGCTGCAACAGATCCTTATTCTGATGCTGCCATAGGAACAAAGAATGATGTTTGGAACAAAGAAGTCCAAAACACGATTTCGTCAAAAATTGGTAATGCAGCTTATGATATAGGTCACTTATATTGCAAAACTGGTGGTGGAGGAAATGCAGGTTGTATTGGTTGTATTTGTGTTGACGATGATATAAATAATTTGACAGATATTAATAAAGGAGGAGGATATACTTCACCAGAATCGGATACAGCTGCACCAGAAGGAGATGTTTTTGATTTTGATTTTGCAGCACATGAGTTTGGACATCAGTTGGGTGCCAACCATACTTTTAGCTATAATTTTGAAGAGTCAATAACGCAAGTTGAACCAGGAAGCGGATGCACTACAATGGGGTATGCAGGAGTTACTGATTGGGATGTACAACCGCACAATATGCGTAACTTTGCTTATGTGAGCATCAAACAAGTTCAAGAAAATTTAGCAACAAAAACGTGTCCAATTTCTATTCCTACTAGTAATACTGCACCAATAGTTAACGCGGGTACAGATTATACAATTCCAAAAGGAACTGCTTTTATTTTGACAGGAACTGGTACAGATGCAGATGCATCAGATGTGTTGACTTACAGCTGGGAACAAAATGATGCGAGTACAGACAATACAAGTCAAGCAAATAGTATGACCTATGATACCAAAGTAGAGGGGCCAACTTTTAGAATGCAAGAACCGTCTTTTTCTCCCGTGCGTTACATGCCAAAATTGACTAGTGTACTAATGGGTAAATTGGGTAGAACTATTAATGATGTAAAAGATGTAGAATATGAATCGGTTTCAAATGTTGCAAGAGATTTGAACTTTACTTTTACTGCAAGAGATAATCATCCAGGTGAAGGACAAACAAAAACAGCTTCAATGAAGGTTTCTGTAGTTACAACTGCTGGTCCGTTTGCGGTTACTTCTCAAAATATTGAGGGGCAATCATTTCCTGGTGGATCATCGCAAACTATTTCATGGGATGTGAATAATACAACTACTATAGCTGGTTCGGCTATGGTATCTATCATGATGTCAACAGATGGTGGAGTCTCATTTACTACAACTTTGGCTTCATCTGTTGCAAATTCAGGAACAGCAGTAGTTACTTTGCCAAATGTCAATGCTGCTAGCTGTCGTATTATGGTGAAGCCTACAGCAAATATTTATTATGCTGTCAATGCAAAAGCATTTGAGATTACAAATACCTTATCAACGGTTGCTAACGCATTAGACCAATTTGCTTTGTACCCAAACACAAACCATGGAACTTTTACAGTGAATTTTGATTCTAAAAACAGTGATGATACTTTAATTACAGTGTCAGATGTTTTGGGTAAACAAGTGTACAGTCAAAGTTTTAAAAATAATTCTACTTCATTTTCTGAGCATATTGGACTTTCAAGTGTTCAAAATGGTTTCTATTTTGTAACTGTTCAAAATGGAAAAAATAAAGAAGTAAGAAAGATTTTAGTTAATTAATATTTTTTTTATTTGTTGCTAAACCTCCAGGTAAGTGGTATTATCTGGGGTTTTTTTTGTGCTAAAAAATTACCCCAGCGCTATGGTCCTTGTATGCTCCTGTGACACTACTCAAAACATTAATTTCATTGCGAAGTTTTAAAACACCCAACAATCCAAATATCACGGCTTCCTTATATTCTAATATTTTATTCTCAGGGATAACGATTTCCATATTCGGTAGGTATGCTTTAATTCTTTCGATTAAAAAATCATTATAAGCACCACCACCAGTGACCAAGAGTGTTCCAGATTTTGTGGGTAATACACAACCAGTTTGAACAGCAATATGTTCTACAAAAGTGGCTAATTTATTTTTTGGCAAAATAGAGTAAGACTCCATAATAGGTAAAACAATTTCTTTTACAAATTCGAAACCTAGCGATTTTGGATAGGTTTTCTGGTAGAAATCCAAAGCATTTAATTCATCGAGTAAGGATTGGTCGATTTCACCTGTTCGGGCAATACTTCCTTTATCATCATAATCCAGTTGTAATTGGTTGGCATAATAATTAAGGATGGTATTGGTTGGAGAAATATCGAATGCCACTCGTTTGCCATTTTCTTCGAAAGAAACATTCGAGAAGCCTCCTAAGTTCATGCAATAATCATATTTTGAAAATAAGATTTTATCACCAATTGGAACTAGTGGAGCACCTTGACCACCTAAAGCTACATCTTGAACTCTAAAATCGCAAATTACGGTTTGGTTTAAAAGTGTTGCAATTTCGGGTAGGTTACCAATTTGCAATGTAAAACCATCTTGTGGTTGGTGCAAAATTGTGTGCCCGTGAGAACACACAGCATCAAGGTTATCGATCTTGTGTTTTGCTATAAAATCATTAATGATACCCGACAAGAGTTGTGTATAATCACGGTTGAGTTCTTTTAATTGAGGATGTGAAAATGTAATTGCATTTTTTAAGATCGAAAGCCAAACACCTTTATAATTTACTGTTTCACTCTGAAGTATTTCAAAATTCCATTGTCCATTATTGATTGTGAATGCTATTTCTGCTAAATCTACGCCATCCAAAGAAGTGCCTGACATGATTCCGACTACGTGATAATTCTGTTTGTGTTTCATTTTATAGCTATTTTTAGAAAATTAAAAATTATATGCACGCATAGTTGTTTAAGTCATGTAAATAGGTTAATTTTCTAATTCGTAAAATTAAGAATTCTAATTTAGAAATGTTATTTTTTTCGAAAGCCAATTTTCACATATTAACTATTACATTTTATGGATTTTAATTTATCAGAAGAACAGTTAATGATTCAACAAGCCGCAAGAGACTTTGCTCAAACCGAACTGTTACCCGGAGTTATAGAAAGGGATGAACATTCAAAATTCCCTATAGAACAAGTCAAGAAGTTGGCTGAATTAGGGTTTTTGGGGATGGTCGTTTCACCAGAATATGGAGGTGCAGGATTGGATAATTTATCCTATGTCTTGGCATTGGTAGAATTGGCAAAAGTTGATGCCTCGACAGCAGTAATTATGTCTGTCAATAATTCTTTGGTTTGCGCCGGAATGGAAAAATATTGTAACGAAGAACAAAAACAAAAATATTTGGTACCACTAGCCAAAGGAGAAGTTTTAGGGGCGTTTTGTTTATCAGAACCAGAAGCAGGTTCTGATGCTACTTCACAAAAAACGACAGCGATTGACAAAGGAGATTATTATTTGTTGAACGGAACCAAAAATTGGATCACAAACGGTTCGTCAGCCTCTACATATATCGTGATGGCACAAACAGATATTGAAAAAGGCCATAAAGGAATCAATGCTTTTATTATCGAAAAAGGTTGGGCTGGTTTTGACATTGGACCCAAAGAAAAGAAAATGGGAATCAGGGGATCGGATACGCATTCACTTATGTTTAATGATGTGAAGGTGCCAAAAGAAAATAGAATCGGAGCTGATGGTTTTGGTTTTCAATTTGCGATGCAAGTACTTAATGGTGGTAGAATTGGAATTTCTGCGCAAGCTCTCGGAATCGCAACTGGAGCCTATGATTTGGCTTTGGCCTATTCGCAACAGCGTAAAGCCTTTGGTAAAGAGATTTTTAAACACCAAGCAATTGCCTTTAAACTGGCAGATATGGCAACCCAAATTATGGCGGCCAAAATGTTGTGTTACAAAGCCGCTACCGAAAAAGATGCAGGTCAAGATATTACCCAATCGGGTGCGATGGCCAAATTGTATGCTTCGCAAACAGCAATGGACGTAACCATCGAAGCGGTGCAAATTCACGGAGGTAACGGATACGTATCTGAGTATCATGTGGAACGTATGATGCGTGACGCCAAGATTACGCAGATATACGAAGGGACATCAGAGATTCAGAAAATTGTAATTTCTAGAACTTTAATTTCTTAATTATAATTCATAAATTATTTACAAAATCCACCTGTACAATCGTAGGGGTGGATTTTTTGGTTTAATTTCACCTTTTATTACTTGAAGTGTACAATCAAAGTCCTTGCTTTCGATACGGAAAGAAGCAAATGAATAGGTTATTTTTGAAAATTATTTAAAAAGGCAAAAACAAAAGTTAATGGCAATTTATTATCGATGTAGTACGTTTTATTGTAAATTGATAATAATGATGTCTCTAGAGCTTTAATGGGGTAGGCAATGGATTGAATCATGTGTGTTGCTTTCGATCTGAGAAAACTACTATCTTCTTATTTTCGTATGTATAAGTTAAGATGCTAATTAATAGTAGTACAATAATAAAACAACTATCGAGTTATAAAATAAAACGTATGAAAAAAGTGATTTTCATTTTTGTGTTATGTCTGCTCACAACTTTTGCTTTCGCCCAAAAAGAAAGTCAAAGAAAAGCACTATTTAATTTAGACAAATCAGTCGCTATTCAAGGGTATGATCCTGTTGCTTATTTTACAAAATCGAAAGCATTAAAGGGGAAAAAAGAATTTACCACCGATTATAAAGGAGTAATTTACTATTTTGTAACAGTTGGAAATAAAGAATTGTTTTTGAAGAATCCCATTAAATATGAACCAGGATATGGTGGCTGGTGTGCCTATGCGATGGGGCTTTCTGGAGAGAAAGTATCAGTAGACCCTAGTACTTTTAAGGTGTTAGATGGAAAACTATATTTGTTCTACAATGCGTTTTTCAATAATACCTTGAAAGATTGGAATAAAGACGAAGCCAAATTAAAATTAAAAGCCGATGGTAATTGGACGAAAATCACTCAGTAAAAAACACTAAATTTATAAAATAAAAATTTTTGTTTCTTTTTTACTTGACGATTTGTCAGTATCAGGTATTTTATGAGACTATACTACAAGATTAAAAATACTACTAAGAAAATAATCCCCATATGCTTAAACAATCTGTAAATAATAGTTTGAATGAATTGGTTCACTTATTGGGTGAATTGACCAATGAAGAGTTTTCAAAGTCATGTGCTACTTTGAGCAACTCCAGCATTGGTGAACATACAAGGCACATCATAGAAATGTTTCAATGTTTGCAAAATAATTATGATTCAGGAATGGTGAATTATGATAATAGACTACGCAATCCTCAAATTCAGACCGACACTCAATTTGCTATTCTGCAAATAGAGCAGATTCAAAACGTGGTAGACAAATCTGATAAAAAAATGTTTTTACAGCAAATTATTGACGGTGAGGAACTTCAAATTGAAACCAATTATTATCGAGAATTGTTGTATAATTTGGAACATTGTATCCATCATCAAGCCTTAATCAAAGTAGGTGTACTGCAAACTTGTAAAATAATATTGAATGCAAACTTTGGTGTTGCTAGATCCACAATTGAATACAGACAACAATGTGCACAGTAAGTTTTGTAAAAACAGGAGATAAAGTTATTGTGACCTCCAACCGTGATGAAAGAGTTATTAGGTTGAGTGCTCTTTATCCACAGCAATATGCTGTCAACAATAAGAATGTTATGTATCCCAAAGATCCTCTAGCGGGGGGTACTTGGTATGTAGTAGATGAGAAAGGAACCATACTTGTATTACTCAATGGCGCCCATGAAGAGCACCAAATAAGTCCGCCCTATCGCAAAAGTAGGGGATTAATTGTACTTGATATGATTGGTAGCAATTCCCCTATTGCATTTTGGAAAGCAATTGATTTAGACGATATAGAGCCTTTTACCCTAGTTTTATATCAAGATAAAATGTTATATCAGCTACGTTGGGATGGTCAGAACAAGGATACACTTGTATTAGATACTGATAAAAGCCATATTTGGTCATCTGCTACTCTGTATCCTGCTGTTGTTAGAGCAAAAAGAGAAGTTCTTTTTCAATCTTTTTTATGTAAAAAAGATACTATTTCTGAAAAAGAATTATTTCAATTTCACCGCTATACTGAACCTGAGGATCTCCGAAGCGGACTGGTTATTAATATCAACAATGAACTTAAGACATTGAGTATTACCCAAACTGTTTTGGAAGCTGATCAGCTCAAACTTACCTATTATGATTTGATAAAAGAAGAAGAATATAATTCCTCTTTTGTCCTTATTTAAATTTTTCTCACATTGACTACCTATAATCGCTTGTCGCTTTCTATACACAAAATAACCCATTGGGAATATTGGCCGTACCAATTGGTGTACATTCCGATTTCATTTTTGTGGCTCTATTACATTATTAAAGCGAGATCTTTTTTCTTTTTCACAGCGTCCAATCCTACTATTAAGAATGGTGGTTTTGTAATGGAATCCAAAAAAGAAATTTATGATATTATTCCGCCACAGTTTTACCCTAAAACCGAATTGGTGAAAGAGGGTACAACTTGGAGCGAAATAGAAAACAGATTGCTCCAATCGGGCATTCAGTTTCCGTTTATTGCTAAGCCAGATATTGGCTTGCGCGGATCGGCAGTCAAAAAAATCGATACTATTGGAGATTTGGAAGCGTACGCTCATAAAGCTAATTTTGATTTCTTATTGCAAGATATGATTCCGTATGCAAACGAAGTTGGAATCTTTTACGTTCGTTACCCCAATCAAAAAACAGGTAAAATTACCGGAATCGTTTCCAAAGAATTTCTTGTCGTAACCGGTGACGGAAAGTCAACCACTAGAGCATTATTGAGTCAGAATCCTAGGTATGCTTTACAACTTACCGTTTTGCAAAAAGAATATGGCGATACTTTGAACGAAGTCTTGCCTGTTGGACAAAAACTAAATCTCGTTCCTTATGGGAATCATGCCCGAGGTGCAAAATTTGTAGACGGAAAGGAATGGATAAGTCCGGCCTTGGAGACTGTTTTAAATACGGTTTGCACACAAATCCCCGGTTTCTATTTTGGACGCTTGGATGTCATGTACCACAATTTAGAAGATTTACAGCAAGGAAAAAACTTTTCGATCGTAGAACTCAATGGCGCAGGTAGCGAGCCTACACATATATACGACCCAAAACATTCGCTATTTTTTGCTTGGAAAGAATTAGCGAGACATTTAAAATACTTGTACCAAATCAGTGTGCAGAACCACAAATCTGGAGTCGCTTATTTATCATACAAAGAAGGTATGCAGCAAATGCGATTGCATTTTGAGCAATCGTCCAAAATTGTAAATTTCTAGCCCATGCAAATTTTAAAAAATATTGCCATAGGTTTTACGGTCAGTTTCTTAGGCTCATTGCCATTGGGCTTCCTTAATGTTGTAGGATTAGAAGTCTATTCAACTTTGGGGTTACAGGCGGTTTCATGGTTTATTTTGGGTATTATAGCAATCGAATGCATCGTGGCATACTACACTTTGATTTTTGCCAATGAGTTGGTCCAAAATAAAAAACTCATGAAGTGGATTGACATATTTGGAATCTTCTTTTTTCTAGCCATAGCAGTAGTTTTTTATGAACAAGGCGAAGCAACGCAAGAGGGAGGTGGGTATTTGCAAGGATATTTAAACTGGCCCATGTTTTGGTTTGGTGTCTTTTTAAACTGTTTGAACTTTTTACAAATTCCGTTTTGGTTGGCATGGAATCTCTATTTCATCAATGGTAAGTTTATTGTGACAGATAAGGCCTTAAAGTTTTATTATGTTGGTGGTACAATGGTTGGGGTATATGTAGGGATGCTGTCTATAATTTATTTTTTAGACAAAATTTCAAAGCAAATTGCTTTTGTCACCGAATATTTACTTCCGATTGTTTTGCCAATTTTCTTCTTGGTTATGGCTGTCTATCAAAGCTATAAAGTGTATCAAAAATACTTTTCCAATAAAAATCAACTAGAAGCCTGATAAATCATTTTCAGATACATTCATTTTTGTATTTTTGTTAGATGAAGAATATTATTATCACAGGAACCAGTCGCGGAATAGGGTATGAGCTTGCATTGCAATTTGCAAATGCCGGACATCAAGTCCTAGCACTATCAAGAAAAACACCTCGCGTGTTGCTTGAGCACAAAAATATTAGTTGTTTATCTGTTGATTTATCTACAGAAGACGATTTAGAAAAAATCACCAATTTCATAAGCACTACTTGGGACAAAATAGATGCAGTGGTTCATAATGCAGGTAGTTTGGTCAACAAACCGTTTGGGGACTTAACCCAAGCCGATTTTGAGTACGTATACAAAGTAAATGTTTTTGGAGTAGCCAATTTGACTCGTATTTGTATTCCGTTTTTGCCCAAAGGGAGTCATGTAGTCACGATAAGTTCAATGGGCGGAATCCAAGGATCCTTAAAATTCCCAGGTTTAGCAGCATATAGCTCAAGTAAAGGCGCAGTAATCACACTATCAGAACTGTTGGCAGAAGAGTACAAAGAGCAAGGAATAGCATTCAATGTTTTGGCACTTGGCGCAGTTCAAACCGAAATGTTGGCAGAAGCTTTCCCAGGCTATCAAGCGCCAGTATCAGCAGATGAAATTGCCAATTATATTTGTGATTTTACCCTTACTGGAAACAAATTTTTTAACGGTAGAGTAATACAGGTTACGTCTTCAAATCCTTAAAAAGAGTTATGAATTATTAGTTATGAGTTATGAGTGACGGCATCGTTAAAAATAAGAGTTAATAATTATTAGTAATAAACTATGAGTGATAGCATCATTAAAACTAAGAGTTTTGAATTGGTTGTGAGTGGAGTTTTTTTCTACAAACATATTGTGAGCGAAAAAAAGGAATATGTGATGAGCAAACAGTTTTTGCGTTCCATAACCTCTGTGGGTGCAAATGTTCGTGAAGCTGTAAATGCACAAAGCAAACCTGATTTTATACATAAATTAGCTATTGCTCAAAAAGAGTGTGATGAAACCATGTATTGGCTCGAACTACTAAAAGCAACAGATTATATCTCTCAAGAAGAAGTTCAAAAAATTCATAATCAAAGTCATGAAGTACTTAAAATAATTAGAAGTATAATCATTACCACCAAAAAAAACTCGGTAAATAAAGACAACACTTAAACGCACCGCAACTCATAACTCATACTTCATAACTTATAACTCAAAAGTAACTTATAACTAAATTGGAAGGAACCTTAGCCAAATACATACCAGAATTCGCGGTCAGCCCAGCCTTTGAGTTGATCGTGACACATGGTGTGCATTTAAAAATCGTCAACGAGCGTGCCACGCGCCATGGCGATTACCGCAAAGCCCTCAATGGGAAACATGAAATTACCGTAAACGGCAGTTTGAATAAGTACCGTTTTCTGGTCACGCTCATACATGAAATCGCGCACTTGGTCGCCTTTGAGAAATACGGACGCAACATCAAACCACACGGAAACGAGTGGAAACACACCTTTCAACAATTGATGGTACCTTATATTCGACCAGAGATTTTCCCCAATCAATTGTTGCCACTTTTGGCTCGACATTTCAGAAATCCGTCTGCCAGCAGTGATACAGACACCACTTTGTCCTTGGCGCTCAAACAATTTGATGTACAAAAAGACAACGCAAATTACGTCTTCGAAATTCCGTATGGTACTGTGTTCCGTATCAAAAACGGAAAAGTATTTAAAAAAATGGCTGTTCGCACCAAACGCTTCGAATGCATCGAAATCAGTTCAGGCAAAACCTATTTATTCAATCCCAACGCAGAGGTAGAAATTATTCAAATGTAGTTTCTAGGAGCGAAAATCTTGGCTTTTTCAGGAGGTTTGAGTTCCTGCTTTCCGTTGCAAACTTTTGGGGGCAAAACAAAAGCCCCCAAAAGGATTTTCACTGCAATCAGGGCTAATTAGTGAATACAGTCTTTTTTTTGGAATTACAACTTTGCGGAGATTAAAGGGATTATTCTCCTTATTTTTGCGGGGAATAATTTTCTATTTTTTTTAGTAATCATAAAATCATTTTATTCCATTTGAAGCTAAAAATATAAAAATTTGTATTTTTAGTGTATAAATTTTAGCAACCATGAAAAACAACCTAGGCTCCATATCACTTCTAATCGCTTTCTCAGGCTTAGTACTGTTTGAGCTACTAGTTCGTATAGATATTCTAAGCCATCCAGCTTGGAAAATAGTGATTGCAGGATTTGAAGCGGCAACTATTGGTGGCTTTGCCGATTGGTTTGCGGTCAGTGCTTTATTTCGGGAGATTCCTATTCCGATCGTGCGGAAGCATACCAATATCATTGCCAAAAACCGAGCAAAACTAACGGAGGGAATTGTAGATTTGGTGACTACCAAATGGCTTTCGCCTGAAGTGATTTCAGGCAAGTTGAGCGAAATTAATTTGGTCGAAAAAATAATTCAGTTTTTGAAAAAGCCGGACAATCAAAAAAAGTCTATTGAAGTCATTCAAAAAATAGTTTTGGTGTTGGCGGATGATTTGGACAGTCCAAAATTGGCGGCGAATTTAAAGACCGTTTTTACGAAGCAAATTGGTCAGTTAGACTTAGGTTCCACTTTAGGGCAATGGCTAGAGAAATCAATTAAAAATGGCGACCACAACCAAATTTGGGAGCTAATGATTCAGGCAGGATCCAAAGCAATCAGCGATGAAGATACGAGAGAGAAATTGCTTTCTAAATTAGCTATTGCAGCGACCGAATACAAAGAAAAAGGATTAGTCAAGAAAATCACTCTGTTTCTAGCCGAATCAACAGGCGGAATAGATTTGGACAGTATAGCGGATTCACTTTTAGAACAAGCCAATGTTTTTATTGAGGAAGCAAAATCCAATCCTGAGCACCCGATTCGAGTAAAATTTGATGATTGGATTTTAGATTTCGCACACAAACTGGCTACGGGTGACGAAGACAGTAAAAAAATGATTGATAACTTTATCAATGGTTTTACAGAGAATGCCGATGCCGAAAGTATGATTCAGAAGTTGTTGGTGAATTTCAAATATACTTTGATAGCGCAACTAGAAAATCACGAAACGCCACTTATGAAGTTTGTGATTACAAAATTAAATGCCGTATTGTCCGATTTAGAGCAGAATCCAGAAACCCAAGCAAATGTGAATCGCTGGATAAAAGATACGATTTCAAACCTAATTACCGAATTTCATGGTGAGATAGGGAACATGGTGCGAGACAGTTTGGCAAAATTGGATAATGCAGAACTGGTGCATCAAATCGAAGACAAAATAGGGAACGATTTGCAGTACATTCGACTAAATGGTGCTGTTGTTGGTGGTTTGGTTGGTATCCTAAATGCCGTTGTTAAACTGGCCTTGGGATAAGGTAAAGGTTTGTTGGAAGTTTACCCGATAGTTAAAATTAATAGCAAAACATCAATTTCAAATTAAATCTGTCACACTGAGCTTGTCGAAGTGCAATCCAAATAAGCTTCCCTTTGACAAAAGTCTTCGACAAGCTCAGACGGACAAAGTGGTATTTCATTATAGTAGAAGATTAGGATTAAGTTATGAACCTGTTAGGGGAGCTTTGTTCAAAATAAATTAGTTTAAAGCAACAGTTTTGACCATTTAAAGTAATGAAATATTACTTTTATAAATACAAAAAAAGCACAGTCGCAGAAAACGTACTGTGCTTTTTTGATATGGAAATAATAAGTTGTTTTTTAGCCCCGATAGAAACGAAAATCCTTTTGTGACGGCCTTCCGTAACAAAAGATTGTAGTGAATAGCGGGAGGAATCGTAATTATAAATTCGAGTTTTCTGCTCCTAATTTTATTTCTTCAAATGCGCTTCGCGAACTTTTTTAAACAAGTTGGACGAATACACAAAAGTAGTTACAGCTTCGTTATCGGTATAGAAAATTTCTTCTTTGTTACCTTGCCATTCTTTTAGTCCGTTTTTCAGGAAAAGGATGTTGTCACCTATCTCCATAACCGAGTTCATATCGTGGGTATTGATCACAGTGGTGATATTGTATTCTTCGGTAATTTCTTTGATGAGGTTGTCAATCAAGATAGACGTATTAGGGTCTAATCCTGAATTGGGTTCATCACAAAATAAGTATTTTGGGTGATTTACAATGGCGCGAGCTATAGCAACACGTTTTTGCATTCCTCCAGATATCTCTGAGGGTAGCTTTTTGTGTGCGTCGATGAGGTTGACCCTCTTAAGTACAAATTCTACTCGATCGGCAATTTTAGCTTTGTCGTCTTTGGTAAACATTTTCAATGGGAAAGCTACATTCTCGCATACGGTCATGGAATCAAACAAGGCACTTCCTTGAAAAACCATTCCAATTTCGGTACGTAGTTCACGTTTTTCTTGATCTTCTAATTCAGAGTAAACTCTACCATCAAAAATAATTTGTCCAGATTCTGGAGTATGGATACCCAAAAGACTTTTTAATAATACTGTTTTTCCAGAACCACTTTGTCCAATGATGAGGTTGGTTTTTCCAGTTTCAAAAACAGTAGAGATGCCTTTGAGAATTTTATTTTCACCGAATGATTTTTCTATATTTTTTACTTCTATCATGAGCTCAGTAATAATTGTGTTAGAATATAATTGAAAAGGATGATGCAAACCGAAGTCCAAACGAAGGAAACAGTACTTGCTTTTCCTACTTCAAGAGCACCACCTTTCATGTAATAGCCATGAAAAGAGGGTATAGTAGCCAATAATAAGGCAAAAATTAATGTTTTGATAAAGGCATAGACCACATGAAAAGGAATGAATTCCATTTGTGCACCCATGACAAAATTATCACTAGTGGTGAAGCCGCCGTAAACACCAGCCATCCATCCACCTAGAATACCAAGAAACATGGCAATTCCGATAAGGAAAGGGTATAAAAGGAGTGCGATTATTTTTGGAAAAACTAAATAGTTCAAAGAGTTCACTCCCATTACTTCTAGCGCATCAATTTGTTCTGTAACGCGCATAGTACCTATACTAGAGGTAATGAATGACCCCATTTTTCCAGCCATAATGACCGAGATAAAAGTTGGTGCAAACTCCAAAATTATTGATTGACGTGTAGCAAAACCAATAAGGTATTTTGGAATTAAAGGATTCGTCAAGTTCAAAGCCGTTTGAATGGCAACAACACCACCAACGAAAAAGGAAATGAAGGCTACAATACCAAGTGAATCTATAATTAAGTCATCAATTTCTTTGAAAATAAGGTTGCGCATCACCGACCATTTGGTCTGTTTGCTGAATATTTCCCTTATCATAAGAAAGTACTTCCCTATTTGTGATATGTATCGAATGAGCATCATAAGTATGTGAATATTGTCAAAATTAGTTATAAGTTACGAGTTATAAGGTATGTGCTGCCACTTTTTCTACTAACTAGCATTGCCAAAAACTTTTGCTTTCATTTTTTTTATTCGATAGTTGCGAATAAATTTAGCTTGTTCTGAAGTAACTAATAGTGGAGTTTTGGCATTTTTGGCATTCATGAATCCAATAATGTAATCGATAAAAAGTCTTGGCTTTTTTTTCATCATTGCCAACTTTACTGAGGCGATCGCTGTAATAATAAAGCCATATCCTAAGGTGTAAAAGGCTTCTCCTTGCTTGTATCGCGCCGTTTTGTTATAGTTTGCTCCAGTAGGTTTTAAGTGTTTTACTTTTAAAGTTTGGTCTGTAACTACTTTCCAATTATAAAATTCACAAAGTAATTCATCTACCGTATCCCAACCCATGGCTGGTTTTAGTCCGCCAATTTGTTTGTAGGTTTCTTTTCGGTACGCTTTCAATGCGCCACGAATATGGTCTTTGTCTGTTAAATTTTCGAGTACAAAATCACCATTTTTTTCGATATAACAAAATCCACCCGCCATTCCTATTCGGTCATCCGATTTAAAATGGTTGATGATAGTTTCGAAATAATTAAGTGGAAAAATTAAATCAGCATCGATTTTTACTAGAATATCGTAATTGTCATCAATGTGTTTTTCTCCTTCATGAAAAGCCTGAATCACCTTGCTCCCAGGCATGTGTGCCGCCGATGATTTTTTGTTAACCAAAGTGATATACGGATGTTTTGCGGCGTATGATTTCACGATTTCCTCGGTTCCATCAGTAGAATTGTCGTTGACAACTACTATTTTGGATGGAGTGATCGTTTGATTGACTAAAGAATCTAATGTTAAAGATATAAAGGCTTCTTCGTTATGTGTAGGAATGACTAAGTAGTAATCCCCCCAGCCCCCGAAGGGGGAGTTTGATATACTTTGTGAAATGGGATTGTTCATTTTAAATTAATTTTACGATAATTACATTCCCCCTTTAGGGGTTAGGGGGATTTTCTCAGCACATACAATATAATATCGTGGTGTGAAGTAACGCAATAGAGGTCTAAAACCTATTTTCTTTACAGGATGTGTGAATTTTTCTCTCGCAGTAATTTTCCAGCCTGTTTTTTCCAGTAACCAATCCAATTGCCAGTCTTCAAATTCATGATAATGTCTGTCCCATATATCTGTTTTACTTCTGTAAGCTGGGGAAAACCAAAGGCGTAACGGAATAGAAATTAATAATTTATCACATTTAATATTTTCTAATACGGTATAAGGATTTAGTAGATGTTCAAATATCTCAAAAGCCGTAAAAACAGTGTACGTTTCTGTTTGTAATGCGGTTTGGTCTTTGTCAATATCTTCACCAGTAGTGTTTTTTACTGTAAAGCCATTCTCGACCATAATTTTTGAAAACGGATTGGGTACACCCAAATCAAAAATGGTCTCGGACGTAGCAACGTGTTTTTGTAAAAATTCTAACGTGTGTTTGAATCGCTTATTTGGAAATGTTTTTTCGTACATAGTTATTGCGAAGAACAACGATTTTGTTGTTCATTGATTTATAGTTGAATTTACGTTCTTCCAAAGTTGAATGGAATTTGGTGCTGCAAATATAGTGATAATTGTGTTTTGTGACGATTTTTTAGCCCAGATAGAAACGAAAAGCCCGAGGCTTAAAAAAGTAGTTTTTCTTGTCTCAAAAAAGCGACCGGAGGAAGCTCTTTTTGAGTGATAGAAAAACACTTTTTTAAGGCTGGACTTGTAGTGTATAGCTGGATTGGCTCCTAATAAACAATATAGTTCTTCGGTTTTATTTCGAAAAGAGCTTGTCGAAGTGATATTCGTCTTATCGAGCTTTTTGATAGGCTCAGACGGATGATTTTTTAAAATTACTTTAATACCCAGAAACAAATTTTGTAGGTCGTCGAAATCAGTTTTATAGTTGTATTAAATGTATCAAAAAGCGCTTCTCTAAAAAAAAATATTTAAAACGAGATCTTCGACGGGCTGAAATTAGGAATTACAAGGGGTGTTTTAATATCTGTAAACGAATGCATTAATATTCATTCCTGCTCCAACAGAAGCGAAAATTACGACATCTCCTTTGTTAATTTCGTGGTTTTCTATTTGACCATTGACCAATAAATCAAACAGAGTAGGTACTGTTGCAACACTGCTATTACCAAGTTCATGAATGCACATAGGCATGATGTTCGCTGGAGTTGATTGGTTGTATAGTTTGTAAAAACGGTCAACTATTGCCTCGTCCATTTTTTCATTAGCTTGGTGAATCAATATTTTTTTAACGTCGGTAATGGCGAGTCCGCTTTTGTCTAGACAGCTTTTCATAGCAGCAGGTACATTAATCAATGCAAATTCGTAGATTTTACGACCGTGCATTTTGATGTAGCGAATGTCTGGATCCAATTCAGGATTGTATGATTTTCCGAAAAATAAATATCCGGATTCGTCGTAGGCATAGGTTGCACTTTCGTATGCTAATAGTCCTGTTTCATCTTCCGAAGCTTCGATTATTGTTGCTCCAGCACCATCAGAATAAATCATGGAGTCACGATCGTGATCATCTACTACTCGAGATAACGTCTCAGAACCGATAACCAAACAGCGCTTGGCCATTCCAGATTTGATAAAGGCATTGGCTTGCAAAACTCCTTCGATCCATCCGGGGCATCCAAACAATAAATCGTAAGCGACACATTTTGGGTTTTTAATTTGAAGTTTATTTTTGACACGTGTAGCCAAACTTGGAAGCATATCCGATTGTAAAGCCCCTTTTTTTACATCACCAAAATTGTGTGCAAAAATGATATAATCTAATGTTTCGGGATCAATATTGGCATTTGCAATTGCTTTTTGAGCAGCAAAAAAGGCTAAATCAGATGATGTATACTGGTCTTCAGCATAACGTCTCTTTTCTATTCCTGTAATTCCTTTAAATTTATGAATTATGACATCATTTGGGTATTTAAAAGGTGTTCCGTCTTCGTTTAAGAAGTGATGCTCCGAGAAATCGGCATTGTTTATTGTGTTATCAGGGATATAACTCCCTGAACCTGTTATTTTTATGTTCATGATGTTGTTGTAAAATAATTAAGGCAATGTAAGGATAAAATAAAGAAATGAAATATTATGCATGCATAATTAGTAATTTGGAATTCTTTGGGTCTATCCAGCTTGTTTTTTTGATAAATTGTTTGTGTTTTCCTTAATTTGTAATATTATTCAAATAAGTTTTCCGAAATAATAAGTTTGAAAAAAAAGCAAAACGTCCCGAATAATCGGGACGTTATCGCTGTATCGACATGGTTTTTAACTTTCCATGTAAGCTTCAATTGGAGCACAGCTGCAAACCAAATTTCTATCTCCATACGCATCATCGGCGCGACGTACAGATGGCCAAAATTTGTTATCAGCAATATACTCCAATGGGTATGCTGCTTTTTCTCTGGAGTACGGTAACGTCCAATTTTCAGCTGTTAGCATTGCCAAGGTATGAGGTGAATTTTTTAGCACATTGTTTTTGTCCTCAATGGTAGCTTCTTCGATCTCTTTTCGAATCGAAATCATAGCGTCACAGAAACGGTCCAATTCTTCTAGGTTTTCACTTTCTGTAGGTTCGATCATCAAAGTACCTGCTACTGGGAAAGAAACTGTAGGCGCATGAAAACCATAGTCCATTAAACGTTTGGCGATATCTGTTACTTCAATTCCTTTTTCTTTAAATGGACGACACTCCAAAATCATCTCATGTGCCGCACGACCATTTTCTCCAGAATATAAAGTTTCGTAATGACCGCTTAGTTTTTCTTTGATGTAATTGGCGTTCAAAATAGCATATTCTGTAGCAGATTTTACACCATCAGCACCAAGCATTTTGATGTATCCGTAAGAAATCAAACAAACCAAAGCAGAGCCCCAAGGTGCTGCAGATATCGCAGATATTGCGCTATCTCCACCTGTAGGAATTAATGGGTTGGTTGGTAAAAAAGGTGCCAATTGTGGAGCAACACAAATAGGTCCTACTCCAGGTCCACCACCACCGTGAGGGATCGCAAATGTTTTATGTAAATTCAAGTGGCAAACGTCAGCCCCAATAGTTGCAGGATTTGTCAATCCCACTTGAGCATTCATATTGGCTCCGTCCATGTAGACTTGCCCACCATTATCATGAATAATTTGAGTGATTTCTTTAATTGCGCTTTCGTACACACCATGTGTTGATGGGTAGGTCACCATTAAGCAAGACAAGTTGTCTTTGTGCAAAATAGCTTTTTCACGTAAATCATCTACATCTATATTTCCGTTTTCAAGTGTTTTAGTAACCACAACTTTCATTCCTGCCATGGCAGCAGATGCCGGATTGGTTCCGTGTGCCGAGGATGGAATCAAAGCAATTTTTCGGTGTTCGTCACCTCTAGATTCGTGGTACGCTCGTATTACCATTAATCCAGCATATTCTCCTTGTGCACCTGAGTTAGGTTGCAAAGTTGTAGCTGCAAAACCAGTAATTTCGTTTAACTGCTCTTCTAGTTTTTTCAGCATTTCTTGGTATCCTTGCGCTTGATCTAGTGGAGCAAACGGGTGAATACTGTTCCAGCTAGGTGCACTCAATGGCAACATCTCAGCAGCTGCATTTAATTTCATCGTACAAGAACCTAACGAAATCATCGAATGGTTCAAGGCCAAATCTTTGCGCTCCAACATTTTGATATAACGCATCAAAGCAGTTTCAGAATGGTATCTGTTAAAAACTTCGTGTTGTAAAAAAGTTGACGTTCGAACTAAACTTTCAGGAAAATGGTTGGTAGTTGATAATTCAGCAACTACAATAGTTTTTACTCCTTTTGCTTCTGCAAATATCGCAATTACCTTATTCAAATCAGCAAAACCAATTGTTTCATTCATCGAAATTGAAACCGTATCTGCTGTAGGGTAGTAAAAATTCACCTCATTTGCTTCGGCAATTTCTCTTATTTTTTTAGCATCGGCTTTGAATACTACAGTGTCAAAGAAAGCCGTGTTTGTTTGCTCAAATCCTAAAGTTGCTAACGTATTTGCCAAGGTCACTGCCGAGGCATGAACCTTGTTTGCAATATATTTTAAACCTCTTGGTCCATGATAAACAGCATACATACTCGCCATTACAGATAATAAAACCTGTGCAGTACAAATATTAGAGGTTGCTTTGTCACGCTTTATGTGTTGCTCACGTGTTTGCAACGCCATACGCAAGGCACGATTTCCGTCTGTGTCAACAGTCACACCGATAATTCTACCTGGCATTGAGCGTTTGTATTCGTCTTTTGTAGCAAAGTATGCGGCATGTGGTCCACCGTACCCTAACGGAATTCCGAAACGTTGTGTGGTTCCAAAAACTACCGCAGCGCCCATTTCTCCTGGAGGAGTCAGTTTTGCCAAACTCAAAATATCAGCAGCAACAGCTACTTTAATTTCGTTTGCAGCTGCCGTAGCAATAAACGATGCGTAATCATAAACTTGTCCAAATTTACCTGGATATTGAAGAACGGCTCCAAAAAACTCAGATGAAAAATCAAAAGTTTCATGGTTTCCTATAACCAATTCTACGCCAATTGGTGTAGAACGAGTTTGCAAAACAGATAGAGTTTGTGGTAAAATTTCTTCAGAAACAAAGAACTTACACACATTAGCTTTCTTTTGGTCTCTTGTTCGAACATCAAACAAAAGTGCCATCGCTTCTGCTGCTGCAGTAGCCTCATCTAGTAACGAAGCATTTGCAATTTCCATTCCAGAAAGTTCAATTACAGTTGTTTGAAAATTCAAAATAGCTTCCAATCTTCCTTGAGCTATTTCTGCTTGGTAAGGCGTGTATGCCGTGTACCATCCTGGACTTTCAAAAACATTTCGTTGAATTACCGCCGGAACGATTGCTTGATTGTACCCCAAACCAATATAGGTTTTGAACATTTTGTTCTTGTTTCCTAGCAGCGTTATATGTTTTAAATATTCATATTCCGTCATTTCTGGATCCAAGTTCAACGGAGCTTTTAGACGAATTTCATCAGGTAACGTCTCAGAGATAAGTTGTTCAACAGAGTCTACCCCGATGGTTTTTAGCATGTGTTGTAGGTCTGATTCCTCAGGTCCAATGTGTCTTAAAGCGAAAGCATCTGTTTTCATTTGTAGCTAATTATTGTTTTATATCTAAAGAATGTGCTGTATTCTGATTTTAAATTGTCAAAAAACAAGCTGATATCAGAATTGGTACATTTTTCAGTAAAAATAGTTGTGTTTTTCGTGATGCAAAAATAAACATAATTCATTGGAAATGATTCTTTTTTAGATTTGATTTTGTTAAAATTAAGAAGATAAATGCGAGCGCTTTATATCAAATTAACTAACCAAATAATTTAGCCGGAATTTCATTGTATTCCTCCTTATCGTAAGCAGAAATTGTAGTTTTATTTACCACAAAAATTCTAAGGCAATTAGTGAATAAAACATCCAAAATGTGAGAGGAGATCAGTACAATGCTATATTGGGCCTTTTCTTTTAGGTAATTCATTAATATGTAGTTAGCCTCAATATCCAGACCGTTGAATGGTTCGTCAAGAATGTAAACAGGATAGTCTTTTTGAAAGAGAGCATTCAAAAAAGCTTTCTTTTTCATACCTGTCGAAAATTCTTTGACTAATTTGTCCTCGGGCACATCAAAAAGTTTTGGAGATTGGTTGTTTTCGATACCCAAAATAGAACAGTAAAAGGTATAGAATTCGGCCGGACTTAACTCCTCATATATTGGTGACTCTGCCGGACACCAAGCTACATCTTGTAAAACGATTTTTTTATTATCGAATGTGCAGCTGCCTTCAAAGGGCTCGAATCCTAATATGCATTTGAATAAAGTTGTTTTTCCTTGGCCGTTTTTTCCAACGATACCATAAATTCCGTTTTGAAGAATATGAAAATTAGCCTCTTTCAAAACTACCTGATCTTTATATTTTTTTTCGACAATATTAATTTGAAGCATAGTGCATGAGTTGAAGGTTGGTAACAGCTTTTTTGTACAAGTACGGCAGTAATAGTAAAATGACGGGAGCCAAATAAATTTGAATACAACTGCCTATTACAAACACAAAATAAATTTGCTGTATAAACTGGTTTTTGAAATACGCATATTTTAATAGCATATTGATAATCGGAAAAATAAATAATAACGGTACAAATAGCAATAGCTTTGTTTTTTGTAAAATAAGTAAAACAAGTACAGTAGGAATGATGATCATCAAACTATTGATGGCACTGTTTTTAATAATGTGTTGTAGGTATTTTTTTGGTTCGAAAACCGTGGCTTTAATGAATTGAATGGGTTCTCTATTATTAAAGATACTACTCGAAAGTAGTGCGCTAATACCAAAAGAAACCAGAATCAAATTGTCATTTTTGTGTGTCGCGCCCATGTATAAGAGCAATAATGGAAGCGGTAAAACGAACCATAATTTATTTTTTCGAAAAGAAATATGTCAAAAAGGATCAAACAGTCGAAATGGATATTTAATTTTTTTGGTTTGTGCCCTTGGAGTATAGATAGCGGCTGCGATCATGATTAGGTACAAACTGAGTTGTATGTAATTTAGGTGCAGCACTAAAATCAGTAAAAAAGGCAAACTATAGCAAAGGTATTCGATAAAAAGAATGCTTCTGTATTTTTTATTGAGTTGTAATAATTCTAAATCGGTTCTGTTGGTGTGATAGGTAAATATTTCGATAGCGAATAAAAAAATATAATTCTGGAGCATTTCATATTTTGAATTCAAAAGGTAAGCTAAGGAGAAGTACAAACCTATAAATAGAACAATGGCGGTTTTATCTTTGGGAGGTAAAAATTTACGCAATCGTATTTCAATCAGTCTGGTGACTATTTGGAACATCTGTTTCTGGGTTATTTTATAAATGAAATAAAAATAAGCATTATTAATCAAGCGTAATTCTATTAAAGACTGAATTTACTAGATTTTAATATATCGCGGTTGATATTCTAAGCAATTCCTTATTTTTGTCAGATGAACCGACTGCAAGGCTTTTTGGATTTCTAAATTTAAGGGAGTTTAGGTTTTGGAATGAATTTAGAAAAGGTAGCTTGAGCTAGGTGACATTTATATATTGAATTTGTTTACTGTTTGTACCACTTGATACCGTATCAAAACTAAAGCAAATTAAAAAAGAAGTTGTTACTATGAGTTTGAAATTAATAAAGTTCATTTTTTTTGGAAATTTCTTTATCGGACTACTAGCCATAGCTCTGAATATCGAAGCGACTTTAAGATTAGGAATTCCGTATAATTCATTGGGGTATTATATTTTAGTTTTTTGCGCACCAATTGTGTATTACAACTATGCGTATATGGGAGCGATAAAATTTGGAAGTGCTACAAACCCAAGATCAAAATGGTTCATTAGTAATGCTAAATTTCTAAAAAAAAATCAATTTATACTAGCCCTTATAAGTGTTGTTATAGTAGTTTATCAGATCGTAGTTAATTTTTGGAACATTGTCAACTTACCACTTTATTATTGGCTAATTGTGTTTTTAATGCTTGGTCTAGCTGCTTTGTACTATGGTTTGTTGCCTACTACGTATTTCAATCTCAACCTGCGTAATACGGGTTGGCTAAAGCCTTTTATTATTGGATTTCTATGGGCAAGTACGGCCAATATTCTACCAATCATAATGCTAAGCATTGAATCGAATTTTATAGAAGAAAATACCTTTTTATGGATTTGGTTGTTTATTCAAAACTGGATGTTTTGTACTGTAAATGCAATAATGTTTGATATTAAGGACTATGAAATTGATGTAAATAGAGAATTAAAAACCTTTGTGGTTCGAATTGGAATTCAAAAAACAATTGGTTTTATTTTACTGCCGCTATTAATTATCGGAATGATTTCTTTTCTTATTTTCGGGTACATTCAAGATTTGAGTCCCATGAAAATCGGAATCAATTTGATTCCGTTCTTGCTCACCATCATGGTTGCTTTTTTCATGTATACCAAAAAAAACATTCTCTTTTATTTAATTATTATTGATGGATTAATTCTAGTAAAAGCCATTTGCGGTATCTTGGCTGAGCTAATTTTGAAAAATCACTGGTAAAATATAGCCGATACAATAGCAGCATAAGTAAGATTTGGTCGAAAGCAAGAATCAAGTGGTGCAATCGGGGTTTTCAAGAACAAACAAAGCCATTCTATTTCGCATTCAAAAACTAATATGAGCTACCTATGAAAACCAATAATTATGATTTTATCGCTTCGTGGTACGATGGTCTTAGCAGAATTGTATTTTTGAAATCTCAGGTCAATGCGCAAAAAGAGCAGTTGTCTTATATCAAAAGCGATCAAAAAATATTGATTGTCGGTGGTGGAACCGGTTGGATTCTCGAAGAAATAGCTAAAAGTCATGATAACCTACAAATTACTTTTGTAGAAATTTCGGCTAATATGATCCAGCTAGCCAAACAGAGAAAAATTAGAAACAACAAGGTTTCGTTTGTCCATCTTCCGATAGAAAATTTTATCGATCACGAATCTTATGATGTACTAATTACTGCTTTTCTATTTGATAATTTTGCAAGACAGCGAGCTGAAATTGTATTTGAGCGACTACATAATACATTAAAAGAAAACGGACTTTGGTTGTTTTCAGATTTTAGTAATAACCACACCACGAGCCGTTGGCAATATTATTTGCTAAAAACAATGTATTTTTTCTTCGAAAAAGTAGCAAGTGTTGAGGCAAAAGAATTGGTTACGATGTATCCCTACTTTATAAAAAACAACTATGCTGTCCTCCAAAAAAAGCAGTATTATGGTAGGTTCATCGACGCATTTGTCTTTGAGAAAACAATATGAAATACCAGGTTTGAATTGCTTTTCTATATTTTAGGTTCATTCTTCAAACTGCTTCTATTTATGAAAATAAATTCTATTCTGCTTCTTTTTGGGTAGAAAGAGAGTTGATTTTGAGGTAGAGCCTCGTTATTTTTCTTTAATAATTGTAATATTGGTGAATACGTTCACCGAAAATAGGGTAATATTGGTGAATACGTTCACCAAAAACACTATAATATTGGTGAATAGAGTTTTTTGTATTATCTTTGGTTTAAATTTAAAGTCATGATTTTTAGAGATTTAACCCGTAGAATTAAAGGTAATCTGAACAAAGGCAAGGTTGTTTTACTAATAGGACCAAGGCAAGTTGGTAAAACTACATTGGTAAATAGCTTATTAGATGGAATTCCGTTCTTATTTTTGGATGGAGATGACGCTGTTGTGGTGGATACTTTGTCAAATGCTAATACCGAAACACTGAAAAGTATTATAGGGACTTATAAATACGTTTTCATTGATGAGGTACAGCGAATACCAAATATTGGATTAAAACTAAAAATCATTGTGGACCAAATCAAAGAGGTGCAAGTGATTGTGAGTGGATCCTCTGCTTTCGATATTAATCTTGTTACCCAAGAGCCGCTTACTGGTAGAAAATTTGAGTACCACTTATACCCAATTTCATGGAACGAATTCGAAAATAATGTCGGTTACATCAAAGCACAGCAGCAATTGGAGTTGCGCTTGCTCTACGGAATGTATCCGGATGTAATCAATAATTTTGGAAATGAGTATGAAATCTTAAAAAACTTAGTTTCAAGTTATTTATACAAAGATGTGCTGAGTTTAGCAGGCATTAGAAAGTCAGAAGTTTTAGAGAAGATTCTACAAGCTTTAGCATTGCAAGTAGGAAGTGAAGTAAGCTATAACGAAATTGCGCAACTCGTTGGTGTAGATAAAAATACGGTGAGTAATTATATTGATTTGCTCGAAAAAGCTTTTGTGATTTTTAGATTGAATAGTTTTAGTAAGAACATTCGAAACGAAATCAAAGCCAATCGTAAATTATATTTTTATGATAATGGTGTTCGCAATATGTTGATAGGTAATTTCAATTCTTTAGAATTTAGACAAGACAAAGGCGCATTGTGGGAGAATTTCTTAGTTTCGGAGCGGGTGAAAAAATTGTCATATGCAAATAGTTTGGCAAAACCTTATTTTTGGAGAACAACTGCTCAGCAAGAAATTGATTATATCGAAACCACAGCTGATGCAGTGAGTGCTTTTGAGTTCAAATGGTCTCCTTTAAAAAAAGTAAAATTACCAAAATCCTTTGAAGAAGCGTATCATCCGGAATATTTGGTGGTGACCAAAGAGAATTTTAGGGAGTTTATTAAATGATTTTTCTAACTAAATAACCGATACTGCATCAATAATTACGATCCTTTTTGTATTTATAGCTTTAGAGTTTGTCTAATTGATTAATGAGGAAATGTTATAGTTCAACGCCTTCTATTTTTGCAAAACAGACACAATTTTTGCTATGTTTACGGACTTAATCCAAAAACATATTTAAAATGAGTACAGATTCCAAAACAAATTTGTCAAACGGTGCAGTATTTTTTACCACGATCAATGCGCTCACCAAAGGAGAATTAATAAGTCCGTCAACACAAACTACGGTAGCACCATTACCACCCTTAGTTAGCGCTAAGTACAACGAAGCGCTTACCACAGTTACCGTGAGCGGAACTGTTTTTATTGACGCATCAGACGCTATTGCTTCATTGGATATTTATTTGGCGCATCAAATTTTGGGCGCACATACGCAGGAGTTGTATATCGCTTATGATTATAAAGAAGTTGTTCCAACTAGTTTATATCCATACTATTTTAGCTTTGAAATGCCAATTCAATCTCATGGTCATACCATCAAAACGCTAGAGTCGTATTTATGGAATATTGACCCAATATCATCAAGAGGAACAGAAACAACAGTGCAAAACGTTTAGTTTTTAAAACAATAAGATCCTCATTTCAAAAGAGTTTTACAAATTTAAAAGTTTGTAAAACTTTTTTTTTGGATACATTTGTCATTCAATCATTAAAAGAAAGATGTTGATTAAAATTAGACTTTACCTTGGTGTTTTGCTGTTTTTTATATGCTTATCAAGCACTGCTCAACAAAAACAGATTGATACTTTGCTTGGAAGAGAGTTACTGCAAAAAATCAAAGTTTTTAAAGCGGAAACTAACTTATCCCAAGCAGCTCATTTTTTTGTAGAAAAAAAATGGGATTCAACCTTAGTTCATGCAATGAAGCAGTTGAGCATGGCCAACAATAATAAACTAGTTGTTGATTATTGTCATTTTTTTAGGGCTTATTCTTTTTATCAAAAAAAATTGATGAATGCTGCTGAAAAAGAATTTAGTCAGGTATCCAAATCATTCGGTTATTACTATTTGGTCAAAATTTATCTTGGAAACATAGCCTTAGGCAAAGAGAAATATGAGGATGCCATTTCATATTATCAGGATATTGAAAACACAGAAAAGGGAAAGAATTATATTTATAATAAAAGTGGTTTAAAACATAATATTGGTATATCGTACTTACATCTTGAAAAGTTTGACGATGCCGAAAAGTACCTACTCAAGAGTATTGACCTGCAAAAGTTGTATAGCGATCCAATGATGTTAAGCGGTTCTTATGGTGATCTAGGTACTTTATATTATGTACAGTTTAAGGATGCTATGGCGATTCCGTATTTTGTAAAAGCGTATGAACTTTCGAAAAAAACTAGCGATTTTGATTTAAAAAGAAGGACAGCCCTAAACATGGCGGTTGTCGAAAAAAACAGAAGTAAATTTGACAAAGCCTTAGCGTACAGAGAAGAGTCAGATACGTGGAAAGATTCTCTAAACGATCAAAATAAGATTTGGGAAGTAGCCAAGCTTGAAAAACAATTTGCCGTCAAGCAAAAACAAAAGGAAGTTAGTCTACTGCAAGCCGAAAATAAAGTAAAAATTGCAGAAAGAAATGGATTTCTATATTCAGCACTGTTTTTATTGCTGTTGCTGGGAGCTGGAATTTATTTGTACCGAGAAAAAATAAAAACCAACAAAATTATCTTGGCTCAAAAAGAAAATCTAGATGAGTTGAATGCCACGAAAGATAAATTATTCTCGATTGTGAGTCATGATTTGCGCTCATCTGTGAATGCTATGAAACGTAGTAACGCCAAATTAATCAAAAAAGTAGCCACAAAAGACCTAGAAGAAATAGATCAACTATTGCACCAGAACAGCGGTATTGCAAACAGCACCTATAACTTACTCGATAATTTACTTAATTGGGCTATTTTGCAAACAGGTCAGTCTTTTTTCGAAATTACCTCTTTGCGTTTGTTTTTTATGGTAGAGCAGGTGGCCTACAATTATATCCCTTTGATGGAGGAGAAAAATATGCTGTTCGAAAATAATATTGCTAAGAAAGACCTTGTTTTGTTCGATCAAGAATCCCTTAAATTAATTCTTCGAAATCTATTGGATAACGCAATTAAATTCTCAAACGATTCGGGGACTATTAAAGTCTACACAAGAAATGATGATTTAGATTTTTGCACCTTGGTAGTAGAAGATAATGGGCTAGGAATGACAGCAGAAACGCGATCGAATTTGGTGAAATCTACGTCATTACTTTCTAAAAAAGAGAACGAAAACATAATAGGAACAGGTCTTGGAATGCAGCTGTGCAAGTCGTTGGTCACAAAGAACAACGCTGTTTTTGATGTGGAAAGCGAATTAGGAATTGGGACGAAAATCATCATTAAGATCCCAAGAGATCAAGCGAACGACTAGGGTAATTTTGATTTTGTATCTTGTTCGGACAGTTTTTTTACTATTTTATTCCTTTCAATCAAAAACTGGCTGAGATGATCTTTCAATAGCATTTTGTCAAACAATTTTCCGAAAATCCCAAACGGAGTTTCGTATTCCATCACATCTTTCATAATCGTTTGTCCATCTATTTCTTCAAAGAAATGTTGGTGCTTGAAGGATTTGAAATGACCTTTTAATTGTTCGTCTACAAAATAGGAGTACAGCTCCATTTGCGATATAATGCTTTGATGCTGTAGGAAGAAGCCAAAATGTTTACCTCTCCAAGTTACGGTTTCTCCTTTATTGATCAATCCGTGTGTTGTTCCTGCTATGGCAACCTCACTAGTTTTACTTGCAGATTGTTGGTGCGTATCAATATTACGAGCATGATCAAAAACGATGTATATTGGTGCCTTAATTACGGTTGTTAAATGTATCGTTGTCATTTTGTTAGATTTTTTAAGGCAGTTTCTAAAGTTTTGTATTCGAATACAAATCCGTTTTCTAAAAGTCGATTTGGAATCACATTTCTGCTTTTTAAAACCAATTCGGTTTCGGTTCCAATGATTTTTGCTCCAATTTTTAAAATAAACTCAGGTGTTGGTATTCCGATGAAAACGTTCAATTGTTTTCTCAAAGTTACCATGAAATCTTGGTTTGAAATCGGTTGAGGTGAAACGATGTTTACAACGCCTGTCATTTGTCTTTCGATAATAAAATCAATGGCTCTAGCAAAATCTTCGGCATGAATCCAACTGATGAATTGGTTTCCTTTCCCCTGTTTACCTCCCAGTCCTAATTGTGTTAATCGTTTTAACGGTATAAAAGCACCACCATTTTTACCCAAAACTATTGAGGTACGCAAGGCTGTTTTTAAGGTATTAGGTGTTGCAGTTTTAAAAAATGATTTCTCCCAAGATTGCGCTACATTCATAGAGAAATCATTGCCAATTTCTCCATTTTCCTCGCTCATTTGTTTGTCTAATGAAAAACGGTAGATGGTTGAGGTTGATGAGTTCAACCAGTGTTTTGGTGGATTTGTACAAGCAAGTACGGCCTGGTTAAGCACTTTGGTACTTTGTATACGAGAAAGTAATATTTCTTTTTTATTCTTTTCGGTATAGCGACAATCCACAGATTTGCCCGCCAAATTGATTAGTACATCTGCGTTTTCTAATTCTTTTTCCCAACCAGATAAAGTTTTGGCATCCCAATTGACCAATTTTATTTTACCGGTTCTGCTGTTTTGTCCTCGTGTAAGAATGACGATTTCTTCAAATTTATTTTCGAAATGATTCACTACAACTTCACCTAAAAATCCTGTTCCTGCTGCTATAATTAGTTTTTTCATGATGTTAAAATTAAAAATTTAAGATAATTGCCAAAGCTAGTATTCGATACAAAATCCATGTTAGAGTTAGATATTTGGGTAATTCGAGTAAACTGATTCTTCTATAATGTTCGTAAATCATAAAGTTTACGATTAATCCAAACCAAGCTATAATAAAATATTCATTTAAATTAAAATAGCAGTTTAAGAATAGTATCGGTATCAAAAGTAAACTTCCTATTATAGAAACGGTGACTAAATTCCCAATGTAATTCAATTGTTTATGTTTGTCTAATTTTTGAATAAAAAGCGCTTGAAAACCTATTTGTCCAGTTGCTAGAAGGATTTCTCTAACGAAAGTAGCTTTTGGTAAAAAGACAATCAATTCTGCGTATTGAAATAAAACCAATGCGGTAAATAAAGTTGCAAATGCAATATAAAACAAACGATATTTTATATTAAAATCTGGAATGCAATTTATCTTGTGTTCTATTTTCAGTTTACTAGGTACTATTACTTTTCGGTTGTAAGAGATGAATTTGTACAGCTTTTTCAAAAAGTAATTTATAGGTTTCCAATTGCCCAGTTTCTCCATCCATGGAAAAGAATTCCCTATTACTTTTAATAGACTTTCAATACCGTAGTAAACTCTTTTGTTTTGGGTGTCAACTAAGGCTATTTCATTTTTGGCTCTTTGTATATCAATATAGTTTTCTTCTTCAGTTGTAATATTTACAAATGGTTTTCTACCTTGATTATCTAACATGTTTGCTTTGATAAAACCTGCAGTGTAGAGGTTGCACATTGGGCATTCTTCGTCGTAAAGAAGGGTGTGGTCGGCTAGGGTTTTCATCTTCTTGCGTTTTTGTTTAGTATGAAAGTAAAATACAAAGCGAGTAGTATAGGTATAGAAACTCCTACACACATCATTATGCTTTCAATTACTGATTGATTTATAAAAGAGTTGTGTAATAATGAAATGGCGAACATTAAAAAGAAATAGCATAAAACACCTTTGAAATAATTAGTCACATCTTTGTTATTAGTTTCGTTTGTCAACCAAATGAGTCCAGATAATAGCTGATAGGCTGGCATTATAAATAGTCCAGTGAAGAAAACAATAAGTCCGCAATCTTTGATGAAAGGACTTAATATTCCAGTTATTACTACAGTTAGAACAATCGCTAGGTTTAAAAAATTCAGTATTTTCATAATTCTTTTTATTTTTAAACTTTCAGAAAAAAATGAAAGTTTTGATTAAATTTTTTTGATTTTACTTCATGAATTTCACAACGAGCTTAGTCAACCAATTGTCTTTGTATTCGGTGATTTTGTCTAAAACATTATCGGCTTTTAAAACGAAATCATACAATTTGGTTGTTTGATCTACAAAATGTTTTTCTTCTGCTGTTTGATTCGCACTAATAGAGGAAACTTCTTTTAAAACTTTCAAAGCAGGTTTGATTTCTCTTTTACTGCGTTCTCTAGCTATTTTTACGGCTAATTCGTCTAGGTCTTTTTCAGCGGTAAAAAACTCTCTACGTTCTCCCGCTTTGTATTCTTTGTAAACAATTCCCCAATCCATCAAAGCGCGTAAGTTCATACTAGCATTACCACGGGAAATTTGCAATTCTTCCATCACATCTTCCATAGAAACCGGTTCTGCTGAAACCATCAAAAGCGCGTGAATTTGCGCCATGGTTTTATTAATTCCCCATTGCGATCCTAGTGCTCCCCAGGTTTGTACAAACTTATTTTTTGCTTCTTTGAATTTCATTAGACGCTTTTGTTATTTTTAATGCAAATCGGATAATTGCTCATTGTCATAGTACAAATGTATGTAAAAGTTTTTAAACTTTCAAAAATAAATGAAAGTTTGTGTTTTCATAAATGTAAAACATAATCGGGTATGTAAGTATGGGATAAGTAAGTTTTATTAACTTTAAGCTATTGGCTTACTTAGTTTAGCAATTCAGTCAATTTTTTATAAAATCCGCTGTAACTGTAGCGTGAATACTGCTTCAAAGAAATCTTTAATTTTTCGGTATTTACGTTTTTAACTAAAAATTGAGCTAGACTTTCAATTTCTTCGATTTTGTCATAATAGTTGTAATCAAATGATAATAGTGTTCCAATTAGCAAGTTTTCGTTTATACCAAACGCTATTTCTTTATATTTATTAAGGAAGGATATGTTTCTACTATTTTTTAGCATCTCAAACAAATCATCTTGTTTTTCGTCTAGTTTTTTAATCTCAAAATAAAAATTAAACGCTTCCAAATCACCTGATTGATAACTATTGCGAGCGTGGCTAAAAGCAGACATCCTATATTTTTTAAATTCATCTACAGGTAAATTTTCTTTTATAAAATTATAGACCTTAATATCATAAATAAATTTTCCGTAAACACTATACAATTTGGCTAACTTTTCATTCTCATTGTTGGATTTATATATAGCAACCAGAAATCTAATATAAGGAACATTGTATTTTTCTTGATAATTACGTTCTATAATTTCAGTACAATATACTTCAACAGAATCATAATATTGTAGCTCCATTAATGCATCTAACAATTTAATATTATAGTCGTTTTGAAACAATCGCGGTCTAAATTTGTTTGCGTGTTTATGGAATAAATTATTTTCTGTGAAAATTTTAAAAATAAAAGTAGTCATCTCGTGACCATAATCATAATAATGGAGTTTTGATTGTTCGAAATTTACCTCAACGTTTTGTTCAATGAATTGTACTATGTAGTTTTCTTGGTTCTTGTTTATTTTTGAAAACTCATATATTTTTTGGCACTGTTCAAATTCATGTGTTAAAAATTTTTCTTGAAATATTTTCGAGAAATAGAATTTTACGCTTTGTTCCCAAACATCAATATCTTTTAGGGTAAATAGATTTTTGATTAAATCGGCTAAAATAGATTCGATAAAACGGTTTATTTTAATGCTGTTTATTTGATACTCGTAATGTATAGCCTCTAATTTCTCAATTAAAAATAGTGTTAATTTGTATTTTTCATCTGTTATTGGAGCAAAACATAAGTGTTCTAATAACTCCTTTGAAGCCAGCGTTAATGCGTCTACAATTTTTTTGACTTCTGCAGTTTCTATTTTTCTGCGTTTACCAATTACCGATTGTAAACTTTCTTTGATGATTTTTTCGATAAAGTCGGTGTCAAAATCTTGTTGCTTAACTTCAAATTGATTTTTAAATAAAAATGCTAATTCTTTATTGGTATTTAAAACCTCAGAAAGCCAAAAACGTAAGTTTTCATTGTCTAGAGAATTTAATAAGATATCAGTGTCTGTTAGTTTTTTTGCTCTTGGTTTTTTAAGGGTTTTTTCTGTTTTACTTTCTGAAATATGTAAAACTAAGGCAAAAACATGGTTACAGATGCCTCCTTCTTGGCAATCACAAATGGTGTCAATAATATTTTTGCGACTATCAATCACAATTTTCACATCATAACTTTCATTTTTATCATCAACATAGGCAACTGTCGAAAACGCATCTATTTTGTCTAAATCTCTCACTTTTAGTTTTTGAGTTGTTTTTAGTTTAGAATGGTTTTCTTTTAAAAAAGCTGTTATATTCATTGGATTATGGTTATATTTTACATCGCCCTCTTTAACATATTTTAGAGGTCAGTTTTTGTTCTCTTAAAGTGTTTGTAGTTACTGTTCTTTATTTTGAACAGTATTGATTCGTATAATAATTTATTCTATCTAAACAATTCCTTCACCTCATTAATATCAAACGATTTTTTCTCCTCGTCTATTGAAATAATACTCGATGCTACATTTTTCTTTTTTTGCTGTAAGGAAACAATTTTTTCTTCAATAGTATCTTTACAAATCATTCGATAAGCCATAACTTTTTTCGTTTGTCCAATGCGGTAACAGCGGTCGATAGCTTGGTTTTCGACTGCGGGATTCCACCATGGGTCAATGATGAAAACATAATCTGCTTCGGTAAGATTGAGTCCTGTTCCTCCCGCTTTCAAACTAATTAAGAAAACTCGAACATCAGCATTGTTTTGAAAATTTTCTACACGGTCTTGTCTATTGGTGGTTTGTCCATCCAAATATTCAAAAGTAATATGCTCTTCCTCCAAACGAGTTTTTACAATTTGAAGCATTTTTACAAATTGTGAAAAGACTAGAATTTTGTGATTTCCTGTTTTTTCTTTGATATTTTCTATTAAGGTTTCCAGTTTTACGGAGTAATTTCCGAAATCTTCTTCTGATGGAATCAGGGCTGTCGAGTTGCAAATTTGTCTTAATTTGGTCAATCCATCCAAGATATACATTTGCGATTTTTCTACTCCATTCTCGTCTATTTTGTTGAGTAGATAATCGCGGTATTTATTTTTGAACGTATCATATACTTTGCGTTGTTCTTTTTCCATTTCGCAAAAAATGATGCTTTCAGTTTTTTCTGGCAGTTCTGTAGCGACTTGCTCTTTTGTTCTTCGCAACATAAACGGAGCGATGATTTTACCTAATATTTGCGATGCATCAACGTCTTTTTCTTTGTCGATCGCATCAGAAAAATTGGTTTTGAAGTGGGTCATATTACCCAATAATCCAGGATTCAAGAAATTAAGCTGCGCATACAAATCAAAGGTATTATTCTCGATAGGCGTACCTGTAAGTGCAATTTTATTGTACGAATTCAACAATCGTACAGCTTTATAACGTTTGGAGTTTGGGTTTTTTATCGCTTGACTTTCGTCTAAAATGATATAATTAAATTTAAAATCCTTGAGGAACTCAATATCATTTAGCAAGGAGCCGTAAGTAGAAATGATTAGATCGTACTTATTGAATTTGTCTTTGTTCTCTGAGCGATTCGCACCAGTAAAAGTTAAGATTTTTAGCGTTGGGCAAAACTTTTCAATTTCGTTATTCCAATTAAAGATTAGCGATGTAGGTGCAATGATTAGCGAAGGCTGCCCTTTTGGGTTTTTTAACTTAAGGTGTTGCAAAAAAGTGATAGTTTGCAGGGTTTTCCCCAATCCCATATCGTCAGCCAAACATCCACCTAATTGGTTTTTATCTAAAAATGCCAACCAATTTAAGCCATGGTGTTGGTACTCTCTTAATGTAGCTTTGATTCCTTTTGGAATTGCAATAGTTTCGATTTCGGATATATTTTGCAAACGCATTTTCTTGTTGTACAACTCTTCTAGAAACGCTGGTTTAGTTTCTATTTCTTCATACAGTTCATCAATTATTCCAAATTGATAATTGGAGATCTGAATACCATTCTTCTTTACTTCTCCTGTTTTAAAGTAATTGGCAAACTTTTTCATCCATTCCTCCGGAAGAATCCCTAAAGTACCATCGCCAAGCGTCACATAATTAGACTTCTTTAAAAATGCTTTTTGCAAGTCTTTTATATTGACTTTTTGATTTCCAAAACTAATGTCAATTTCAATATCAAACCAATCAATATCCGACTTTAGATTTACCCTAATAACGGCTTTGTTTAAGTTGAATTTGAATGATTTTAAATCGTTTGCACCAAAAACATTAATTCCCATTTGTTTCATTCGCTCAATAGAATGCAACATCCAGTAGTTTTCAAAAAGCTGATCAGGACTTAGGAAAAAGAGCTCTTCTTGTTGAGAAAATTCAGGATGCAATTGTTTGAATTCCTCAAGGAAGTTATCTTCAAAAGATTGATTTCGGTCTTGGTATTTGTCTGTTTTCGGATCGTACAGCATCTCAGAGGACTGAAGTTCGACAAGTTGGTCAGGGTACTTTATAGCAAGTGTAAATGTGATATATTCGCCAAGATGGTCTGTTAAATAAACCTGTTTCTCTAAGCCGTTTTCGTTGATTTGTTCTTTTGCTTTTTTGAAAAGCTTCGACTCAACTTTAAATTTTTTAGATAACGGTTTTATTATTTTTTCAAAAAAATCAGGAGTGTCTTTTTTGAGATAATTTATTTCGGCTAAATCCTTATAATAGTTTAAATATATCGATAAACGGCTGTCTTTTAAGGGAATCACGACCTCGTCTGCGAAAATATATAAAGGTGTTATTTGTATTGCTGTAGCATTCAAGTTGTAGTTTTTGTCATTAATTGAGATTTTGGCTTTCAAGGTATAGAAATAGGTAGTCTCAGTTAGAATGAAAAATAAAGTGACTATTTTATTTTCAAAAACGATTGGCTTTAAATTCTTGCGTACAAGAGTGTTTCTAATGTTGTAACTGTAGCACAATTTATTTCGTGCAATCTTAATAAAATCTTGATTGGATGCAAAAGCTTTTTTTAAAAAAGTAATGTCTCTGGTTGATTTGTACTTTGCTAAGGCTTCATTTATTTGTATTGATTTTGCAATCAAACTGTGTTCCTCGTTTGAGTCGTATATTGTTAATGCATCTACAAAGTTATAACTTGTTATAGGAGCTATTGTTGAGGCGAAATCTGTTTTTGTTTTGTTATACTTTGCTTGAAAAAGGCATGTTGTTTCAAACTTTTTACCTTCAAACTCAAAGCAAATACCCAGTCCGAAATTGCTTTCTTGATTTTCAGGTAGGGGTAAATTTAATGTAGTGTAATCTTCATCGTCTTCAAATAATTTAGAAAAATCTCTGGAATCTGTAGTTATATTTTTAAATTTTGGTTTAGCAACAAATCCTTTTGGGGTGATGCTAAAGCTGAATACGCTGTTATAATCGTCATTAGTAGTAAATCCTTGAGCAGTAATTGCTTCAACAGTTTTTTCTTCAAAATAAGTTTTCGAAAATAAATTATCTCCAAAAACCGCTACTATTTCGTTAAGAGCAGTGCCAATATGCTCACATGTTTTTGTTGTTTGCACGCAATTACAATCATATTGAAGAATCTCTGTTTCAGAGGTGTATTGAAAGTGTTGTTCGTGAGGATCCCAACCCGATGATTTGACAATCACTTCGGTTAGCGAAGCAGATTTTATTTCCGGGTTATTAAATTGGTACCCTCTATAGTGAGAAGCCACCGTCCATTTGTTGATTATTGATGGGCTGATAATTCCGTTAGTTAACTTTACTTGATTGGGTTTCAATTTTTCGGTTTTATTTTCGTATTCAAGATTTTCAAAAAGGGTTTGGATTGTAGCTTCCGTGACGGATTGAGTTTTTTCTTTTAAATGCTCTATAATAATGGAGTTTAAAGCTGCAATTATATGTTTACAAATACCAGGGTAATTTGTTTTATAAAGACAAGTGCAAGAACTACTTATTGGCTCCTGTATGTCAATGTTTATTTGGTAATAGTCGCCATAGCTTCCTAAGCATTCAAAATTAAAAATCCTGTCATCTTGGTCAAGATTGTAAAGTTCAACTTGTCTAGAATTACTTCTTGAATTGGGATTACTATTGTGCTTAATGTATTTTTTAATTGCAGAAACGTCCATTGATAAGGCCTTTTTTATCCAAATATACTGATAAGTTTTTTTTCGAAACTTTTTTTGTATAAAAAAAACCGAAGCATCACTACTTCGGTTTGATATCTGCAATCAATCCCGGAACCATCGGGACGCTAATCAACAATCGAAAATCTATAAAAGCCCCGCTCTTTTCAATAAAGCATCCGGCTTCGGTTCTTGTCCTCTAAAGCGTTTGTACAATTCCATTGGTGGTTCTGTTCCTCCTTTTGAAAGTACATTGTCTTTGAATTTGGTAGCAACTTCTCTATTGAAAATACCTTTTTCTTGGAAAAATTCAAAAGCATCTGCATCTAGTACTTCAGCCCATTTATAGCTATAATATCCTGATGAATAACCACCTTGAAAAATATGCGAGAAAGCCGTACTCATGGCGTTTTCGGCAACCTCTGGGTATAATCTAGTAGATTCAAATTGCTCTTTTTCGAATGCTTTTACAGACGTGATTCCCGTAGGGTCTTGTCCGTGCCATCCCATATCTAAAAGTCCAAAACTCAATTGACGCATCGTTGCCAATCCTTCGTGGAAACTCGCGCTTTCTTTAATTTTCTCTACATATTCTTGCGGAATCACTTCACCAGTTTGGTAGTGCGTTGCGAACAAAGCCAAAGCTTCTGGCTCGTAACACCAATTTTCCATCACCTGACTTGGTAATTCTACAAAATCCCAAAATACGGATGTACCAGACAAACTCGGGTAAATAGTGTTGGCTAACATTCCGTGTAAACCATGTCCGAATTCATGAAACAAAGTCGTTACTTCATTAAAAGTTAGTAACGAAGGTTTGGTTTCTGTTGGTTTGGTAAAATTACAAACGTTAGACACATGTGGTCTTTCGTTGATTCCGTTTTTTACATATTGCGATTTGAACGAAGTCATCCAAGCACCGTTACGTTTTCCTTTTCGAGGGAAAAAATCAGCGTAGAAAATAGCAACTAAATCCTTTTTCTCATCGGTAACTTCGTAGGTCATTACCTCAGGATGGTATTTGTCAATGTCAAATACTTCGGTAAAAGTCAAACCGTATAATTTATCAGCGATTGTAAAAGCACCGTTCAATACTTTCTCCAACTGGAAATAAGGCTTCAATTTTTCGTCATCCAAATTGAAAAGTTGTTGTTTCAATTTTTCGGCATAATAACCACCGTCCCATTTTTCTAGTTGTTCGATTCCGTCTAGTTTTTTGGCGAAAGCTGTTAACTCTTCAAATTCTTTCAATGCTGCAGGTTTTGCTTTGGCTAGCATATCATTCGAAAAAGAAAGTACTTTTTCTGGACTTTGCGCCATACGTTCTTCCAATACAAAATGAGCATGGGTCGCATAACCTAATAATTGTGCTCTATTAAAACGAAGTTTAGCAATTTTCAAAACAATTTCTTGATTGTCAAATTCGTTATTTTGAAAACCTCTGGCACCAAAGGCAATCGCTAGTTTTTTACGCAATTCACGATTGTCTGCATACGTCATAAACGGAACGTAGCTCGGGTGATCTAATGTAAAAATCCAACCCTCTTTTTCTTGAGCTTTGGCCAAAGAGCGCGCGGCTTCGATAGTTCCTTCTGGTAGTCCAGCCAAATCCTTTTCGTCGGTTAAATGCATTTCGAAAGCATTGGTTTCAGCCAAAATATTTTCGCCAAACTGCAAACTTAATTTAGATAATTCTTTGTCAATTGCACGCAATTGGTCTTTTTTGTCTTCGGCTAGATTGGCTCCATTTCGAGAAAAACTTTTGTATTTTTTGTCTAATAAAGTGCTTTGTTCTGGTGTAAGTGTCAATGTAGCTTTAGCATCATAAACCGCTTTCACACGTGCAAACAATTCTGGGTTCAATGTAATATCATTCCCAAATTCAGATAGTAACGGCGAAGCTTCCTGAGCGATTTTTTGCATTTCGTCATTCGTCTCTGCCGAGTTCAAATTAAAAAAGATGCTTGACGCTCTATCCAAAATATCACCGGTGTAATCCATGGCGACAATTGTGTTTTCAAAAGTCGGTGCTTCCAGATTATTAGCAATAGCATCAATTTCAGCTTTCGCCAAAGTAATTCCTTCTTGTATCGCAGGCAAATAATCTTCATTTTTAATCTGCGAAAAAGGCGCCGTATTATGTTTGGTTTTGAAATATTGTGTTAGGATGTTCATGTTTTATTTATTTAACTCGATCAGGTTTTTAAACCCTGATCGGGTATTTTTAAAATATTTTTATTTTTTCAAATTTTCAGAAGCGGTAATCACTGCTTCTTTCAATTCTAGTTTATAGGCAATGATGCGATCAAGAATTTCCTTGTTGCTGCTCCCAATAATTTGAGCGGCTAATATTCCAGCATTTTTGGCACCGTTCAAAGCGACAGTTGCAACAGGAACGCCACCAGGCATCTGTAAAATTGACAAAACAGAATCCCATCCGTCAATAGAATTACTAGATTTTACAGGAACACCAATTACAGGTAGGGGAGACATTGAAGCCACCATTCCAGGCAAATGCGCTGCACCGCCCGCACCCGCTACAATAACGGATATCCCACGTGTATGAGCGTTTTGACTAAAATCAAATAACTTTTCAGGTGTTCTGTGAGCAGATACTATATCAACTTCTACTTCAATGTGGAATGATTTTAATATATCGATGGCATCTTGCATTACAGGCATGTCAGAGATGCTTCCCATGATTACGGCTACTTTCATTTTTATGTTTATTTTGGTTGGGGGATTAAATCCCAAATATTTATATTGAATTCTTCTTCTAAACTTCTAATGAATTTAAGCTCAGATATATTCTTTTGAACAACTTTGCTAAAATATATGGTTGGGCTTTCATAGTATGACATTAATTCTAAAGTTAAATCAATGTATTTTCTTCGTTCAATAGATAAGTCGTAATCATCTAATTTCAATAGTTTGACTAGAAATATTGCTTCATGATCATTTTCATCTGCAGCCTCAAAAAATTTTAATTCTTTGTTGTAAGAAATTCTCTTTTCAAAGTCATCATTAAACGGAGACAAGACTGGTTGAAAATCAGCCCATTTATTTGATTTTTCTTTATTCCATTGGGACTTACATAAAAAAATATTTAAGTAATTGTTTCTTTTTTCGTAATCTTTTAATGGATTAAAATGGTCAATGTCTTTTTGGTCTGTTCTTCCTAAGTAAGTTTCAGTGTAAGCACAAAATCCTTTTTGTTCATTAAAAAGCATTTCACGAAGAACTGAATTGTCTCCGCCAGGCAGATACTTAATGTCTTTTGCTACTGAATTAGCATTTTTAATTTGCCTTTTCATTAAAATTTATAGTCATTTGCTAATTGAAGAATTTCTGTCAATAAAGTATCTTTCACTATTTCATTTTCTTCAATAGCAATCTGCTTTTTTAAACTTTTAAATTTTTCAAAAGCAGCAAGACCTTTTTTGTTCATTAAAAATTCTAATCCAAAATCATTTTTAAGTATATCATTAGGGTCGTCACCAATAGGAGATTCACCTCTACGTACTGCTACTTTTCCTTCTGCATCGAAATAAAGAATAAAACGTTCTTCAGGTTCAAATGATGCTGCTATAAAAGGTGAATGGGTAGCAACAATAAACTGTGCTTCGGGAGCCAATTTTTTATAATGATCCATTAAATCCATTTGCATGTCTGGATAGAGCGAACGTTCTGGTTCGTCTATCAAAATAATGGAATCTTTGGTGTCTAGTTTGAATAAAGGTAGAAACGACAATAACAATCCTTTAGTTCCTGTACTGGTATTTTGGATTGGAATTATCTCATCCGTTGTTTTTTTCTTAATTGGTACTGAATATTCTGTATTGGTGATATCAATTGCTAAATTTAATTTTTCAAATAGAGGATTTAGTTTAAAAGCAACCTTTTCTAGTACATTAGGATTGACTTTTTGCCATTTCTCATATTCAAAACGAAATTTTTCCACATCTTTAATGTATCCTTTATGGACAAGCTCTGTCATTATTTGAGTAAAATTTTTACGATAGTGTAAAATGTCATTCAAGAGATACAACCAAATTTCAGGAGCTACATTATCATCAAATAAGATATTAGGATTGGTGAGCTCACTTTTAGGATTTAGAACTTCATCACGATATTTTTCTAGAATATCAATTGGGTTTTTCGTGAAAATTTCGAGGTTTTTCTCTGAAATTAAGTTTGCTTTAAAATAAGAGGAAGGTTTTTTTGAATCAAATATTACTTGCGATTGGTAATCCTCGTTGTGGTTAAGTAGTGTTTGGTTGAGAATTTCATAATATACTGTTGGAATTTTTTTTTCTTCTTCAATTTTTAGTTTATAATTTATGTCACCCAATGAAAAATCTATTATTCCGGATAAATAATCATCTGAATTTTTTTCATTTGAAAAGTTGTTTTTATCCTCATATTTATATGCTTTGTGTAAATTACATACTTGCTCATAAATCAATTCCAACAACCCAGTCTTCCCTGTAGCACTTTGCCCAATAAAACAAATTTTATCCAAAGGTTTACCCGCTTTCGCTTTGTCCTTATAATCCAAAGGGTAAGTGAAATCAAAATCTAGATTTTCTAAATGTCTATATTGTTCTATATGTAATTTTGAAATTTTCATAAGGGGAAACTTTATTACAAAGCTAATTAAAAAATTATTGTCATTTTTGACTGCAAACTGCGACTAAAAACTCAAAAACTACTCACTAATAACTCTCAACGTATTCTTAACATCCTCAGCAATTCGTCTCGCTTCATTAATGTCAGCGTTCACGATCGTCACGTGCCCCATTTTTCTAAAAGGACGGGTTTGTTTTTTACCGTAGATATGTGGTGTCACACCGTTCCAACCTAAAACGGTTTCTATGTTTTCGTAAACCACATTTCCAGAAAAGCCTTCTTCACCAACTAAGTTTACCATGATTCCGGCCACTTTACTTTCGGTATTTCCGAGAGGCAAGTCAAGTACGGCACGCAAATGATTTTCAAATTGTGAGGTGTAACTTGCTTCAATTGAGTAATGTCCAGAGTTGTGTGGGCGAGGAGCCACTTCGTTGATAAGGATTTCGTCGTCTTCCGTTTGAAACATTTCTACAGCCAATAAACCAACGTGGTTAAATTGTTCCGAAACATTCAAGGCAATCGCTCTCGCTTTTTCGGCAACAGCGTCGTCAATGCGCGCAGGACAAATCACATATTCAACCTGATTGGCTTCTGGGTGAAATTCCATTTCGACCACAGGATAGGTTTTTATTTCGCCCGATGGATTGCGGCAAACAATCACCGCCAATTCATTTTTGAACGGAATCATTTCCTCTGCAATACATTCTACATCTGGCATACCTTCAAAATCGGTTGTGGCGCGAATTACTTTCACACCATTTCCGTCATAACCAAATTCAGTGCATTTCCACACAAACGGAATCAATATTTCTTCCATTTCAACCGCATGTTGCAACGCTTTTAAATTTGGAAAACGAGTATAAGGTGCCGATGGAATATTTTTCTGAACATAAAAATCTTTCTGAATCCCTTTGTTCTGAATCAAACGCAAGGTTTTTGGCGAAGGATAAACAGGCAATCCTTCCGCTTCAAGTTTTTCAAGTGCCTCAAGATTTACCAACTCTATTTCAAAAGTCAAAACATCAACTATTTTTCCAAAATTGTAAACCGTTTCAAAGTCCATCAAATCACCTTGAAAAAATTGATTGCACGCCACCTTGCTAGGTGCATCTTCACTCGGATCAAGGACATACGTTTGAATGTCAAATTTTCGCGTATCAAATAACAACATTTTACCAAGTTGTCCACCGCCTAGAATTCCCAATTTAAAATCAGAAGAAAAATAATTCATTTGTTTTAGTTGTTGTTTATTAACACTCAAAAGCAGTTGCTTCGCTCGTGTCATAGTAGTTGTCTGTGTTACCGCAAAGATACTTTATATAGGTCAAATTGAAAAGTGCTATTTTAGTTTCTTCAAAATATGCTTCGATACGGCTTTGTAACCCGCGCTATGAGTGCTAAAATCTTTAATGAGAATGGTTTGCAATTCAGGATGAATCCACTTGTATTCTAATCCTAATAGGTAGAGGCAACGCATGGCATACACCTTTGCTGCCACTTTGCAATCTGTGATTAACCAATCAAAATGCAGTGCAATCATCTTTTGTCGCTCCACATCAGTAAATTGAATACTGCTGTTACCGGTTTTATAGTGCGCTTCAAGCAGTAAAAACAATACTTTAGCAACGGGTCTAATCGCACTTTCATTCGTCAAAAGTTTACTTTTCGAACAAATCAAGGGTACATAAGGTTGCAACCACTCCAGTTTCTCATACGCTACGAGTTCAAGTGCCCAACAAGCTTTGTAGTGGTCTTCATTGTCAATTTCGAAACAAATTCGCATAAAGGTATTCATCAGTTCAGGGTGCTCCATCACATAGTTGGCGGCCATTTGGCGACTATTTTTATAGCCTGTTGTCTGCGCAATAATAGTGGTCAATTCGTTCATGATACTCATTAATAAGCTTTAAAAATACAAATTATCAATCAATTGCAATACTCAAATGTGAATTCTGTATCTTTGCCCTTTATTTTAAATTCCAAAAAGTGATTCAACTACATGACAAGATGTTTGTACCATTTATTTCTGCACAAGAAATAGACGATGCAATACAAAGTTTAGCTAAACAAGTAGAGGCCGATTTTGGCCATGAAACCCCAGTTTTTATTGGTGTTCTCAACGGTTCATTTATGGTTGTTTCAGATTTCATGAAATACTATAAAAAAAACTGTGAAGTTAGTTTTATAAAAATGGCATCGTACCAAGGTACAACGACTACCGAAGTGGTTAAGGAATTAATAGGTCTAAACCAAGACTTAACAGGACGCTCAGTGGTAATAATCGAGGATATTGTTGATACCGGAAATACCTTGATTGAATTAAAAGAATTGTTCAAAGCTCAAAATGTAAAAGAGCTGAAAATCGCTACTCTTTTCTTTAAACCAGAAGCCTACAAAAAAGACATCAAAATTGATTACATAGGTATCAGTATTCCAAACAAATTCATCGTTGGATTTGGATTGGATTATGATGAATTGGGACGCAATCTACCCGAAGTATATCAGCTAAACGATAAATAAAAAAATAACTACACATAACTATCATGATTAACATTGTTTTATTTGGGAAGCCAGGAGCAGGAAAAGGAACACAAGCAGAATTCTTAAAAGAAAAGTACAATTTGACACATCTTTCTACAGGAGATATTTTTCGTTTCAACATGAAAAATGATACCGAATTAGGGAAATTGGCAAAATCATACATCGATTTAGGAGACTTAGTTCCAGACGAAGTGACTATCAAAATGTTAGAAGATGAGGTGAATAAAAATACGCAATCAGCTGGATTCTTATTCGACGGATTCCCACGTACAATCGCTCAAGCAGATGCGCTAGATACCTTCTTGAAAATTAAAAACTGGAATATTACAGCAACAATAGCCTTAGAGGCAGATGATAATATTCTAGTTGCTCGTTTATTAGAAAGAGGGAAAACCTCAGGAAGAGCTGATGATCAGGACGAAGAAAAAATTCGTAACCGTTACGATGAATACAATGAGAAAACAGCACCTCTTATAGGGTACTATCAAGAACAAAATAAGTTTCACGCCGTTGATGGTATCGGAACAATAGAGGAAATCACGCAAAGATTGACACAAGTTATTGATAATTTGTAGCCAATCCAGCTGTACGTTACAAGTCCTCGTTCCAAAAACTATTTTTCTATAGTCATAAAAGGAGCTTCTTTCAGTCGCTCTTTTATGCCAAGAAAAATTAGTTTTTGGAACTCCGGGCTTTTCACTACCATCTGGGCTAAAAACGAATAGTGGTCAAAAGCCATTAAGAACCCATAAACAACATGTGTCTTTTACTTCATAATTTATAAAAAGTGGAAATAGTTATTATTTTTTTTCTGATACTCCTCAACGGACTTTTTTCAATGTCTGAAATCGCATTGATTTCGGCTAGAAAAAATCGACTAGAATCAGCCGCGAAAAAAGGGAATAAAAACGCTAGAATTGCTCTAGAACTGGCTAATTCCCCAAATAAATTTTTATCAACGGTACAAATAGGAATCACCTTAATAGGCATCTTAACCGGTATTTATAGTGGAGACAAAATCACCACTGACGTACAGGATTTTGTGAGTACTTTTGAAGTATTAAGACCCTATGCATCTACAATTGCAGTAGGTGTAGTAGTAGTTGTTTTAACTTTTTTCTCTTTAGTCTTGGGAGAGTTGTTGCCAAAACGTATTGGGTTAAATCATCCAGAACGTATAGCAAAATTTGTAGCTATGCCTATGAGAATAGTTTCTATTGTGACAGCACCTTTCATTTGGTTGTTGACCAATTCAACTGAGTTTTTGTTAAAGGTGATGCAAATCAAACCAACTGCTGATGGTAGGGTAACAGAAGAAGAAATAAAAGCCATCATAAAAGAAGGTACTGAAGGAGGAGAGATCCAAGAGATTGAACAAGATATCGTAGAACGTGTTTTTCATATTGGAGATCGCCGAATCAATTCGTTGATGACGCATAGAAAAGCAGTAGTTCTATTACCCTTGAAGGCAAATAAAGAGGAAGTACGAAAGATTATTTTAGAAGAAATTCATTCTATTTACCCCGTTTATGGAGAGAAATATGATGATATTGTTGGAGTAGTAGAGTTGAAAAATATTTTTGCAGACATTGAAAAGGATGACTTTAGCCTGCAAAAAAGCATGAGCCAAGCACGCTACATGATGGAGTATACTTCTGCTTACAAAGCATTAGAACAATTTAAAAAATCAAGTGTTCGTTACGCATTAGTTTCCGATGAATATGGCGTTTTTCAAGGAATGATTACCCTGAATGATATACTAGAAGCCTTAGTGGGGGATGCATCCGATTTTCATAAGGAAGATTTTCAGCTTATAGAAAATAAAGATGGTAGTTGGCTCGTGGACGGACATTATTCGTTACACGATTTTTTGACTTATTTTGAACTAGACGATTTAATCAATGATTATGAAGTAACCACAGTGAGCGGACTAATCATGACCGAATTGACACACATACCCAAAGAAGGCGAAATCCTAGTTTGGCAAAAAATGGAATTAACAGTCATCGATATGGATGGCGCAAAGATTGATAAAGTGATGGTAAAAACCATCAAACATTAAAATAGTTCTCATTCAAAGTTTTTAGTCGTAATATGCACTGAAAACCGCGACTGCGACTGAATACTATAGGAAATATGACAGAGGGGAATTTTGTAGATTACGTAAAAATATTTGTTTCATCTGGTAAAGGTGGAAAAGGATCTACTCACTTACATAGAGAAAAATTTATTGAAAAAGGTGGACCAGATGGTGGTGATGGTGGTCGTGGTGGTCACGTAATTTTGGTAGGAAGTAAAAGTCTTTGGACTTTGTTTCACCTTAAGTTTGCACGTCACGTCAAAGGTGGTCACGGAGGTGATGGTGGTGGCGCACGTAGTACGGGAGCCGACGGAGATGATAAGTTCATCGAAGTGCCATTGGGAACAGTGGTAAAAGACAAAGAAACAGGCGAAATCCTTTTTGAAATTACCGATGATGGAGAGAAACAAATTCTTTCTCGCGGTGGTAAAGGTGGATTGGGTAACTGGCACTTTAGAAGTTCAACCAATCAAACACCTCGTTACTCACAACCTGGATTGCCTGGAGTAGAGATGGATGTTATCCTTGAATTGAAAGTCTTGGCAGATGTTGGTTTAGTAGGTTTCCCAAATGCGGGAAAATCAACTTTACTTTCTGTATTGACTTCAGCAAAACCAAAAATTGCTGATTATCCGTTTACAACTCTAAAACCAAACTTAGGAATCGTCGCTTACAGAGATTTTCAATCTTTTGTAATAGCAGATATCCCAGGGATTATTGAAGGTGCAGCAGAAGGAAAAGGTTTAGGCCATTACTTTTTACGCCATATTGAGCGTAATTCGACCTTATTGTTCCTTGTACCTGTAGATACGCCAGACATCAAAGGGGAATACGATATCTTGGTTAACGAATTGACCAAATACAATCCGGAAATGCTTGATAAAGAACGTTTGTTGGTTATTTCAAAATGTGATATGCTAGATGATAGTTTACAAGAAGAACTTAAAGTAGAATTAGACGAAGCATTCAAAGATATTCCATACATGTTTATCTCTTCTGTAGCTCAACAAGGATTAACAGAGTTGAAAGATAAACTTTGGAAAATGTTGAACGACTAATAAGGGTTATTCTCTTAAAATAAACAAGTCCGTTTCTATCTAGAAACGGACTTGTTTGCTTTAAATTTACTATTACAGATCATTTGAAATCGCTATTCGATCAAAACCCAAAAATCATTATTAAAAAATAGTTCTTAGTATGAGAATTTGAAGAGTTATAGCGTATTGTTTATTGCTTATAGCTATCAAATAAATACTCCAAAGTTTCGGGAATATTATTGGCTTGCATTTTGGGATAGATAATGTTCATATTCAGCCAATTTTCTATTATTTGACCAAAATCATTTCCAACATCATATACTACAGGAACGCCTAGCTTCTTTAGGGCTTGAGCATTGCATTCTTGCTCATAATGATTTTTTATGGGAATCGATAAAATTTTCTTGCCGAGGTATAAAGCTTCTGCTGGAGTTTCAAATCCGCCACCGGTTATAATACCATCGCAATTGATTAAACTTTTATTGAATTTTTTTTGCCCCACAGGGAAAAAGTGTATATTACCAATCACATGTTCGTGTTCTACAGTGTCCAAAAACCAATGAAAATGTACATCAGGTAACGATTGGAACGCTTTTTCGAGACATTCCTTATCAAAAGAAGGTAGGTAAACAGTAATATGGCCGAGGTTTTGTGGCGTGGAATGTACTATGTCGTCCTTAATAATGGGAGGTCGAATAAAGGAATCGTAATTCTCAAAATGTAATCCGAGGTTCTGAGGTGCAGGTGCATAATGTTTGAAAATCAATTCGCCCATGATACTTCTTTTTTCTGGTCTAGGGGTATTATCCGAAATGAAACTTGCTTGATGTCCAAATTGTACTGAATGAACTTTTTGCATTTTGCATGCCAAAGCGGTAACCGAATCAAAATCATTTATGATGACATCATAATTTTTTAAGGGTAAATTATCGGCATCTTTGTAAATTTGACGGGGTCGAATATTTTTCACAATGTTAGGATAGTGTAAACCACCACATTTACTATAATACAAACTGCACCCTTTACTCTTGAATTTTACAGGAAGGTCAATGTCCAAAGTAGCATTATTCCCGCTGAGAAAAAAATCGACTTCGCCAAATTTCTTTAAATAAGGGTAAAGTTGTGTCGCCCTGCTGATGTGCCCGTTGCCAGTGGCTTGGATAGCATAAAATATTTTCATTTGGTTTTAATAATAAAAGCTAGTAAATGTTTTTTGTATAAAAATTTAAGCTCTAAATTGATTCAACTAAAGTAAAAGCTAATTGTTAGGAGAAGGTTTTTTAAAGTTTTTATTACCGTTATGATTTCATCAAGTAATTTATAAGAGAGGTTCTTCAAAAAATAAGGAATACCTATAAAATTTTCTTTATTTTTGAAGAATGAAATATCTTTTTATTTTATTATTTCCAATGATTTTGATGGCTCAATCTAGCTTTGAGAAAGCCAAAGAAAATTTTGACATGGATAAAAGTGAGCAGTCTCAAAAACAGTATGAATTGATATTAAAAAGTGATGCCAATAATCTCAAAGCCTTAGAAGCATTGGGGGATATTGCGGGGTTCAATAAATATTGGGATAAAGCGTTAGTATATTACAGTAAACTCAAACTACTGAAGCCGTATGAGGCGGATTATTACTATAAGTATGGTGGTGCATTGGGTATGAAAGCATTGGCAGTAAATAAGTTTCGAGCACTTGGAATGATTGGAGATATCAAAGCGTCTTTTGAAAAAGCCGTTGAGTTGAATCCAAAACATGTTGAAGCACGATGGGCTTTGATTGAACTATACCTCAAACTTCCTGCAATTATTGGTGGAAGTGAGTCCAAGGCAATTGCTTATTCCAATCAATTATTATCCTTGTCACCGGTTGATGGCTATTTAGCGCGAGGGCATATTGAAGAATATTATAATCGCTACAAAACGGCTGAATATTATTATAAAAAAGCAATTGCGGTAGGAGGCTCCAAGCATTCGTATAAAAAATTAGCTAGTCTCTACAAAGATAAAATGAACGAACCAGAAAAAGCGAAAGTGATTTTGGATGATTACAAACAAAAATAAACGTCAATTGATAACCATCAATTAGGCAACAACTTATAAAGAATAAATAATGAAAACACATTTTATTGCCATTGGAGGGAGCGCAATGCACAATCTAGCTTTGGCACTACACAACAAAGGATATCAGGTTACAGGGAGTGATGATGCAATTTTTGAACCATCAAAATCTCGTTTGGACAAAAAAGGAATACTGCCGGTAGAGCTAGGATGGTATCCCGAAAAAATCACGAATGATATTGAAGCTATTATTCTAGGAATGCACGCCAAAGCCGATAACCCAGAATTGTTGAAAGCACAAGAGCTAGGTTTGAAAATATATTCGTATCCAGAATTTTTGTATGAACAATCCAAGAACAAGACTCGTGTTGTTATCGGTGGATCGCACGGTAAAACAACGATTACTTCAATGATTTTGCACGTGATGCATTACCATAATATCGAAGTTGATTATATGGTAGGCGCACAGTTGGAAGGTTTTGATACAATGGTACACCTTACAGAAAAAAATGATTTTATGGTGCTCGAAGGAGATGAATATTTGTCATCACCAATTGATAGACGTCCAAAATTTCATTTGTACCAACCTAATATTGCTTTGATCTCTGGAATTGCGTGGGATCATATCAATGTTTTTCCTACCTATGAGAATTATGTAGAGCAATTTGAAATTTTTGTTGCGAAAATCACCAACGGTGGAATCTTAGTCTATAATGAAGAAGATCACGAAGTAAAACATGTGTCTGAAGCAGCTGGGAATCCTATTCGAAAATTACCATACACAACACCAAATTATAAAGTAGAAAACGGAACCACTTTGCTAGAAACGCCAGAAGGCGATATGCCTATTGAAGTGTTTGGAGCGCATAATTTGAATAATTTGGCAGGCGCAAAATGGATTTGCCAAAATATGGGTGTGGATGAAGCCGAATTTTATGAAGCTATCTCTAGTTTTAAAGGCGCGTCAAAACGTTTGGAGAAAATCGGTGAAAGCAAAGGCAAGGTGGCTTACAAAGATTTTGCACATTCACCAAGTAAAGTAGCGGCAACCACCAAAGCTGTAAAAGAACAATACCCAGATCGAAAACTTATTGCATGTCTCGAGCTGCATACCTACAGTAGTTTGAATGCTGAATTTTTAAAAGAATATGAGGGCGCTTTAGAGTATGCAGATGTAGCTGTTGTTTTCTACTCGCCAGATGCTGTGAAAATTAAGCAGCTAGAAGAGGTAACCTATGAGCAAATCGCAACCGCTTTTAATCGAAAAGATTTAATTATCTATACCAACCCAGTGGCTTTTAAAGAATACTTGTTTAGTTTGCAATTTGACAATTCGGCATTGCTATTAATGAGTTCAGGAAACTATGGTGGATTGAATTTTGACGAGGTAAAAGCTTTAATGCTATAATGTTTTTATAAGTCGAAAATAAAAAGAGGTTGTGTTTTAAAAATTAGTAGTTTTATGTTTGGTTCGCTATACTATAAACTACTGATTTTTTTACGTTATGGAAAACAATCATTTCCCAATTACCCACTGGTCCGAGGATGATAAACCTCGCGAAAAGATGATGCTCAAAGGTAAAAATGCTTTGAGTGATGCAGAGCTGATTGCCATTCTTATTGGTTCGGGTAGCCGAAATGAATCCGCGGTGGAGTTAAGCAAACGAATCCTAAATTCAGTAGGCGGAAACCTAAATGCTTTAGGTAAAATGACATTAACTCAGTTAACCGAGTTTAAAGGGATCGGAGAGGCTAAAGCAATTTCGATCATGGCGGCATCAGAACTTGGTCGTAGACGGAGGGCAGAGGATGCTGTAGAATTGACCAAGGTAACTTCAAGCAAATTAGTATTCGAAATCATGCAACCCATCATTGGGGAATTACCACACGAAGAATTTTGGATTTTGTATCTCAATAATTCAAACAAAATCATTTCCAAAAGACAATTGAGTATTGGCGGTATTACAGGTACGCTCGTAGATGTACGCTTAGTTTTTAAGAATGCTTTGGAACTAGGAGCAGTATCACTTATTTTGTGCCACAATCATCCCTCAGGAACTTTGGTGCCTAGTGAAGCAGATAAGAATATTACTCGAAAGTTAAAAATGGCAGGTGATAGCCTAGAAGTTAAAGTTTTGGATCATTTGATTGTTACCGAGAATAATTACTTTAGCTTTGTAGATGAAGGAATTTTTTAAGCAATATGACATTACCACACATAACAGACATTTTTTTTGATTTGGATCATACCCTTTGGGATTTTGATAAAAATTCGACACTAGCTTTCGCAACCATTTTCGCCGAAAGGCATCCAAGTATTCAAATTGATACTTTTATCAAAGAATATGTACCAATCAATCAATCGTGTTGGAAATTATTTCAGTATGATAAAATAACTCATCAAGAACTTCGTTATAATCGTTTAAAATTCTCTTTTGATGCCTTAAAATATTCGATTACAGACCAAGAAATTGATTTTATTTCAGATCAATATATCGATATACTACCAGATAGCAATCATCTTTTTGATGGTGCTATTGAAATTTTGGAGTATTTACAATCCAAATATACACTGCATATCATTACGAATGGTTTTGCTGAGGTGCAATGTCGTAAAATGACTAATTCCCAATTGACACCCTTTTTTGCAACTATCACTAATTCTGAAATGGCGGGAGTCAAAAAGCCAAATCCTATTATTTTTGAATATGCGTTGAATTTAGCAAATGCAACTAAAGAAAATAGTATTATGATCGGTGATTCTCTAGATGCAGATATTCAAGGTGCTTTGGATGTAGGTTTGGATGCCATTTATTTTGGAGAAAGTAATCCAGAGATTCACACAAGTATCAAACAAGTGAATCACTTATTAGACCTGAAAAAATATTTATAAAATGACAACTATAATAACAATAATTAAACTAAATATGAAAACGAAATTAATACTACTCTTTGCTATCCTATCGAATTCTCTTTTTGCACAATCAATCAATGATTATGCAGCTGTGATAATCCCTGTGAGATATAGTTTTCAAAGTGAAGACAATCAGTACAGACTATCGACCTTAACCAAATTCAATTTAGAAAAAGCTGGGTTTGTAGGTATTTATTCAAACGTAAATTTTGCAAACGAGTTTCCAGATCGCTGTAGTGTACTTAATGTAGATGTAGTAAAAGATTCTGGTTTCTTGACTACAAAATTATACATTGAATTTAAAGACTGTTATGGAAAAGTGGTGTACACTTCAGAAGTCGGTAAAAGTAAAGAAAAAGATTATGGCGAAGCCTATAAAGAAGCTCTGAATGATGCGTTCGAATCGGTTTACAAATTAGAATATAAATACAGTGGGAAACCAGTAGCTGCAAAAGCTATAGTTACAAATCAAGTCGAAACAGTAAAAGCTGTTGTTGTCAATACCCCCATTTCTACCGTTGTGACCAATTCAGCTGCAGATGTATTGTATGCACAACCCACACAAACGGGTTACCAGTTAATTGATAAAACACCCAAAGTAGTCATGAAATTAATGAAAACTGGAAATCCAAATTCTTTCATCGCCATCAAGGGAGATATTCAAGGGGTATTATCACTCAAAGATAATCAATGGTTTTTTGATTCGTATCAAAACGGTACTTTAGTATCTGAAGTAATAGCGGTAAAATTCTAATTAGCAAACCAGTTGAAGGATAGTAGTCAAAGGCTTAATACCCATACTTACCTTTCCATCGATTTTTCAAAAATTCTCGTGTTGTATTTTCACGAGAATTTTGACCTGGATTGTACAGGACAGTTTCAGTTAATTCTGTGGGTAAGTATTCTTGTACTTCAAAATTGTTTACATAGTCATGTGAGTACTTATACTCATCACCATAACCCAATTCTTTCATTAATTTTGTTGGTGCATTTCGTAAATGAATAGGCACCGATAAATCGCCAGTTTGTTTTACCAATTGCTGTGCTTGATTGATAGCCATATAACTCGCATTACTTTTAGGAGAAGTTGCCAAATAAATGGCACACTGACTCAAGATAATTCTACTCTCTGGATAACCAATTGTAGTCACAGCCTGAAACGTATTGTTGGCCATAATCAATGCTGTTGGGTTGGCGTTTCCAATATCTTCACTAGCAGCAATAAGCATTCGTCTTGCGATAAATTTCACGTCTTCGCCACCTTCAATCATTCTGGCCAGCCAATAAACGGCACCATTGGGATCACTCCCTCGAATCGATTTTATAAAAGCCGAAACAATATCATAATGCTGTTCACCACTTTTGTCATACAAAACCGTATTTTGTTGTGCCAATTGCAACACACGCTCGTTTGTAATTTTAATTTTGTCGCCAGAAGAAGCATTTATGACCAATTCAAAAATATTTAATAGCTTACGGCCATCACCACCAGAAAGACGCATTAAAGCCTCTGTTTCGGTTAATTCTATACTCTTAGCCTTTAAATAAGGATCCGTTTTTAAAGCTCTGTTCAATAAAGCTAATAAATCCTCCTTTGTGAACGGATTTAATATATAGACCTGACAGCGAGAGAGTAAAGCTGGTATTACCTCAAAACTCGGGTTTTCAGTCGTAGCCCCAATCAATGTAATCCAACCTTTTTCGACCGCTGCCAATAAAGAATCCTGTTGTGATTTACTAAACCGGTGGATCTCATCAATAAACAAAATGGGGTTTTTGGTCGTAAACAAACCACCACTCTGCTTTGCCTTGTCAATCACTTCTCGAATGTCTTTTACCCCCGAGTTGATGGCGCTCAATACATAAAAGGGTCGCTTAGATTCTTGTGCAATAATCTGGGCCAAAGTAGTTTTACCAGTTCCAGGAGGTCCCCACAATAGTAGTGAAGGGATGAGGCCTCTTCCTATTTGATGTGTTAACGAGCCATTGGGTCCCACAAGGTGCGCTTGGCTTATGTATTCTTCTAAGGATTGTGGACGTATACGTTCTGCTAATGGTGCTTCCATTTTTTTATTGTAAAATATATAAATTGGTAATCCTATATAAAAGTAGGATACAACAAAATTAAGGATTCTATTTTTAATTTGGAGCTATTCCCGCTCTACACTATATCTTTTATATCTCAAAAAAGAGTTATATAAATATGCCGTTTCGATCGGAGCTAAAATGGACTCGTGTTCTCAAGGGCAATTATGGCAAAAAGAGGAGTCAATAGTCACATAGTATGACATAATTGCACAATTGTCCTTTTTGGTTACATTATTGATTCCTTTATTGCAAAGAATAATTTATGGACAATGATATTAAATATTCCAATAGTGTTTGGGGGGTACCACTTTTTTTTGTGCTTTCCCTCTGGGTAGTATATTGGCTCCAAATACGATTTGATTACGATTTTATAGAAAACGGAATTTATCCAAGAACATTTTCGGGTTTACAAGGAGTAATATTTAGTCCATTTATCCATGCCGATTTAAGTCATTTGTATAATAATTCTTTGCCGCTGTTCGTTTTATTGGCTGCACTTCAATTTTTTTATGCCAAAGAATCGACTGCAATAATTGTTCTCGGAATCCTATTTTCAGGTTTAGGAACTTGGTTAATCGGTCGTTCTAGTTACCATATTGGGGCCAGTGGATTGATATATGTACTGTTTAGTTATATTTTTTTCAAAGGTATCCTCAGTAAATATTATCGATTAGTAGCATTGTCGTTAACAGTTATCATGGTCTATGGCGGAATGGTATGGTATGTGTTCCCCAAGGTAGATGAAGTGGTCTCTTGGGAAGGACACCTTGCAGGATTAATTACGGGTTTGATATTAGCTTTTATAAAAAAGACACCCGAACATCAAAAAATTATTAAATACGATTGGGAACGTCCAGAATATGATCCTTCTGGAGATAAATTCATGCAACGCTTCGATGAAAATGGAAATTTTGTGAATCTTCCAATTCCAGAACCTGTTCCTGAGGAATATTTTTATTCCAATTGGAATGTTAATTATGAATTAGTAGAAAATAAAAAAAACGAATCAGAAGCAGAGTTCTAATTCGTTTTAGATTGTATTTATTTCCAAAGTATCTAGTTCTCATTTCAGAGGCTAGGGAATTTAACTTCTCTGTCTTACTGCTTCGTATAAAAAAGCACCACAAGCTACAGATACATTCAGTGACCCGATAGTTCCAAACATAGGTAATTTTGCTTTTTCATCAACGATTTTAAGAACCGATGGATTAACACCTCGATCTTCAGATCCCATAATGATAGCGACTCCTTCATTTAATGAGATGTCATATATGTTCTTGTCTGTTTTTTCTGTTGCAGCTACGGTTTTAATACCACTTGCTTGTAGTAAGAAAATAGCATCTTTAATGTGTTCCACTTTACAAATCGGAATATTAAATACTGCACCTGCAGAAGTTTTTACAGTATCTCCGTTTACAGGAGCCGATCCCGACTTTTGAACAATAATTCCATTCACGCCTGTACATTCAGCAGTACGTATTATAGCACCAAAGTTACGAGCATCTGATATTTGATCTAATATTAAAAACAATGGAGCTTTTCCATTTTCTAATACTGTCTCAATCAAAGTCTCCAAATCAAAAAAGGAAATAGGAGAGATACTTGCAACTGCACCTTGATGATTGTTTGGTGTTAATCTATTTAATTTCTCAACTGGAACGTAAGAAAAATTGATATTGCCTCGTTTCAAAACTTTCATTAAGTCTTTCATCAATTCGCCCGAAGCTTCTTTTTGAATATATACTTTATCTACAGTAGCACCCGCTTGAATTGCTTCAATTATCGCTCTTATTCCAAATATTTGATGTTCTTTTTCCATGGTACAAAGATATAAAAAAACCATCAGCGAAAGCTGATGGTTTTAAAAAATTAGATATTCAGTAGTCTAATATTCATCTTCTAAGAATCCTGTTCTTTTATGTCCAGTATAAATCAAAACTTTTGTTGGATCATAGCTAAATGTAGCTTTAAATGATATTTTATCTACTACATGTCCTGCTTTAGATAATCCAGCACCTTTTTCAATTTTACCATCAGTGATAGTTACTGTTGTTCCATCTTCAAGTAAGTTGGGTACTGCTGTAGCTGTGAATGTACCTTTCGCAAGATCCATTGTTACTTTAGATTTTAAATACCAACCATGTTTTGCATCATCAATCCACATTGTATTGTCATTGGCAGCGGTGTTATATGTAGAATGTAAAGAATAATCTACTTCTATATCTCCAGTTGTATTGGTAATTTGTATATACCAATCTCCAGCATATGCTTCTGTAGATGTACCTCCTGCAGTTGGGTTTCCACCTTCGTCACATGATGCAAAAGAGGCGAAGACAAGAAAGCCAAGAAGGAGTTTTATTATATTGTTTTTTACTATATTCATTTTTATGATATTAAAGTTGAACTTGAGTTAATGTTGCTAAGAAATTATATGTTGTTGTACCTGTAACCCAGGTAGTATTCAAGACTAATTTCTTTGTAATAGGATTAACCGTTAATCCCGTTATATTTACTGTTCCTCCAAAGTAAGAATTTGTTTGCGTTCCTGGAAAGGTAAAGTTATTGGTTGGGATATCAATCGCTTTAATAATTCCTCCTGGAGATTCACTATGAGCGATTGCTCTACCAAACTCATACCAGCCTCCAAATGAATCAGATATTTGATATGTTCCGTCTGTATTTTTCCAAATATAGATGTATTCGATGTCAATATAAGAATCTCCATCATTTGTACCGTTTCTCAAAATAGTACTTGTGTAAACACCTTCGATACTATTAATTAAATCTCCAGTTTTATATACAATTACTTTTCTAGACCCTTTTCCAACAAATCCGTCAGAGTTTGTAGCGCTATAAGTAACAGCATACTCGTCCATTATTGAAGTGTCAAGAGTAGTTGATCCTCTGTATTTTCCTAGAGCTGTCGTTACAGTTGGTACTACTTTTGATCCTTCTTTTGCTACTGCTCCTGGATCAACATATGTAGATCCTTGTTTTACAAAATAGGGATTGTCTCCAGTAATAGTGAAAACTGCAAATGTTGTTATTTGTGATAAATTGTCCGTTTCTACATTAGAACAAGCAGTAAAAAGTGAGCTTGCAATAAAAATAGCGATGATTATTTTTCTCATAATTTTATATTTTATTTCCACCAAATGGCAGTTGTTATTGGTTGTAATACTGGTGTGTTTGGGTTTGCATTTCTTTCTGTTAAAGGATATGCTAATCGCTGTGGAAATAATCCATTTGTTGCACCATTTAAAGAATAAACAAATTGTCCTGCAATATAGGAAGCACTTGTTTGGTAAACAGTAGATGTTTTAGGATATCCAGTTCTATTTTTTTCAAAAAAGGCTTCAAAACCATTACCAGGAAAGCTTGCAATCCATTTTTGTGTGATGATTGCTTCAATTTTTTGTTCAAGAGTTCCTGTTGGGTAAGCATATGCTCCTGCCAATAATGTATCTGCAGTTAATCCATATCTTGCAAAGTTTGCATTTACAGCAGCTTCGTATAATTCTTTTGCACCTGTTCCAGAATTATATCTTTCCATAGCTTCTGCTTGTAGAAAGTAGCTTTCTTCTGCACTCAATAAAAATGCGGGTGTAAAAGCGCTTAGTTTTACAATTGCTATTGTTCCAGCGCCAACTGGGTTGTTGTAATCTCCTTGATTTAGGGAGTTTCCTGGAAGATAATATGCTGCTTTTCTACTATCTGCGTTAGCGTCAAAATAAGAAGCTAATGTTGTACTCATTCTTAAATTTGTAGCGACATTTAATTTTCTATTATTAAATTCAAACAAAGGGTTACTTTGATTCACTTCATTCTTAAATTGGTCCATTCCTGCATCAACTGTTAAGAATTCTGTTCCGGCTGTTATCATTGCTGTTATTCCAGCGCTTGCAATTGAAGCTCTACTACTGTTAGACTGTCTCATGAATACTTTAAGTTTTAAAGTGTTCGCGAATTTTGTCCATTCACTCATGTCTCCTGCAAATAATAAATCATCTTTGGCAGGAATACTACCTTTAGATGAAGATAGATCTTTTGAAAGTGCTAAATTCAAATCGTCTATCATGAAAGTGTAAACCTCTTCTCCTGTATTAAATTTAGGATTTAATAAAGTAATGTCATTAGCTTCTTTATATGGTATTGATCCGTAAAAATCGGTTAATACTTGAGATGCTTGTACTTCAAGAACAGTAGCTATTAAGAAGTAGTTCCAGTTTTCTTCAACCAAGGCTCTTCTTTTAATGTTTCTAATGTCTCCCAATGCATCATACATTCCGTCCCAAGCATAGTTGAAGTCTGATGTTCCAATCGAATAATTATCTATGTTTTTATACTGGTTTGCAGAATTACTTTGTGTCCAATACTGAGACCAAACTCCCCCAATAATGGCTAATGGAGCTCCCTCTGAACCAATCACTCCAATTATACCTGCAGGTAATTGTGCCGAAAGAGGCGCATTTATAGGATTTAGTGAATCTGGATCTGCATTGATGTCTAGGTCGGTATTACAGGCGGTAAATGTTGCTGAAATAACTAATATACTTATTATAAATTTTTTCATTTTCTTTCTTTTTAAAATGTTAGTTTGATGCTAGCACCATAACTTCTCTGTGAAGGGTTAGTTCCAAATTCACCTTGCTCACTTAATAATCCTGTTCCAAAAGTTGATAATTCTGGATCTACATATGGATTATCTTTAGGAGTCCATAAGGCTAAATTTTTACCATATAGGCTGAATGATGCTCTACTTAATCCCAATCTTTTAACTAATTCTGAGTTAAGGGTATATGTCAATGACACATCTCTTAGTCTAACAAAAGTTTTATCAATTACATGTGTTTGCTCGATTCCAGGATTATTAGTTGTATTATAGAAATTTGCAATTTCACCAATGCTTACTTCTTTTGTGTTTTCGGTATAGCCTGTTACTGCTCCATCACTATTGGTTACCTCATTAACTGAATTTGGAACAATAAATGTGTTTCTGTCATTGTATGTAGTCTCTATTCCATTTCCGACAAAGTTAGATAGTCTCTTAGTATAAGAGTACATTTTCCCACCTTGTTTCCAATCAAGTCCCATTGCTAAGGCAATGTTTTTATAGGTAAATACATTCTTCAAACCCATTACGAATTTTCTTTGTGCATTTCCGATATTTTGTTCATCATTTGTTATTTTGTAAAACCCAGTTGCTGGATCAACAACATATTGTCCTTGCTCATTTACTACAGGGACTTTTGCTGAAAACACTCCTAATGGTTGTCCTTTAACTGCATTAAAAGTTACTCCATAGTTACTAGCTAAATTTAATTTTTCTACTCCACCAGCGATATTCAGTACTTCACCTACGTTTTTAGTAAATGTTGTGGTGATATCCCATTTAAAGTCATTTGTTTTTACAGGAACAACATTTAAAAGTAATTCAACCCCTTGATTACGTACATCTAATATGTTTCCAGTTTGTGTCGCATATCCTGTTGATGTTGGTAAAGGTCTTTTGAATAATAGATCATTTGTTGTTCTACTATAAAATGATCCATCAAGAAAAACTCTTTTATTAAATAAACTAGTTTCAAAACCGAACTCGATTTCGTTTGTTCTTTCAGGTACCAAATCTTTATTTCCTAAATTTGATGAGAACTCGTATCCATTAACTCCTCCAATAGGCAAGAATATGTTTCCGAATCCTAATGATGCATTCCCGGATATTAATGCTGTTTGAGTTTGGTATGGATCAGTATCTTTACCAATTTCGGCATAAGATGCTCTTATTTTTAAGAAATAGTCTTGAGCGTCTAATACGATTGCACTTAATGCAGCAGATGAATAAAAGTATGAATTATTTCCTTGTGGTAAAGTTGACGACCAGTCATTTCTAGCTGTTACTGTTAAAAAATAACGGTTTTTGTATGCTGTTTCAACAGATCCAAAAGCACCAAAACTCTTTCTAAACAAATTGTTTTGTACAACTTGTGGTTTAACAGATGAGTTTGATAATTCATAGTATTCAGGAATATCTAAGTTTGTTATAGAAGCTTGTAATAAACTATTTTTCCTTTGATTTGTATTAAATCCTATAAAAGAAGTAATATTGATGTCATCATTAATTGTTGTATTGTAGCTTAAAATCATGTTAGAGTCAAATTGTACATTCTCTCTAGTGTTTTCTGTTACACCACCAACCGTTGGGATTGTCGCTGCATTATCTTGTGCAGATCCCGGAGTGAAGTTTATGATTGCACCGTAAGATTTTAGTTTTTCAACTCCATAATCTCCACCTACTTGGTAGCTAAGAGATAATTTTTCGTTAAATTGATAGTTGAAATTTACATTACCATATAACCTGTTTCCATCAATTTTAGTAGAGTTTTCATTTACTACAAAATATGGATTAGATGAATATGGTGTAAAGAAATTACTAGATGTTGCATAAGGATTGTTTATATAGTCTTTTTGATCAACTACACTAATATCTCTAGGTATTTGCAATAACTCTTGCATAAGTGTGTTACCTTGACCTGAAGCAGAACCTTGCCCTGTATTTACAGCATTTTGGTCCTTCTTAACATAGTTTATACTAGTTTTTACACTTAGTTTTTTTCCTTTTATTCCTGCATTTACACCAAATGTCTTTCTTAAATACGCATCAGCATTTGTAGGTATTATTCCATCAGAGTTAACATCAGTATAATTGATAGAGAAATTTGAATTTTCACTTCCACCACTAAGTCTTACGCTGTTTGTAAATGTATGTCCGATTGTGAAGAAGTCCCTTAGATTATTTTCAAGTGCTACATAAGGTTTTATTTGTTGTTGGTTGTCAATAATAGTCCCATGAAGTCTAACTTCACCATTAAAGGCAGGTCCCCATGAACCATTTTCATTACTAGCAGTGTTCGGAGATCCAGTCCAATTAGACCATGATTTTCCATTCCATCCTTGTCCAAATTCATTTTGTAAGTGTGGTACCCTTGCAACTTGTGAAAAATCAGATGAACTGCTTACTTCTACGGTTAATTTTTGATTATTTTTACCAGATTTAGTTGTAATAATAATAACTCCATTTGCAGCTCTTGAACCATAAAGTGCTGATGCAGCGGCTCCTTTTAAAACGGTCATACTCTCGATGTTGTTTGGATCTACATCTCCAATACCTGTTCCCGCATCATACGTTCTTGTCGCACTAGTTTCAGATGAACTTGAGGTATTGTTGTTAATAGGTGTTCCATCTACAATGTAAAGTGGGCTACTGCTTGATAACGAGTTAAACCCTCTAATAACTACCTTAGATGATGCTCCAACTTGTGCAGGGGCGCTAATGTCAACACCGGCAATTTTACCGGATAATGATTCAAAAACATTTGTATTGTTAACTTCGGTAAGTTCTTTACCAGTTACAATAGACGTTCCGGCTGCTAAAGCTCTTTTTTGTTTTTTGATACCAAAAGCAGTTACCACAGCTCCTTCTAATTGTACTGCAGTGCTTACTAATTTAGCGTTAAGTGTTGCTGAACTAGCGGTTAGCTCTTTAGTTTCCATGCCGATGTAGCTAAAGATAATAACTTGTTTTGGTGAAGCTTTAATGGAATATTTTCCATCAAAATTTGTTTGTGCACCAGATTTTGTTCCTTTTACAAGAATGCTTACTCCAGGTAAGGGCATTCCCATATCATCAGAAACAACTCCTGAAACAATTCTTTCTTGCGCAATGATAAATTGCGTTGTTAGTACTAAGATAAGTACTAAGATTCTACTGAATTTTAGTTTCATTTTAATAAATTTTGAATTAGTGTTACAAACATCTTAATTATTTGTTAACATTCCAAATATATTCGGAGCTATTCTTATGCATGCATATGAGTTTTAGGATTTAAACATAATAAAGGCGTTTTGTTGTAAATAATTCTTTTTTTTAACTTTTTAGAACTGAATATTATAATTGAGACTGACTATTGTGTTGGATAGGTTTGTTTTTTGTTGTTTTTCGACTCCATTTGCAAAGGTTAATTTTAGTAATCCGTTTTTTGTTTGAATGCCTAGCCCTATGCCGATTCCAGTGATGCTTTCACTTTTGTCTGTTGTAGAAAATGGATCTTTGAATACTGAATAGTCAAAAATAGAGTGGAGGTAGAGGTTAGGAGATACTACATACCTATATTCTGTAATTATCGAAGTAAGGAATTGTGCTTGTAAACTATTTTCTGCAAATCCTCTAATATTGGCTGTTCCACCAAAGCGATATAATTCGTTAGTGAAATAGCTTGGGCTTTTTAACAAATAATTTTGTAAATTAAGGTATAAATAGTTTTTTAAATTAAATTGAAAAGTAAAGCTTGCTTTTAAGTCAATGTAAAGTTGTTTGTTGGAGATGCTATTTTCTGATAAGTCGTTGTTGGTTCTTTTTCCGAAACCAGTTTTAATAGAGAGTGAGCTTTTTTGAGGAAATAAAGGTCTATTATAGTCGTAATTGGTATATTCGTAATTGGCTGTAAAAAATGAGTTTTTATAATCTTTTACTGTGGTATTATTGCTGTTCTGAATATCGCTTGATTCGGTAAACTGTACTCCTATATACAGACGGCTATTGTAGTTTATAAGGTATCCTATATCTGCTGCTGTTTTTGTGTTTTGAAAAATACTATCTTGTTTGAAAATGTTTATTTGTGCTTTCAAACCAATATTGGAGTTGAAAATATAAGGAACTTCTAAGTTGGTTGTAAATGTTTTTTGATTTTTCCCATCGGTTTTCCAGTATAGTGAAAATTGTTCACCAGCATTTAATGTGTTTTCTAGTTTTAGATCTAGGTAGCCATTTATGATTAGTTTGTTGTTGTCTCCAGTGTTAAATCCTAGGTATCCGTCAAAAGTATTTGATTTTCTTTTTTCAAGATAAACGTATATTTTAGTGCTGTCTTGTAATAATAGAATTTCGGGAAATTTAATTTGATTCATGAAACGGTATTTTTGAACGTCTTGGTAGATGTTTAAGACTGTGCTTTTGTTGAATATTTGTTTTTTAAATTTTAAATTTAATTGTTTGAGGTGTCCTGGTGGTAATATGTTTTTTTTGTCATTAGGATCCTGTTTTACTATGATTTCGTCTATTATTCGATTTGTTCCGCTGGTAAATAGTAAGTTTGCACTAATGTTATTTTGCTGTTTTTTAATATTGCTTAGGTTTATTTTTGCTAATGCATACCCTTTTTTTTCTGCTTTTTGTAAAGTTGAGGAAAGAAAGTTTTTTATTTCAATATAAGGTACGGTTATGCTGTCATTTTTAATAGGGTTTATGAATTGTCGTAATTCTGGATTTGTACCTATATATATATGTATGTATTTTGTTTGCTTTCCAAGTACAAAACTAGAAGTGTAAGTAGAGTCGTTTTTTTTTATAATAGTTCCTGGTATAGTTGTTATAAATCCAATGTTCAATAGTTTTTGTGTAGTTTTTTCTATTTCTTGACTTATGGCTTTTAGATTACTGTGTTTGGATTGATATGCTGTTGAGTCTATGATGCTGGTTTCTGTTAAGGTGTTTCCTTTAATTTTTAAATAAAAATTTTGGGCTGATAATGTCAGTCCTGAGATAAAAAGTAGATATAAAAGAATATGTTTTTTCAAGAAATTATAATTTTTATAAATGTAATGCAAATATCAATTGTTTGCAGGTAAAATCAAATATCTAAATAATCTTGTTGAAAATTAATGAATTAACGTTTGCGGAGTAAAAAATATTTCATACATTTGCAACCCCGTAAAAAGCGGGAATTAAAATTACATAATAAAATTTTAGTATTAATTATGCCAACAATTCAACAATTAGTAAGAACAGGAAGAACTCAGATAACTAAGAAGAGTAAATCGGTTGCTTTAGATTCTTGTCCTCAAAGAAGAGGGGTTTGTACGCGTGTTTACACTACTACACCAAAAAAACCAAACTCTGCAATGCGTAAAGTAGCGCGTGTACGTTTGACAAATGGTAATGAAGTGAATGCCTACATCCCTGGTGAAGGACACAATTTACAAGAGCACTCGATAGTATTAGTTAGAGGTGGAAGGGTAAAAGATTTACCAGGTGTTAGATATCACATCGTTCGTGGTGCCCTTGATACGTCAGGAGTAGCAGGAAGAACGCAAAGAAGATCTAAGTACGGTGCTAAACGCCCAAAAGAAGCAAAAAAGTAATTTAAAACGTTAGGAGTTATAAGTTAATAGTTATGCATTTACATTTGAATGTTATTCAGTGCTTGTAATGCACAGCAGTTATCCTATGACCTATAACTTTTTATTAAAAAAAAGACATGAGAAAAAGAGCGGCAAAAAAGAGACCACTTTTACCAGATCCAAGGTTTAATGACCAATTGGTAACACGTTTTGTGAACAACCTAATGTGGGATGGTAAGAAATCAACAGCTTTTAAAGTTTTTTATGATGCAATTGACATCATTGAGGCTAAAAAGCAAGATGCAGAAAAACCTTCATTGGAAATATGGAAAGACGCCTTGACAAACGTTATGCCTCACGTAGAAGTACGTAGTCGTAGAGTTGGTGGAGCAACATTCCAAATTCCTATGCAAATTAGACCAGACAGAAAAATCTCTATGGCTATGAAATGGTTAATTCTTTATTCAAGAAGAAGAAACGAAAAGTCTATGGCTCAAAGGTTAGCGAATGAATGTTTAGCTGCGGCTAAAGAAGAAGGAGCTGCTGTTAAGAAAAGAATGGATACTCACAAAATGGCAGAAGCGAACAAAGCTTTCTCTCACTTTAGATTTTAATTCTTAAGAAATGGCTAGAGAACTTAAATATACAAGAAACATAGGAATTGCTGCTCATATTGATGCTGGTAAAACAACAACAACAGAGCGTATATTATTCTATACAGGAAAATCACACAAAATTGGTGAAGTACACGATGGTGCTGCAACAATGGACTGGATGGCACAAGAACAAGAAAGAGGTATTACAATTACTTCTGCTGCTACAACTTGTGAATGGAATTTTCCAACTACTCAAGGTAAAGTTTTGCCTGAGACATTGCCTTATCACTTTAATATTATTGATACTCCAGGACACGTTGACTTTACAGTTGAAGTAAACCGTTCTTTACGTGTTCTTGATGGTTTGGTTTTCTTATTTAGTGCTGTTGATGGTGTTGAACCTCAATCTGAGACTAACTGGAGATTAGCGGATCAATACAAAGTGCCTCGTATCGGATTTGTTAATAAAATGGATAGGCAAGGTTCTAACTTTTTGATGGTTTGTCAACAAGTAAGAGATATGCTTAAATCTAATGCTGTAGCGATCACTTTGCCAATTGGTGAAGAGAATGATTTTAGAGGTGTTGTGGATTTAGTAAGAAACCAAGCTATTGTTTGGGATGATGCAGGAATGGGAGCAACTTATGAAGTTGTAGATATCCCTGCTGATATGGTTGACGAAGTAAAAGAATACAGAGATATTCTTATCGAAGCGGTAGCTGATTATGATGAGGATTTGCTTGATAAGTACATGGAAAACCCTGATTCTATTACAGAAGAAGAGATTAATATTGCTTTAAGAGCTGCTGTAATGGATATGGCTATCATTCCTATGATTGCTGGATCATCTTTTAAAAATAAAGGAGTTCAATTCATGTTAGATGCAGTATGTAAATACTTGCCTTCTCCAATGGATAAAGATGGTATCGAAGGGATTCATCCTGATGATGCTGAGCTTTTAGAAGAAGATCAAACTAAAATCTTGCGTAAGCCAGATGTTAAAGAGCCATTCGCTGCTTTGGCATTTAAGATTGCTACTGACCCATTCGTAGGTCGTTTGGCTTTCTTCCGTGCTTATTCAGGACGTTTAGATGCAGGTTCTTATGTTTTGAACACACGTTCAGGAAACAAAGAAAGAATTTCTCGTATCTACCAAATGCATGCTAACAAGCAAAACCCAATCGATTATATCGAAGCTGGAGATATTGGAGCAGCAGTTGGTTTTAAAGATATTAAAACTGGAGATACATTGTGTGATGAAAAACACCCAATTATTCTTGAGTCTATGAAATTCCCAGCGCCAGTAATTGGTATCGCTATTGAACCTAAAACTAAGGCTGACGTAGATAAAATGGGTATGGCTTTGGCTAAATTAGCTGAAGAAGATCCTACATTTACAGTTAGAACTGATGAGGCTTCGGGGCAAACTATTATTTCTGGTATGGGTGAGCTTCACTTAGATATCTTGGTAGATCGTATGAGACGTGAATTCAAAGTTGAAGTAAACCAAGGTGAGCCTCAAGTTGAATACAAAGAAGCTTTTACAAAATCTGCAGTTCATAGAGAAACTTACAAAAAACAATCAGGAGGTCGTGGTAAATTCGGTGATATCGTATTTAAATTAGAGCCAGCTGATGAAGTTGATGGTAAGCCAGGTGTTGGCTTGCAGTTTGTTAATGCTGTAAAAGGTGGTAACGTTCCTAAAGAATATATTCCGTCTGTAGAGAAAGGTTTCCGTGAAGCTATGAAGGCTGGTCCTTTAGCTGGATATCAAGTGGATAGTTTAAAAGTAACTTTGACAGACGGATCTTTCCATCCTGTCGATTCAGATGCTCTTTCTTTTGAATTAGCAGCTAGAATGGGTTATAAAGAAGTAGCTAAGGCTGCTGGGGCTGTTGTTCTTGAGCCAATCATGAAAATGGAAGTTATTACACCAGAAGAAAACATGGGAGATATCGTAGGTGATATCAACCGTCGTAGAGGTCAGGTGAATGACATGGGAGATAGAAATGGTGCTAAAACTATTAAGGCAGATGTGCCATTATCAGAAATGTTTGGATATGTTACTACATTGAGAACATTATCTTCTGGTCGTGCAACTTCTACTATGGAATTTTCACACTACGCTGAAACGCCTTCTAATATTTCAGAAGCAGTAATCAAAAAAGCAAAAGGAAACGCTTAATTTTAAGAAAATGAGTCAAAAAATCAGAATAAAACTAAAATCTTACGATCACATGTTGGTAGACAAGTCTGCTGAAAAGATTGTAAAAACGGTTAAAACTACAGGTGCAGTTGTTACAGGTCCAATTCCATTACCAACTCACAAAAAACTTTTCACTGTTCTACGTTCTCCGCACGTTAATAAAAAAGCAAGAGAGCAATTCGAAGTTATGTCATACAAGAGATTGATTGACATTTATTCTTCTTCATCTAAAACTATTGATGCTTTGATGAAATTAGAATTGCCTAGTGGAGTTGAAGTAGAAATCAAAGTTTAGGTTTCTAAGTAAGAGAATTTGAGAGCACTTTGTTTAAGTGAAAACTTTTTTTGGATTGTGTGTAAATAAGTTATACTTTTGCACCACTTTAAAAATAAGAGTTCACTTAAATGATGTGTTCTATTTTTATATTTAATAATTAATAATTAATAATTATGTCTGGGTTAATTGGTAGAAAAATCGGCATGACTAGTCTTTTTGACGAGAACGGGAAAAATATTCCTTGTACTGTAATTGAGGCGGGTCCATGCGTTGTTACCCAAGTCAGAACCAAAGGTGTTGACGGGTACGAAGCGTTGCAACTTGGTTTCGATGACAAAAACGAGAAACATTCCACAAAAGCGGCTTTAGGTCACTTTAAAAAAGCGGGAACTGTAGCTAAGAAAAAAGTCGTTGAATTCAAGGAGTTTGCAGAAGGAAAAAAATTAGGAGATCTTATTGATGTTTCTATTTTTATTGAAGGAGAGTTTGTAGATGTACAAGGTGTATCTAAAGGTAAAGGTTTTCAAGGGGTTGTAAAACGTCACGGTTTTGGTGGTGTTGGTCAAGCAACTCACGGTCAACATAACCGTCTAAGAGCGCCAGGTTCTGTAGGAGCGTCATCTTATCCGTCTAGAGTATTCAAAGGAATGCGTATGGCTGGAAGAATGGGAACCGACAATGTAAAAGTTCAAAACCTTAGAGTTTTAAAAGTAGTTGCTGAAAAGAACCTACTTGTTATTAAAGGATGTGTTCCTGGACATAATAACTCTTATGTAATCATCGAGAAGTAATGGAAGTAAAAGTATTAGATTTCAACGGAAAAGATACTGGAAGAAAAGTACAACTTTCTGATTCAGTATTCGCAATTGAACCAAATAATCACGCTGTATACCTTGATGTTAAGCAATATTTAGCTAATCAAAGACAAGGAACGCACAAAGCTAAAGAAAGAGCTGAAGTGACGGGAAGTACACGTAAGATTAAAAAACAAAAAGGAACTGGTACTGCCCGTGCGGGAAGTATTAAGAATCCATTGTTTAAAGGTGGAGGTAGAGTTTTTGGACCTAGACCAAGAAGTTATTCATTCAAATTGAATAAAAGCTTGAAGCGTTTAGCGAGAAAATCTGCTTTCTCAATCAAAGCAAAAGAGTCAAATATTATCGTTCTTGAGGACTTTAATTTTGAAGCACCAAGCACTAAAAATTTCATTAATGTTTTGAAGGCTTTAGAGTTAGATAATAAAAAATCACTATTTGTATTGGGTGAGTCAAATAAAAATGTATATTTGTCGTCACGCAATTTGAAAGCATCAAGCGTGGTAAGTAGCTTAGAATTAAGTACTTATGCTATTTTGAATGCTAATAATTTAGTGCTTTTGGAGAGTTCTTTGGAAGTAATTGAAGAAAATTTAAGTAAATAATAGGATATGAGTATCATAATTAAACCTATAGTAACGGAAAAAGTAACCAAAGAAAGTGAAGTTTTAAACCGTTTTGGATTCGTTGTTAACAAAAAAGCAAATAAAGTCGAGATTAAGAAAGCTATTGAAGCTGCTTATGGTGTGACTATTTTGAGTGTTAACACAATGAATGTAAGACCAGATAGAACTACTAAATACACTAAAAGTGGTTTAATCAGTGGAAAGACAAATGCAATTAAGAAAGCAATTGTTCAAGTACAAGAAGGAGAAACAATTGATTTTTACAACAATATCTAAGATAGAAAAATGTCAGTAAGAAAATTAAAACCTATTACCCCAGGTCAGCGATTTAGAGTTGTGAATGGTTATGACGCTATTACAACTGATAAGCCGGAACGCTCTTTGATAGCGCCGATAAAAAACTCTGGAGGTAGAAATAGTCAAGGAAAGATGACCATGCGCTACGTAGGTGGTGGTCACAAGCAGAGATATCGTATTATTGATTTCAAACGTACAAAAGAAGGAATTCCAGCTACAGTGAAATCAATCGAATATGATCCAAATCGTACTGCGTTTATCGCTTTATTAGCTTATGCTGATGGTGAGAAAACTTATGTTATTGCTCAAAACGGATTGAAAGTTGGTCAGAAATTAGTTTCTGGTCCGGAATCTCAACCTGAAATTGGTAATACATTACCTTTAAGCAGAATCCCATTGGGAACTGTAATCTCTTGTATTGAGTTACGTCCAGGTCAAGGAGCAGTAATTGCTCGTTCTGCTGGAACTTTTGCTCAATTAATGGCGAGAGATGGAAAATTTGCTACAATCAAAATGCCTTCAGGTGAAACAAGATTAATCTTGTTGACGTGTGCGGCTACAATTGGAGCAGTATCTAATTCTGACCACCAATTGGTAGTATCTGGAAAAGCAGGTAGATCAAGATGGTTAGGTAGAAGACCTAGAACAAGACCTGTTGCAATGAACCCTGTTGATCACCCAATGGGTGGTGGAGAAGGTCGTTCTTCTGGTGGACATCCACGTTCAAGAAATGGAATACCAGCAAAAGGTTATAGAACACGTTCTAAGAAAAACCCGAGTAATAAGTATATCGTAGAACGTAGAAAGAAATAATAAGATATGGCACGTTCATTAAAAAAAGGACCTTTCGTTCATTATAAGTTAGACAAGAAAGTTCAAGAAAACATCGCAGGTGGAAATAAAGGGGTAGTAAAGACTTGGTCTAGAGCTTCTATGATTACTCCTGACTTCGTTGGACAAACTATTGCGGTTCATAACGGTCGTCAATTTGTACCAGTTTACGTAACAGAAAACATGGTAGGTCACAAATTAGGAGAATTTTCACCAACTAGATCTTTTAGAGGTCATGCTGGAGCAAAAAATAAAGGTAAAAAATAAGAAGCAATGGGAGTTCGTAAAAGAGAAACAGCAGATGCGAGAAAAGAGGCTAATAAGTCTATTGCTTTCGCAAAATTGAATAACTGCCCTACTTCACCTAGAAAAATGCGCTTAGTAGCGGACTTGGTAAGAGGTCAGAAGGTAGAAAGAGCACTTAACATCTTGAGATTTAGTTCTAAAGAAGCTTCAAGAAAATTAGAAAAGTTAGTTTTGTCTGCAATCAACAATTGGGAGCAAAAAAACGCTGATGCTAGTATTGAAGAAGCTGGTTTATTTGTTAAGGAGATTAGAGTAGATGGTGGAATGATGTTGAAAAGACTTCGTCCAGCTCCACAAGGTCGTGCACACAGAATTAGAAAACGTTCAAACCACGTAACAATCGTGTTAGGATCTATTAATAACACACAAGCAATTTAATAAAGATGGGACAAAAGACAAATCCAATTGGAAATAGACTTGGTATCATCAGAGGATGGGACTCTAACTGGTATGGTGGGAATGATTACGGTGATAAAATCGCTGAAGATCACAAAATCAGAAAGTATATCCATGCTCGTTTATCAAAAGCTAGTGTATCAAAAGTAATTATCGAGAGAACTTTGAAACTTGTAACCGTTACTATCACTACTGCTAGACCTGGTATTATTATCGGTAAAGGTGGACAAGAGGTAGACAAGTTAAAAGAAGAACTTAAGAAGATTACAGATAAAGAGGTTCAAATCAACATCTTTGAAATCAAAAGACCTGAGCTTGACGCGTATCTAGTTGCTACAAGCATCTGTCGTCAAATCGAAAGCCGTATTTCTTACAGACGTGCAATTAAAATGGCTATTGCTGCCTCTATGCGTATGAACGCTGAAGGGATCAAAGTTTTAATTTCTGGTCGTTTGAATGGTGCTGAGATGGCGCGTTCGGAAGGTTTCAAAGAAGGAAGAGTTCCTTTATCAACTTTCAGAGCTGATATTGATTATGCATTAGCTGAAGCGCATACTACTTATGGTAGAATGGGTATCAAAGTGTGGATCATGAAAGGTGAAGTTTATGGAAAGAGAGATCTTTCTCCACTTGCTGGAATGGACAAAAAACAAGCTGGCGGAAAAGGTGGAGATTCTCCTCGTGGAAAATCTAACTTTAATAAAGGTGGAAAACCAGACGCTCGTAAAAGAAAGTAATTTTTAAATTAAAGAAAAATGTTACAGCCTAAAAGAACAAAATACCGTAAGGTACAAAAAGGTAAAATGAAAGGGAACTCTGGAAGAGGGCATGAACTTTCTAATGGAATGTTTGGTATTAAATCTGTACATGAAGATGGTATGTTTCTAACTTCTCGTCAAATTGAAGCTGCACGTATTGCTGCTACTCGTTTTATGAAAAGAGAGGGACAATTATGGATCAAAATATTTCCAGACAAACCAATTACTAAGAAACCTCTTGAGGTACGTATGGGTAAAGGTAAAGGAGCAGTTGAGTATTGGGCTGCCGTTGTTAAACCCGGAAGAATTATGTTTGAAGTTGGAGGAGTTCCTTTGTCAGTTGCAAAAGAGGCGTTACGTCTTGCAGCTCAAAAGCTTCCAGTAAAAACTAAATTCGTTGTTGCTAGAGATTTCGAAGCATAATCTATATTATATTATGAAACAATCAGAAATAAAAGATCTTTCTGCAGCACAGTTGCAAGAAAACCTTAGCCAGGCTAAGAAAACATATGCTGACCTAAAAATGGCTCATGCTATCTCTCCAATTGAGAATCCGCTTCAAATTAGAAGTTTAAGAAGAACAGTTGCAAGATTAGCCACTGAGTTAACTAAAAGAGAATTGCAATAATTGTAATCTGCTGAAAGATGGAAGAAAAAAGAAATTTAAGAAAAGAAAGAATAGGTGTTGTAACGTCTAACAAAATGGATAAATCTATTGTTGTTGCACAAGTTACTAAAGTAAAACACCCGTTATACGGTAAGTTTGTATTGAAAACTAAAAAGTATCATGCACACGACGAAACGAACAACTGTAACATTGGAGATACTGTAAGAATTAGCGAAACGCGTCCTTTAAGTAAAACTAAATGTTGGAGATTAGTTGAAATCCTAGAAAGAGCTAAATAATTATGGTACAACAAGAATCAAGACTAAAAGTAGCAGATAACACAGGAGCTAAAGAAGTTTTAACTATCCGTGTTTTAGGAGGTACCAAAAGAAGGTATGCTTCTGTTGGTGATAAGATTGTAGTTTCTATAAAAGATGCAACTCCAAACGGGAACGTTAAAAAAGGAGCTGTTTCAACTGCAGTTGTAGTACGTACCAGAAAAGAAGTGAGAAGAGCCGATGGTTCTTATATCCGTTTCGATGACAATGCATGTGTTCTTTTGAATGCTGCAGGGGAAATGAGAGGAACTCGTGTTTTTGGACCGGTAGCAAGAGAACTTCGTGAAAAACAATTCATGAAAATTGTATCATTAGCACCAGAAGTGCTTTAATTCGTTTTAAGATGATAAAGCTAAAAATAAAAACAGGGGACATCGTAAGAGTAATTGCTGGTGACCATAAAGGTGAAGAAGGTAAAGTATTACGTGTTGACCGTGAGAAAAACAAAGCTATTGTAGAAGGTGTAAACATGGTTTCGAAACATACGAAACCAAGTGCTAAAAGCCCTCAAGGTGGAATTGTAAAAAAAGAAGCTTCTATTCAAATATCTAATATCTCTCTAATTGATCCGAAAACAAAGGAAGCAACTAGAACAGGAGTTAGAATTGAAGGAGATAAGAAAGTAAGATTTTCAAAAAAATCTAATCAAGTACTATAGTAATGGCATATATACCTAGACTAAAAGAAGAATATAAGAGTAGAGTTATCTCTGCTCTTACAGAAGAGTACGGATATGTAAACGTAATGCAGGTTCCTAAATTGGACAAAATCGTTTTAAGCCGTGGTGTTGGAGCAGCTGTTTCTGACAAAAAACTTATTGACTATGCAGTTGATGAGTTGACAAAGATAACTGGACAAAAAGCGATATCTACTATCTCTAAGAAAGATGTTGCATCTTTCAAATTGAGAAAAGGGATGCCAATTGGAGCGAAAGTTACTTTGCGTGGAGAAAGAATGTATGAGTTTTTAGATAGACTTATTACATCTTCTTTACCACGTGTTAGAGATTTCAGTGGAATTAAAGCTACTGGTTTCGACGGAAGAGGAAACTACAATCTTGGGGTTTTAGAACAAATCATTTTTCCTGAAATTGATATTGATAAGGTAAACAAAATATCTGGTATGGATATCACTTTTGTTACTACTGCTAAAACTGATAAGGAAGCAAAGTCATTATTGACTGAATTGGGATTACCTTTTAAAAAGAATTAAGATATGGCTAAAGAATCAATGAAAGCCCGTGAGGTTAAAAGAGAAAAAACGGTAGCAAAGTATGCTGAGAAAAGAAAAGCTTTGATAGAAGCTGGAGATTTCGTAGGTTTGCAGAAATTACCGAAAAATGCTTCGCCAGTTCGTTTGCATAATAGATGTAAATTAACAGGTAGACCAAGAGGGTATATGCGTCAATTCGGTATTTCACGTGTAACATTTCGTGAGATGGCTAATAATGGATTGATACCAGGGGTTAAAAAAGCTAGCTGGTAAAATATTGAGTTTTAATTGGTTAAAGGTTCGACAGAAAGTCTGGAGAAAACCATAATCGCAAATATATACATATGTATACAGATCCTATTGCAGATTATTTAACAAGGGTTAGAAACGCTGTGGCTGCAAACCACAAAGTTGTCGAAATTCCTGCATCTAATCTAAAGAAAGAAATTACTAAGATCTTATTCGATCAAGGTTATATCTTAAGTTACAAGTTTGAGGACAATTCTGTTCAGGGTTCAATCAAAATCGCTTTAAAGTATGATAAAGATACTAAGGAGCCTGTAATCAAAGATATCCAAAGAATTAGTAAACCAGGTTTACGTAAATATTCAAGTTCGGCTTCTATTCCTAGAATCCTTAATGGATTAGGAATTGCTATTGTTTCTACATCGAAAGGTTTGATGACAGGAAAAAAAGCAAAACAACTTAACGTTGGTGGAGAAGTAATTTGTTACGTATACTAATTAAAAGACGATAAGAAGATGTCAAGAATAGGTAAAAGTCCAATTGCAATCCCTGCCGGAGTAACTGTTGAAGTTAAAGACGGTATTATTACAGTTAAAGGAAAAAACGGTCAACTAACACAGGAGTTTTCGGACGTTACTGTTACAGTTGAAGGCGATCAAGTTCAAGTTGAAAGATCGTCTGATCATAAAGACCAAAGAGCAAAGCACGGTTTGTACCGTTCATTGATCAATAATATGATTATTGGTGTAACGGAAGGTTTTACTAAATCATTAGAATTGGTAGGAGTTGGTTATAGAGCTTCTAATCAAGGACAAAGATTAGATTTGGCTTTAGGGTTTTCTCACAATATTGTTTTAGATATTGCTCCAGAGGTGTCTTTGGAAACAATCTCTGAAAAAGGTAAAAACCCAATTGTGAAGTTAACATCATTTGATAAGCAACTTTTAGGTCAAGTAGCGGCAAAAATTAGAGGTTTCCGTAAGCCTGAGCCGTACAAAGGAAAAGGTGTGAAATTTGTAGGTGAAGTATTAAGAAGAAAAGCAGGTAAATCAGCTTAAAAAATTAAGATTATGTCATTAACGAAACCTCAAAGAAGACAGAGAATTAGATTCAGAATTAGAAAAACAATTAGTGGTACTGCTACTAATCCAAGACTATCTGTTTTTAGAAGTAATAAAGAAATTTACGCACAACTTATAGATGACGTAAATGGAGTTACTTTATTAGCTGCTTCATCAAGAGAAAAAGAAATAGAAAAAGGTACGAATATTGATGTTGCTACTGCAGTTGGGAAACTTGTTGCAGAAAAAGCATTAAAATCTGGGATAGAAGTAGTAACGTTCGATAGAGGAGGTTATTTGTATCACGGTCGTATTAAATCATTAGCTGAAGGCGCGAGAGCGGCTGGGCTTAAATTCTAATAAGTATGTCTAATAAATACAAAAGTATAGAATTAGTAAAGCCAGGAGGTCTTGAATTAAAAGATCGTTTGGTAAGTGTAAATCGTGTTACTAAGGTTACAAAGGGTGGTAGAGCATTTGGTTTTTCTGCAATTGTAGTAGTAGGTGATGAAAATGGTGTTGTAGGACATGGATTAGGAAAATCTAAAGATGTTTCTGAAGCAATTGCGAAAGCAGTAGAAGATGCTAAGAAAAATTTAGTAAAAATTCCTTTGAATGGTCAATCAGTACCTCACGAACAAAAAGGTAAATTTGGTGGTGCACGTGTATTCTTAATTCCTGCCTCTCATGGTACTGGAGTTATTGCTGGTGGAGCTGTTCGTTCAGTTCTTGAGTCAGTAGGAATTCACGATGTATTATCTAAATCTCAAGGATCATCAAATCCTCATAACGTAGTAAAAGCAACTTTTGATGCTTTATTACAAATGAGAAGTGCTTATACTGTTGCAAAACAGAGAGGACTTTCATTAGAAAAAGTTTTTAAAGGTTAATTCAAGGAAATTATGGCTAAATTATTAGTAAAACAAGTTAGAAGTAAAATCAACTGTCCACTTTCTCAAAAAAGAGGATTAGAAGCTTTAGGTCTACGTAAAATGGGTCAGGTTGTAGAACATGATTCAAACCCTGCAATCCTTGGGATGATAAACAAAGTTAAACACTTAGTTTCTGTTGAAGAAGCTAAATAACAAATATGTTATGAATTTAAGTAACTTACAACCAGCTGAAGGGTCAACGCACAATCAAAATAAAAGATTAGGTAGAGGAGAAGGTTCTGGAAAAGGTGGTACTTCTGCAAGAGGTCACAAAGGAGCAAAATCTCGTTCTGGTTATTCTAAAAAGATTGGTTTTGAAGGAGGGCAAATGCCACTTCAAAGACGTGTGCCTAAGTTTGGTTTCACAAACATCAACCGTAAAGATTACGAAGGTGTTAATTTGGATACTCTTCAATTATTAGTTGATAATGGTATTATTACAGATGCTGTCGATATGACAACTTATGTAGCAAACCGTTTGGCTACAAAGAATGAAATCGTTAAGATTTTAGGAAGAGGAGAATTAAAAGCAAAATTAAAAGTAACTGCTCACAAATTTACTGCAACTGCAAAAGCCGCTATTGAAGCTGCTGGTGGAGAAGCTGTAACGATATAATTTTTCAATTAAGTATGAAGAAATTTATTGAATCAATTAGTAATGTTTGGAAAATCGAAGAATTAAAGAATAGAATCTTAATAACATTAGGTTTACTTTTAGTTTATCGTTTTGGAGCTCAAGTAACACTTCCTGGAATTGATGCGACCCAATTAGCTAATTTAGCGGGTCAAACTAAAGAAGGGATTGGTTCAATTCTTGACATGTTTACTGGAGGTGCATTTTCACAAGCATCAGTTTTTGCTTTAGGAATCATGCCTTATATTTCGGCATCTATTGTTGTTCAGCTGATGGGAATTGCTATTCCTTATTTGCAAAAATTACAAAGTGATGGAGAAAGTGGTAGAAAAAAGATTAATCAAATTACACGTTGGTTGACTATTGTTATTACATTAGTTCAGGGGCCAACGTATATTTATAATCTATACAGAACTCTACCTAGTAGTGCATTTTTATTAGGGTTTAATTCTTTTGAATTCTTATTTTCTTCAGTTGTCATTTTAGTTACGGGTACAATTTTTGCCATGTGGTTAGGAGAAAAAATAACTGATAAAGGAATTGGAAATGGTATTTCACTATTAATTATGGTGGGTATTTTAGCAAGATTTCCTCAGGCATTTATTCAAGAATTTACAACAAGAGTAACTAATAACAATGGTGGACCAATGTTATTGGTTATCGAAATCATTATTTGGTTATTAGTTATTATTGCTTGTGTTTTATTGACTATGGCAATACGAAAAATACCAGTTCAGTACGCTCGTCGTACTGCTTCAGGAGATTTTGAACAAGATAGTTTGGGTGGAAACAGACAATGGATTCCTTTGAAGCTTAATGCTTCTGGAGTTATGCCTATTATCTTTGCTCAAGCAATCATGTTTGTCCCTGCAGCTGTCGCTGGATTGTCAAAATCTGATGCATCACAATCTATTGTTGGCGCTTTTAGTAATATGTTTGGTTTTTGGTATAATTTTGTTTTTGCAACTTTAATTGTTGTTTTTACATATTTCTATACTGCTATTACCGTACCTACTAATAAGATGTCTGATGATTTAAAGAGAAGTGGTGGTTTTATACCTGGTGTAAGACCGGGAGCTGAGACCTCAGATTTCTTAGATAAAGTGATGTCTTTAATAACTTTTCCAGGATCTTTATTTCTTGCTTTGATAGCTATTTTTCCTGCTATTGTAGTAAGTGTAATGGATGTCCAGCAATCTTGGGCAATGTTTTTTGGGGGTACCTCATTAATAATTATGGTTGGTGTTGCGATTGATACAATTCAACAAATCAATTCATATTTGTTAAATAAGCATTATGACGGATTAATGAAAACTGGAAAAAATAGAAAAGCAGTAGCTTAATTTTATGGCAAAACAATCAGCAATAGAACAAGACGGATCAATCATTGAAGCATTATCAAATGCTATGTTCCGTGTAGAGTTAGAAAATGGACATGTTGTAATTGCTCATATATCTGGAAAGATGCGAATGCATTATATCAAATTATTACCCGGTGATAAAGTGAAACTAGAAATGAGTCCTTACGATTTGTCAAAAGCAAGAATTACTTATAGATATTAAAAGAATTCACAATGAAAGTAAGAGCATCAGTAAAAAAGAGAAGTGCCGAGTGCATTATCGTACGTAGAAAAGGAAGATTATACGTAATAAACAAAAAGAATCCTAGATTTAAACAAAGACAAGGATAATTATGGCAAGAATAGCAGGGGTAGATATCCCAAAAAACAAGAGAGGTGTTATAGCACTTACCTATATCTTCGGATTAGGAAGAAGTAGAGCTATTGAGATTTTAGAAAAAGCTCAAGTAAGCCAAGATAAAAAAGTTCAAGACTGGAATGATGACGAGATCGGAGCAATTCGTGAAGTAGTTGGAGGTTTCAAAATTGAAGGAGAATTACGTTCTGAAGTTTCTTTAAACATCAAACGTTTAATGGATATTGGATGTTACAGAGGTATTCGTCATAGATCAGGTCTTCCTTTAAGAGGACAAAGAACTAAGAATAACTCTAGAACTAGAAAAGGTAAAAGAAAAACTGTTGCTAACAAGAAGAAAGCAACTAAATAATAAGTAATATGGCTAAAGCAACAGCAAAAAAACGTAAAGTTATCGTTGAATCAACGGGTGAAGCTCATATTTCTGCTACTTTCAATAACATCATCATTTCTTTGACTAATAAAAAAGGTGAAGTTATTTCTTGGTCTTCAGCTGGTAAAATGGGTTTTAGAGGTTCTAAAAAGAACACTCCATACGCAGCCCAAATGGCAGCAGAAGATTGTAGTAAAGTAGCTCTTGAAGCAGGACTTAAAAAAGTGAAAGTTTATGTAAAAGGACCTGGTAATGGACGTGAGTCTGCTATTCGTTCTATTCATAACGGTGGAATCGAAGTAACTGAAATCATTGATGTTACTCCAATGCCTCACAATGGATGTCGTCCTCCAAAAAGACGTAGAGTTTAAATAATAATAATTAAGTATAACAAGGTAGAACTAAAGATTATCGAAGGATATGACCTGAATTCATAATCTCTACTTTAAAAAAATTAACAGAAATGGCAAGATATACTGGTCCAAAAACTAGAATTGCTCGTAAATTTGGCGAGGCAATTTTCGGAGACGATAAAGCTTTCGAAAAAAGAAATTACCCACCTGGACAACACGGGATGGCTAAAAAAAGAGGTAAAAAATCTGAATATGCTGTCCAATTAATGGAAAAGCAAAAAGCTAAATATTCTTATGGAATTTTAGAAAAACAATTCAGAGGTTTATTTAAAAAAGCATCTGCTACTAAAGGTGTAACTGGTGAAGTTCTTTTACAATTATGTGAAGCAAGATTGGATAACGTTGTTTTTAGAATGGGTGTAGCTCCTTCTAGAAGAGGTGCTAGACAATTAGTTTCTCACAGACATATCACTGTTAATGGTGAAGTTGTAAATATTCCTTCATACCATTTAAAACCTGGTGATAAGGTTGCTGTTCGTGAAAAATCTAAATCAATAGAGGCTATCGAACGTTCTTTGTCTAATTCAAGTCATGTTTATGAGTGGATTACTTGGAATAATGACGTTAAAGAAGGTACTTTCGTTTCTGTACCAGCTAGACTTCAGATTCCAGAAAACATTAAAGAACAATTAATCGTAGAGTTGTACAACAAATAATAATTGACTTAGTCGAAATTTATGGCAATATTTAATTTTCAGAAGCCCGATAAAGTTATCATGATCGATTCAACCGATTTTGAAGGTAAATTTGAATTTAGACCTTTAGAACCTGGTTACGGATTGACTGTTGGTAATGCACTTAGAAGAGTTTTGCTTTCAGCATTAGAAGGTTATGCAATTACATCTGTCCGCATAGAAGGTGTAGATCATGAGTTTTCTACTATCTCAGGAGTTGTTGAAGATGTTACCGAAATCATCCTTAATCTTAAACAAGTACGTTTCAAACGTCAAATTGAAGATATAGATAATGAATCAGTTAGTATTTCTGTTACTGGTAAAGATCAATTAACAGCTGGTGATTTTCAAAAATTCATTTCAGGTTTCCAAGTTTTGAATCCAGAACTAGTTATCTGTAATTTAGATAGTAAAATCAAACTGAACTTAGATTTAACAATCGAAAAAGGTAGAGGATACGTTCCTGCTGAGGAGAACAAAAAACAAAATGCTGCAATTGGTACCATTTTTACAGATTCAATTTTTACTCCGGTAAAAAATGTAAAATATGCAATTGAAAACTTCCGTGTGGAGCAAAAAACAGATTATGAGAAATTAGTTTTTGAAATTAAAACTGATGGTTCTATCAATCCTAAAGATGCACTTACTGAGGCTGCTAAAGTTTTAATTCACCATTTCATGTTATTCTCTGACGAAAGAATTACACTCGAGGCTGACGAAATTGCACAAACAGAATCTTATGATGAAGAGTCATTACATATGAGACAACTGCTTAAAACTAAGCTTGTTGATATGGACTTGTCTGTTAGAGCATTAAATTGCTTGAAAGCGGCTGAAGTTGATACACTTGGTGATTTAGTATCGTTCAATAAAAATGACCTAATGAAATTCCGTAATTTTGGTAAAAAATCTTTAACAGAACTTGATGAACTTGTTGCTGTGAAGAATTTAACTTTCGGTATGGACTTAGCGAAATACAAACTAGATAAAGAATAAATTACTCATATTTTGCTCTCCATAGAGGATAGTAGCAAGATGAGGGTTTAAAAAAACACGTCATGAGACACGGAAAAAAATTCAATCACTTAAGCAGACAGACAGCACATAGAAAATCTATGTTGGCTAATATGGCTTGTTCTCTTATCGAGCACAAACGTATTAACACTACTGTAGCTAAAGCAAAAGCGCTTAAACAATTTGTTGAGCCTTTAATAACAAAATCTAAAGATGATACTACGCACAATCGTCGTATTGTTTTCGCTTACTTACGTAGCAAATATGCTGTAACTGATTTATTCAGAGATGTAGCTGCTAAAGTTGGTGACCGTCCAGGTGGATACACACGTATCATTAAAGTTGGAAATCGTTTAGGAGATAATGCTGATATGGCAATGATCGAATTAGTAGATTTCAATGAAATCTACAACGGTGGTAAAAAAGAAGTTAAAAAAGCAAAAAGCCGTCGTGGTGGAAAAGCTAAGAAAGCAGATGAAGCTACTGAAGCTCCAGTTGCTGAAGGTGATTCTGAAACTACTACAGAAGCTACTGAGTAATTATGAAGATAATCATTCAATAAAAATTAAGGATAAGCTATTTATAGTTTATCCTTTTTTTTTGCCTAATAGTAGCTTTTCTAGTTTTCTACCAGGTAATTTTGAATACTTATTTTTACATTACTATTTAAAAATTTGTTTCCATTGTATTTATGGATTAAATTTGCACAATATTTATCCACAAATGAGTGTAGCTATGCGAAATTCTCTAAGCTATTAAAATTTAAATCAAAGAATGAAATATACAACAAGACAGAGCGCCATACTTTTATTAAGTGATGGTACGATTTTTCACGGAAAATCTATTGGTATTAGCGGAACAACTTTTGGGGAGGTTTGTTTTAATACAGGGATGACAGGTTACCAAGAAATTTTTACTGATCCTTCATATTTTGGTCAGATTATGGTTGCGACCAATCCTCATATTGGGAACTATGGTGTCAACGAGAATGAAGTTGAGTCTGGAGGAATAAAAATTGCTGGATTAGTTTGTAAAAACTTTAGTTTTAATTATTCTCGCGAAGATTCTTCTGGAAGTTTAGAAGATTATTTTGTTAAACAAAATTTGATTTGTATTTCTGATGTAGATACAAGAGCTTTGGTGAGCTATATTAGAGAGAATGGCGCTATGAATTCTGTTATTTGTACCGATGGTACTCCTGTTGAAGAATTGAAGGTTGCGTTATCTAATATTCCAGATATGAAAGGTTTGGAATTGGCATCAAAAGTATCTACAAAAGAGCCTTATTTTTATGGTAATGAAAATGCTACTTACAAGGTTTCGGCTTTAGATTTGGGAATTAAGACAAATATTCTTCGTAATCTTGCTAAAAGAGATTGTTATATTAAAGTTTTTCCTTTTGATTCAACTTATGCTGATTTAGCTTCATTTAATCCAAATGGTTATTTTTTATCTAACGGACCTGGTGACCCAGAACCATTATCGAGTGCAATTAATGTTGCTCAAGAGATTTTGAAAAATGATAAGCCTTTGTTTGGGATTTGTCTTGGTCATCAAGTAATTGGTTTGGCCAATGGAATTTCTACTTACAAGATGTTTAATGGTCATAGAGGGATCAATCATCCAGTGAAGAATTTGATTACTGGAAAAGGAGAGATAACTTCTCAAAACCATGGTTTTGCAGTCAATAAAGAAGAGTTGGAGTCTAATGCTGATTTGGAGATTACACACCTTCATTTGAATGATGGAACAGTGGCTGGTATGCGTATGAAAAATAAAAATTGTTTTTCTGTTCAATACCATCCAGAAGCTAGTCCAGGCCCACACGATTCGGCTTATTTGTTTGACCAATTCGTTGATAATTTAAAAGGATAATGTTTAGTTAATAAAGTATTTGAAATTAAATTTTATATTTGTGTATTGTTTATAGCAAAATATATTTTGTTTCAAAAATAAAATACATCGTTTTCGTTAATAACATTAAGAAATTTTTACATTATCATTAGAATATATAGGATATATTTGTATATTAAAATTAAAAATTAAAGAAGTATGAGCATTATTATTAAAATTCACGCAAGACAAATTTTCGATTCTAGAGGGAATCCTACTATTGAAGTAGATGTAATCACTGATAGTGGTGTTTTAGGGAGAGCTGCAGTTCCATCAGGAGCTTCAACTGGAGAACACGAGGCTGTAGAATTACGTGATGGAGGAAAAGCTTATTTAGGAAAAGGAGTTTTGAATGCAGTGAAAAATGTAAATACACTTATCGCTGAAGAACTTGTTGGAACATCTGTTTTCGAACAAAATGTAATTGATCAAATGATGATTGATTTGGATGGTACTGCTAATAAATCAAAATTAGGTGCAAATGCTATTTTGGGTGTTTCTCTTGCAGTTGCAAAAGCAGCAGCTAATGAATTAGGATTGCCATTATATAGATATGTTGGAGGTGTTTCGGCGAATACTTTACCTGTTCCAATGATGAATATCATCAACGGTGGTTCACATTCAGATGCTCCGATTGCTTTTCAAGAATTTATGATTTTCCCTGTAAAGGCTACTTCATTTTCTCATGCAATGCAAATGGGTACTGAGATTTTTCATAGTTTGAAAAAAGTATTACACGATAGAGGTTTAAGTACTGCAGTAGGTGACGAAGGTGGTTTTGCTCCAACTTTAGCAGGAGGTACTGAAGATGCTTTGGATACTATTAAATTAGCAGTTGAGAATGCTGGATATACATTTGGTGACGAAATCATGATTGCTTTAGATTGTGCTGCAGCTGAATTTTATGTGAACGGTAAATACGATTATTCTAAATTCGAAGGAGAAACTGGTAAAGTGAGATCTTCTGCTGAACAAGTAGAATATTTAGCTGAATTAGTTGCAAAATACCCTATCATCTCTATTGAAGATGGTATGGATGAAAATGACTGGGATGGTTGGAAATTATTAACTGAAAAAATCGGTGATAAAGTTCAATTAGTTGGTGATGATTTATTTGTTACTAATGTAGAGCGTTTGTCAACTGGAATTGAAAGAGGTATTGCTAATTCAATTCTTGTAAAAGTAAACCAAATTGGTACTCTAACTGAGACTATTGCTGCAGTTAATATGGCAAAAAATGCAGGTTATACTTCTGTTATGTCTCACCGTTCTGGAGAAACTGAAGATAACACAATTGCAGATCTTGCAGTTGCATTAAACTGTGGTCAAATTAAGACAGGTTCTGCTTCACGTTCTGATCGTATGGCTAAATACAATCAGCTACTTAGAATCGAAGAGGAGTTAGGTGATACAGCTTACTTTCCTGGTTTAAATGCATTCAAACAAAAATAATTTTTGTTTCAAAATAAAATAAAAAGCCATTTACTTTTAGTAAATGGCTTTTTTTGTGAGTTTTAACATTTTCATTGCATTATTCATTTTTTAATTAATTTGAAATTCATTAGCTTTGAGGATTATTAAAAATAAGATTTATTTCCAAAGTATTATGTCAAAAACAGCTATATTAGAAATCGATGGTAAAAAGTATGAGTTTCCTATTTTTAAAGGGAGTGAAAACGAAGAAGCTATTGATATAAAGAAATTAAGAGATTTAACGGGTTTGGTTACTCTTGATCCAGGGTATAAAAATTCAGGTTCTTGTACAAGTGAAATAACGTTCCTAGATGGTGAACTGGGAATTTTACGTTACAGAGGTTATGCAATCGAAGATTTAGCAGCTAATGCTAATTTTCTTGAAGTTTCTTATCTTTTAATTTTTGGTGAAAAACCAACAGCTGAAATATTGGAGAAATTTGAGAATGATATTCGCAAACATACTTTAGTAAATGAGGAAATGAAAAGTATTTTGGATGGATTTCCAAAAACGGCTCATCCAATGGGTATTTTGGCTGCCATGACGAGTGCTTTGACTTCTTTCAATCCTAAATCGGTTGACGTAGATAATGAAAAAGATATGTATTGTGCTGTTTGTAAAACAATGGGTAAATTTTTAGTGATAGCTACTTGGACTTTTAGAAAGAACATGGGGTACCCAATGAATTATTATGATAATACAAAAGGATATGTAGAAAATTTCATGAGATTGATGTTTGAGATTCCTACAGAGCCTTATAAAGTAAGTCAAACAGTTATTGATGCATTAGATAAATTATTTATTCTGCATGCTGATCATGAGCAAAATTGTTCTACATCAACTGTAAGGATGGTTGGTTCTTCACATGCTGGTTTATTTGCTTCTATTTCTGCAGGTGTTTCTGCTCTTTGGGGACCACTACATGGTGGTGCTAATCAAGCAGTACTTGAAATGTTAGAAGAGATCCATAATAATGGTGGTGATACAGATAAATATTTGGCGAAAGCAAAGGATAAAGAAGATCCTTTTAGATTGATGGGTTTTGGTCATAGAGTTTATAAGAATTTCGACCCACGTGCTAAAATTATTAAAAAAGCAGCTAATGAAGTTCTTGAAACTTTAGGTGTTGAAGATCCAATTTTGGAAATTGCTAGAAAATTAGAGGCAGCAGCTTTAGAAGATGAGTATTTCAAATCTAGAAACCTATATCCTAATGTAGACTTCTACTCAGGGATTATCTATAGAGCTTTGGGGATTCCAACAGATATGTTTACCGTGATGTTCGCAATCGGTAGATTACCAGGTTGGATTGCACAATGGAAAGAAATGCGTGAGAATAAGGAGCCAATAGGACGTCCTAGACAAATTTATACAGGATCTACACTGAGAGAATTTAAATAATAAGCATTTGCTTAATTCATTAAAGCTTCACTAATTGGTGAAGCTTTTTTTTTATCTTTGTTTAATGTTAAAATAGTATATGATAGAATTAAATATAAATAATGAGACTTCAAGATTAAGAGCTGTTGTTTTGGGTACAGCTAATAGTAACGGGCCAATTCCTACAGCTCAAGAGACATATGATCCTAAGTCATTAGAGCATATCTTGGCAGGTACATACCCTTCGGAAAAAGATATGGTTGATGAAATGTCTTCTTTTGAGAAAGTACTCCTTAAGTTTGACGTAGAAGTCTATAGGCCCAAATGTATTGAGAATTATAATCAAATTTTTACACGAGACATAGGCTTTGTAATAGGAGATGTTTTTGTTAAGTCTAATATTCTTCCGGAAAGAGAACAGGAGTTAGATGCTATTCAGTATATTATAAATGAGATGAATCCATTAAAGGTTGTTAAACCACCTAAGGAAGTTCATATTGAAGGGGGTGATGTTATGTTATGGGGTAATCATGTTTTTATTGGGACATATAAAGGGAGTGATTACAAAGATTACATAACTGCTCGAACTAATGCCGAGGGAGTGGCATACATAAAATCTTTATTTCCTAATAAGATTGTAAAGGAATTTGATTTAATTAAATCTAAAATTGAGGCTAGAGATAATGCACTGCATTTGGATTGTTGTTTTCAACCTGTTGGAAAAGATAAGGCGATTATCTACAAAAGAGGTTTTAGAGAAGAAGCAGACTATTTGTATTTGGTTGCGCTTTTTGGTATGGAAAATTTATTTCATATAAAGCGAAATGAAATGTATAATATGAATTCAAATATTTTTTCAATAGATACTAATGTTGTAGTGTCAGAAAAGAAGTTTAAAAGATTGAATAAATGGTTGTGTGATAAAGGTTTTGTGGTAGAGGAGATCTCATATGCTGAAATTGCGAAACAAGAAGGTTTACTTCGTTGCTCTACTTTACCATTATTAAGAGATTAAAATTTATAAAATGAAACAGATTACAAATAATATTTTGATGATTCGTCCTGTAGCCTTTCGGATGAATGAACAGACTTTGGTGAATAATTATTATCAAACGGCTGATGCAGTAGCATTACCTGCTAGTATTAATACAAAAGCACAGCAAGAATTTGATGCGTTAGTACTGAAATTAAATAATGTAGGTGTGAATGTTATCGTAGTTGATGATACATTAGATCCAAGTACTCCCGATAGTATTTTTCCAAATAATTGGATTTCTTTCCATGAAAACGGTGATGTTGGTTTTTATCCAATGTTTGCAGAAAATAGACGTTTGGAAAGGAGAGAAGATATTTTGGATATTCTTGAGGATAAAGGTTTTGTTATTGAAGGAATAATCGATTATTCATCTGCCGAAGAAGATGGTTTCTATTTGGAAGGAACTGGAAGTATAGTTTTGGATAGAGCAAATGAAAAAGCATATTGTGCACTATCGCCTAGATCAGATGAAGAATTATTTATCGAATTTTGTGAGTATTTTGATTACGCTCCTATTATTTTTGAAGCTTATCAAACTATAGATGGAGAGCGAAAATTGATTTACCATACGAATGTAATGATGTGCATCGGGGAAACTTTTGCAGTTATCTGTGCAGATGCCATTGATGACAAACAAGAACGTAAAATGGTTCTGGAAAATTTAAAAAAGGATAATAAGGAAATTATTTTAATTAATGAGAAACAATTAAATAACTTTTCGGGTAATATGTTGCAAGTCTCGGGAGCTAACGGAAAAGGCTATTTGGTAATGAGTAGTGCAGCTTTTGAATCATTGTCAGTGAGACAGAAGGAGCAAATAGAAAATCATGTCGAAATTTTACATTCAGACTTAAGTACTATTGAGGGGCATGGAGGAGGAAGTGCACGATGTATGATGGCTGAGATTTTTTTAGAAAAGCACTAAGAACTGGAGTATAACAATTACAAAGATTAGTCGTTAGAGACATAACCGAATTATAAAAAGTTTACTTTTGTATTTCAAATAAAAAAAAATAGTTTTAGGTAATGAGAAATAAAAAAACACTAGTGCTTGGAGCCTCTGTGAAAGTGGAAAGAATGGCAAATAAAGCAATTACGAATTTGGTTAGTAAAGGACATTCTGTACTTGCCATCGGTCAGAATGCAGGAGAGGTATCTGGAATTAAAATCCAAACTAAAGCTATACCTTTGAAAAATGTTGATACAGTAACGCTCTACTTGAATCCTTCAAGGCAAAGAGATTATTATAATTATATTATAGAAGCGAGTCCAAAAAGGGTAATTTTCAATCCTGGATCCGAAAACCCGGAGTTTATGCAACTATTGGAGTTGAATAATATAAAATCTGAAGTAGCTTGTACCTTGACTTTACTAGCAACAAATCAATATTAATTATTTAGGTTAAAAGAGGTAATCTCTTTTGGCCTATTTCTTTTTTCAGCCATGGAATTCTCTTCAAAGTTAATAGAAAAAGCAGTTAATGAAATTGCGCAATTGCCAGGTATTGGTAAACGATCAGCATTGCGTTTGGTGTTGCATTTATTGAAACAACCCAAAGAGCAGACAGATTTTTTGTCACTAGCCTTGACAAATATGAGAGCAGATATTAAATATTGTATTAGTTGTCATAATATATCTGATAGTGAAATTTGTGAAATTTGCGCGAATCCTAATAGAAATCATCAAATTATTTGTGTTGTAGAGGATATTAGAGATGTAATGGCTATTGAAGGTACGGGACAATTCAGAGGGGTTTATCATGTTTTAGGGGGTAAGATTTCTCCAATTGAAGGAGTTGGTCCAAGTCAATTAAAGATTGGTCCACTTGTTGAAAAAGTAAAATCAGGTAAAGTATTGGAAGTCATTTTTGCATTGAGTTCAACAATGGAAGGAGATACAACGAATTTTTATATCTACAAACAAATTGTTGGTAGTGCGGTTGTTATGTCTACAATTGCAAGAGGAATCGCTGTAGGAGATGAATTAGAATACGCAGATGAAGTAACTTTAGGAAGAAGTATTTTGCATAGAATTCCTTTTGATAAGTCATTCAAAAATAATTAATGACCTTAAAAAGCCACCAAACTTTAAATGTAGTAAATGAAAAGCTATATTTGTTGTCAAAAATAAAGAAATGAATAAGTGTTTTTTCTATTTATTAGCTATTGCTACTCTGTTTTTAACTTCTTGTATTTCAACGCATGATTTAAATTATTTACAAAATAAAGAAGGTACGAATTCGGATTTTTTTATTTCAGCTGTTGCTTCAAAGCCATATAGAGTGCAAAGTAATGATGTCTTAAGTTTGAGTATTAAGGCTATAGATCCAAAATTAGTTTCAATTTTCAGTACAGTAGATGGGGAGGTAGGTAAGTCTCCTTCGGCATTGTATTTTGATGGTTTTACAGTAGACGATCATGGTAATATTAGAATTCCTGTTTTGGGAGAAATAAATGTTATTGGTTATACTACAGAGGAAATCCGCGTTAAGATTGAAAAACAATTATTAGCAGAATATTTTAATAAGGAAGCGAATCTTTTTGTTACAGTGAAATTAGCGGGATTTAAATATACTATAACTGGAGAAATTGGAAGTGCAGGAACAAAATTTTTATTTCAGAATCGTGTAACCGTCTTGGAAGCAATAGCTAATTCGGGTGACATAACATTAACTGGTAATAGGAAAGCAGTGACTATTATGAGGCAATCGCCAACAGGAGTGCAATTACACGATTTGGATCTTACTGATATTAATGTGATAAAATCTCCTTATTATTATTTGCAACCGAATGATTTTATTTTTGTAAAACCATTGAAACAAAAAACTTGGGGTACTGGAAAAACAGGGCTGGAGTCTATAACTACTTTTGTGTCACTGTTTTCGTTAGCAGCTACGATGTTCTTCCTACTAACCAAATAAAAGCTTGAGATAAGAATGTTAGATGTAAAAGATTTTTCAATTTTTGAAAACCAAGTAAGTTTTGACTTTAAAGGGTTTTTAATGAAAATACTGAGCTATTGGAAATGGTTTTTAATCAGTTTGATTATAACTTTTACAATTGCATATCAAGTGAATATTCGTAAACAAAAAATTTACGGAATGGAAACACTTATTTCTGTAAAAGAAGAAAGCAATCCACTTTTTACTGCCAATACTAGTTTAGTCTTTAATTGGGGAGGAATATCAGATCAAGTAAGTACTATTTCCACCATATTTAAATCGAGATCACATAATGAATTAGTAGTTGATAAATTGCAATTTTATATTGATTACTTAATTCAAGGAAAATACAATCTCGAAGATGCATATGGCGCAATACCTTTTCATGTTGTCTTAAAGAAAGACAAGGGTCAAATAGTGAATACTCTTATTGCTGTTAAGTTTGTAAGTGATAATGAATACGAAATCCGTATTCCATTTTCTTCGAATAATGTAGGAATGATTACTTATTCAAACAATTCATATAGTAATACTTCAGTTGTTATAGGGGATTTTGTTAAAAGATATAAAGTAGGAGAGATGGTTTCGTTACCTTTTCTTAATTGGAAATTACAGATAAATGACAATCCAGGACTTTATATAGGAAATGAATATTTTGTAAAGTTCAATGATTTTGACAGCTCAGTATCTAGGTATAGAGGAGTAAGTATTAATGCTGACGATAAAGGGAGTTCAATTTTAACTCTTGGAATGCAAGGGACGAATAAAGCAAGAATGGTTGTGTATTTAAACGCAACTGTAAGAATGTTGATAAAAAGACAATTGGATGAAAAAAATCAATTTGCAACAAATACCATTAGTTTTATTGATAGTACTCTTGTTTCAATGGAATCTCAGTTAAGGGAAACTGGTGACCAATTAAAAACATTTAGAAAAAATAAAAATATTTACGATATTGAAGCGGGAGGTGAGAAGTTTTCTGAAAAAATTTCTGATTTTGATATTCAAAAAGATGAATTAATACGTAAGTTGGCTTATTGTAATTCTTTGAAGGCATATTTAAAAAATAGTGTAGATTATTCTAAGCTTCCAGCTCCATCGGTTGCAGGTATTGATGATCCAAATATAGTTTCAAGTATTTCTAAATTAATAGTACTTTCTACACAACGATCAGAAATGGCTTATGCAGTAAAGAGTGATAAGATATTCAGAGATTTTGACATACAAATGGAGTCTGTTAAAAATGTATTGTTAGAGAATATTGCTACACTCAAAACGACAATACAGTATGACTTAACATTAGTTACAAGTAAAATTAATCAGACAGAGAATACTATCAAAAGATTGCCAGATGATCAACAGGAATTGATCAAGATCAAACGAAAATATGATTTGAGTGACAATATATATAGTACTTTTTTACAGAAAAGAAGTGAAGCTGATATTGTTAAAGCAGCAAATTTATCAGATATTCATTTTATAGATCCAGCTAAGGATATTGGAGGTGGTTTAATTGGACCCAAAACCTCTGTGAACTATGTATTAGCTTTGTTTATGGGGATTATGATTCCTTTAATTTTTGTGTTTATTCTTTTTTTTATTAATGATTCGATTCAAAATACAGAGGATATTACAACTAGAACCAAAATCCCATTAATTGGAGTGGTTGGGGTCAATCCCGAGAATTCAGTCTTAGCTGTTTTTGACCGACCAAAATCCGCTTTATCAGAATCTTTTAGAGCCATTCGGTCATCATTGCAGTTTTTATATAAACAACAAAATGTTGACGGCGCAAAGACTGTAATGGTTACTTCCTCAATCAGTGGAGAGGGAAAAACTTTTTGTTCTTTGAATATCGCAACCGTATTCGCATTAAGTGAGAAAAAAACAGTAATTGTTGGTTTGGATTTAAGAAAACCAAAATTAGCTAATGAGTTTGGATTGTCTAATGAAGTAGGAATTGTGAATTATTTGATTAATCAAAGTGAGGTTGCAGATATTGTTACCCCAACACATATTCCTTATCTAGATGTCATTCTTTCGGGGCCTATACCTCCAAATCCTTCTGAATTGATTTTATCAGAACGAATGAAAGAATTGATGATAGAATTAAAAAATACGTATGATTATATTATATTGGATACTCCGCCGGTTGGATTAGTATCCGATGCTATGGAGTTATCACAATATGTTGATGTAACGTTGTATATTGTCAGACAGAATTTTTCAAAAAAAGAAATGATTACCTTGCTAAATAATAGATTAAATAGAAAAGAACTAAGCAATGTAAGTATCGTTTTTAATGGGTATGAAAATAAAGCTAAATATGGGAGTGCATATGGTTATGGATATGGTTATGGAGCCTATTCAAATGGATATCACGATGATGAAAAGCCGAAAAACATTCTTCAAAAAACAGTAGGTAGATGGAGTAGTTTTAAAAAGAAAAACTAATAAGTACATGGAAATACAAAGAAAGCTAAAAGTATTGATTACGGGAGGAGCCGGTTTTATTGGGTCTAATTTGTGTGAGCATTTTTTATCAAAAGGATATAGTGTTATTTGTTTGGATAATTTTGCTACTGGACATAGGCACAATCTTGCTGCTTGTGTGCAAAATGAAAATTTCCGTTTAATTGAAGGTGATATTAGAAATCTTGACGATTGCCGTAATGCAGTTGAGGGAGTAGATTATGTTTTACATCAAGCAGCATTGGGGTCTGTTCCTCGTTCCATAAAAGACCCGATTACAACCAATGACGTCAATGTATCAGGCTTTTTAAATATGTTAACAGCTTCTAGTGACGCAAAAGTAAAACGATTTGTATATGCTGCTAGTTCATCTACTTATGGTGATTCAGAGGGGTTGCCAAAGGTAGAGGATGTAATCGGTAAACCACTTTCTCCTTATGCTATTACAAAATATGTAAATGAGCTTTATGCTGAGATTTTTTCCCGAACTTATGGAATAGAAACGATAGGTTTAAGATATTTTAATGTTTTTGGAAGAAAGCAAGATCCCAATGGTGCTTATGCAGCTGTTATTCCCAAGTTTGTAATGCAGCTAATGAATTTAGAAAGCCCTATTATTAATGGAGATGGTAATTATTCACGTGATTTTACCTATATCGATAATGTGATCCAAATGAATGAACTGGCCATTACAGCTACAAATAAATCAGCAGTTAATACAGTTTATAATACTGCTTTTGGTGATCGTAATACTTTAAATAATTTGATAAATTATTTAAAGAAATATTTATCAAAGTATGATTCTAGAATTGCTGATGTGTTAATAGAGTACGGTCCTAATAGAATGGGAGATATTCCGCATTCATTGGCTAGTATTGAGAAAGCAAAATTACTTTTAGAATACAATCCAAAGTTTTCGTTGGAACAAGGATTGCAAGAAGCAATAGATTGGTACTGGGTAAATCTGAAGAAATAAAAAAAATGGTTATAATGAATTTTAATAACTGCATGATGTATATTTGATATTCAGAAATAAAATTTTGTAGGAGTATAATAACTTAGATGTAGAACTTTTTTTGATCAATAGGGTGAAATTGTTAGACGTATAGTATTTATAAGTTAGTATTGAATTTAGATTTTTGTAATAGATTCAGGTTGAAAAGTGGATATTATTGTTTTATTATTAAATAGTTTTTAATTTTGAAAAATTGAATTAGTTTTCATGACAAAGCACGAGAAAAATTGGTTTGTAGTGTATACAAAACCAAAATGGGAGAAGAAGGTAGCAGAACAATTAGAGAAAATAGGAATTGAATGTTATTGTCCTTTGATAATAAAAGAAAGTCAATGGTCAGATAGGAAGAAAAAAATAGAAGTACCGTTGTTTAATTCCTATGTTTTTGTTCATTTAACGGAAGTAGAGCGTAATTTGGTGTTTCAATCTCCAGGTGCTGTTCGCTACCTTTTTTGGTTAGGGAAACCTGCAATTGTTCGAGAGATAGAGATTAATACAATTAAACAATGGTTAGAAAAACCGACTGCTAGTGAGATAACGATGTCACGTTATAATGTAGGAAGTAAAATAATAGTAGAGACAGGTCCCTTTACAAATCAAGAAGCGGTTATCAAAGAGGTAAATAAAAATCATTGTGTTTTGGTTTTAGAATCTTTGGGATGTGTACTTAAAATGGACTTATAATTAGTTTAAAATAAATAAAAAATATAAAGTTTTAGTAAATGAAAAAAATATTAATTACTGGTGGAGCTGGATTTATTGGATCTCATGTTGTTCGATTGTTTGTTACAAAGTATAGTGATTATCAAATTTTCAATTTAGATGCATTGACCTATGCGGGAAATTTAGAAAATATTACAGATATTGAAAATTCACCAAACTATACTTTTGTTAAAGGTGATATCGCTGATGAACAATTTATAAAAGAATTATTTCAAAAGCATCAATTTGATGGTGTTGTTCATTTAGCAGCAGAGTCTCATGTAGATCGTTCCATCGAGGATCCAATGGCATTTGTCAAGACAAACGTTATAGGTACTGTCAATTTGTTGAATGCAGCGCGTGAATTATGGAAGGGTAACTTTGAGGGTAAAAGATTCTATCATATTAGTACAGACGAAGTTTATGGTTCTTTAGGAGCAGAAGGACTTTTTACTGAAACAACAGCTTATGATCCAAATTCACCTTACTCAGCTTCTAAAGCGAGCTCGGATCATTTTGTGCGTGCCTATGGAGAAACCTATGGTTTGCCATATGTATTAACAAACTGTTCAAATAATTATGGACCGAATCATTTTCCAGAAAAATTAATTCCACTATTTATTAATAATATTATTCAAAAACAGCCATTGCCAGTTTATGGAGATGGAAACTATACTCGTGATTGGTTATTTGTAGTGGATCATGCTCGTGCAATAGATTTAGTTTTTCATGAAGGAACAAATCACGGAACATACAATATTGGTGGATTTAATGAATGGAAAAACATTGATTTGGTGCGATTATTATGTGGGATTATGGATGCTAAGCTAGGCCGTGAGCAAGGAGAATCGGCTGAATTGATTACTTATGTAAAAGATAGACCAGGCCATGATTTGAGATATGCAATTGATGCTAATAAAATTAATAGTGAATTAGGTTGGTCTCCATCAGTAACATTCGAACAAGGATTGGAGCAAACTGTAAATTGGTATTTAAATAATTCAGAGTGGTTGGCAAGTGTTACTTCAGGTGCTTATGCCTCTTACTATGAGAAACAATACCAATAGTTTTTAAAATAAAGATTGTGTTAATAGCGTATGAATAATTCAGATATAAAAATTGCAGTTGTAGGTTTAGGATATGTAGGGTTGCCCTTGGCACGACTATTTGCTACAAAACATACCGTGGTGGGCTTTGATATTAATCAAATTCGTATTGATGAACTTAATTCTGGAGTAGATAGTACTCTTGAAATAGAGTCCGAAGATCTAAAGGCGGTATTGTTGGATCAGAACCCTTGTTCAACTCAAGTTGATGATATTCCGGTAGGTCTATATTGTACAAGTGATTTGAGTGCTATTGCAGAGTGTAATTATTATATTGTAACGGTTCCCACTCCAGTTGATAAAAATAATCGTCCCGATTTGACGCCTTTGTATAAATCTTCGGAAACAGTGGGTAAAGTATTGAAAAAAGGAGATATTGTAATTTACGAATCAACAGTGTATCCTGGAGTGACAGAGGAAGAGTGTGTTCCTGTATTGGAAAAAGTGTCTGGTTTGCAATTTAATGTTGATTTTTTTGTAGGCTATTCACCAGAGCGTATTAATCCAGGAGATAAAGAGCATACCGTAGATAAGATACTTAAGGTTACCTCAGGTTCAACACCTGAGATTGGGCAAAAAGTGAATGAATTGTATTTGTCTGTTATTACGGCAGGAACTTATTTAGCCCCTTCTATAAAAGTAGCAGAAGCAGCCAAGGTTATAGAGAACTCACAACGAGATATTAATATTGCTTTTGTAAATGAATTGGCCAAAATATTCAATTTGATGGAGATTGATACTCATGAGGTACTTGAGGCGGCTGGGACCAAATGGAATTTTCTGCCTTTCAAACCAGGATTAGTTGGTGGCCATTGTATCGGTGTCGACCCTTATTATTTAGCTCAAAAAGCACAAGAAATCGGATATCATCCTGAAATTATTTTAGGAGGAAGACGACTTAATGATAGTATGGGTGAATATGTAGCTTCCCAAATTGTAAAGTTGATGATCAAAAGAGGCATTGCAGTTGGTCAAGCGAAGCTTTTGATGCTGGGTATCACTTTTAAAGAAAATTGCCCTGATGTTCGTAATACTAAGATCGTAGATTTAATTCTTTCATTAAAGGAATACGGTATCGATGTTACTATTTTTGATCCTCAAGCAAGACCGGAAGAAGTTAAAAAAGAGTACCAATTAAACATGGTGAATGAGGCTCCAAATGCCGTGTTCGATGCAGTAGTATTGGGAGTAGCTCATACAGAATTTCTTAGTATGGATTTGTTGCGATTTAAAAATACACAAGCTATCGTCTATGACATAAAGGGTGTTTTGAAGCAAGGTGTTGACGGAAGATTATAAGAAATCAAAAAAGATAATTTTAAAAATATAGATTTAAAACCAATTTATTATGGAAAATAAAAGATCAATTACTCATGTGGTTCTAACGGGAGGAATCGGAAGTCGCTTATGGCCATTGTCTCGTAAGAGTATGCCTAAACAGTATTTATCTCTATTTGAAGGTAGATCATTGTTTGAATTAACTGTTGAAAGAAATCGTGCAGTTGCTGACAAAATTATGGTGGTAGGAAATATCGATAATTCTCATTTAAGTAAAAAAGTAATGGAGAAGTCAAATCTTCCTTACATTAATATAGTTGAGTCAACTCCTAGAAATACAGCTGCAGCAATAGCATTTGCTGCCTTTGCATCTGAGCCAGAAGATATTTTAATCATAACTCCATCAGATCATATTATTGATTCAATGGATGCGTATAAGTCTGCTATGGATGAAGCTATTGATAAGGCTACAAATGGGTTTATTGTTACTTTTGGTATTCAGCCAACAAAACCTGAAACCGGGTACGGCTATATCGAGAGAAAAGGGGATAATGTAATTTCTTTTAGAGAAAAGCCGAACGAGATAACTGCAATGAATTTTATTGCTAAAGGTAATTTTTTATGGAATAGCGGTATGTTTTGTTTCAAAGCGAGTGTATTCTTAGAAGAATTGAAGGCATTTCAACCAGATGTTTATGAGAAATCGAAAATTGCATGGGAAAGAAATATTGATGGAGAATTAGACTTAGATTTATCTATGGATATACCATCAATCAGTGTTGATTATGCAGTGATGGAGCGTAGCAAAAAGATAAAGGTTGTTTCCTCTGATTTTGTGTGGTCAGATTTAGGTTCTTTTGAATCTGTTTATGACTATTTAGTTGCGAAAGGGCATCCTATTGATGAGAATGGAAATATGTCTATTGGGACATCAAATTATACTGCCTTTGTGGGAGTAAGAGATACGATATTCGTTTACACAGAGGACGCTAATTTGATTCTAAAAAAGAAAGCATCACAGGATGTGAAAAAGATATATAATAGGTTAGAAAAAGAAGATTCTGACTTATTAAATTAGACTTTAGAGATTTATTTGTAACACAGAAAAGTGAAGTTTATTGGGATTTATTGGTCCCATAAATAGTTAAAACTATGTACTTTAGTGCATTTCGCTTTTAGCTTCTAAAAATGTACTTTTGAGATATGGATTTTCAAAGAGTAAATGGACATACA